>NZ_DCAN01000018.1:0-128686 GCF_002311545.1 Sulfitobacter sp. UBA1132 | reverse complement strand
GCAGTAACCTTCCGATGGGGCCTGTAACGACCGGATCAATCGTTGAAGCGGGCGAACCGCTGGCGATGCTCTATTCTCCGGATATCGTCTCGGCGGCCGCACAGTATGTTTCGGACCTGCGAAGTGGTGAAGGGCGCGTGGAAGGCAGCCGTCAAAGGCTGGCAAACCTGGGAGTTCCCGTGTCAGTGATCGACAAGATCGCGGCGGACAGGCGTGCGCCGGTGCAAATCAGCCTGATGGCACCGCGGTCGGGCGTGGTTCTGGAACGAATGGCCGTCGAAGGCATGATGTCCGAGGCTGGCGAAACGCTGTTTCGTATTGCCGATACCTCGGTTGTCTGGGTCTTTGCGGACGTGCCGGAATCCGCTCTGATCGGCCTTGCGGACGGAAACGCGGCCACGATCACCTTTCCCGGCCTGCCGGGCGAAACCTTCAGCGGCTTGATCGACAAGATATACCCTGAGGTCGATATGCAGACCCGAACTGCACGCGTCCGCATCGATCTGCCCAATACTGAGGGACGCCTGCTGGTCAACATGTTTGCTGATGTGGCTTTGGCGACGGGCGACGGCGCGCCCGTGGTGCAAGTGCCGGAAACGTCAGTGATCGACACCGGCGATCGCCAGGTGGTGATCCGGGACATGGGAGAGGGTAAATTCGCGCCGCAGGATGTGGTCGTGGGGCGACAGGCCTCCGGAATGGTGGAAATCCGCGAAGGTATTGCCGAGGGCGACCGGGTCGTCACCACCTCGACCTTTCTGATCGACGCGGAAAGCAACCTGAACGCCGCCCTGGCTGCGCTGGCCTCCCCGGAGGCAAGCGAATGATCGCGCGTGTCATCGAATGGTCCGCCCGGAACCTTGTTCTGGTGTTCTTTGCCACGGCCCTGATCATCGCCGCCGGGGTCTGGTCACTGCGCAACTTGCCGATCGACGCTATTCCCGATCTGTCGGACGTGCAGGTGATCGTGCTGACCGACTACCCGGGCCAGGCCCCTCAGGTGGTGGAGGACCAGGTCACTTATCCGCTGACCTCGGCCATGCTGACGGTGCCGCGATCCCGCGTCGTGCGCGGGTTTTCGTTCTTCGGCATTTCCTTTGTCTACATCATCTTCGAGGACGGCGTTGACCCGTACTGGGCGCGGTCGCGCGTGCTGGAATACCTCAACGCCGCAGCGGCTCGCCTGCCGGACGGGGTGACACCAGCCCTTGGTCCGGATGCGACGGGGGTGGGCTGGGTCTACCAATATGCGATCACCGGCGAGAACCTGAGCCTTGCTGAATTGCGGTCGTTGCAGGATTGGGTAGTGCGTTTCGGGGCCAGCCGTGCAGAGGGCGTGTCCGAAGTGGCCAGTGTCGGTGGCTTCGTTAAGCAATACTCGGTCACAGTTGACCCGGTCCGGATGCGCGCGCAGGGGATCACGCTGTCTGATATCGGCAAGGCCATCTCCGAGAGCAACATGGACACCGGCGGGCGCACGGTGGAGCTGTCCGAGTTCGAATTCATGGTGCGCGGACGCGGCTATCTGGCGGGGACCGAGGATATCGGCAACATCACCCTGCGCAGCATTGGCGGGGTGCCGATCAACCTGAAAGACGTCGCACGGATCGAAATCGTCCCCAGCGAACGCCGCGGCATCGCCGAGTTGAACGGTGAGGGCGAGGTCGCCAGTGGTATCGTGCTTCAGCGGGTGGGTGCCAATGCGCTGGATGTGATTGAAAACGCCAAGGCAGAACTGGACGTGGTGGCCCAAAGCCTGCCGGAAGGAGTCGACATCGTGCCGGTCTATGACAGGTCCGACCTGATCCTGTCGGCAATCGAGACGTTGAAAACAACGCTGCTCGAAGAAAGCCTTGTCGTGGCGGGGGTAACGATCATTTTTCTGTTGCACGTCCGCTCCGCCCTCGTGGCGATCATCATGCTGCCTGTCGGATTGCTCATGGCCTTCACGGCAATGAAATTTCTCGGGATCGGGGCCAATATCATGAGCCTCGGCGGCATTGCCATCGCGATCGGCGCGATGATCGACGCGGCCATCGTGATGATCGAAAATGCGCACAAACACCTCGAACGGGCCGCCCCTGACAAGCCACGCATCCAGGTGCTGATCGAAGCGGCAAGCGAGGTCGGCCCCGCGCTGTTCTTCAGCTTGCTGATCATCACTGTCTCGTTTCTGCCAATCTTTTCGCTTGAAGGACAGGAGGGACGCATGTTCGGCCCGCTCGCCTACACCAAAACCTTCTCGATGGCGGCAGCAGCGTTCCTGTCGGTGACGCTGGTGCCTGCGTTGATGGTGGTTTTCGTGCGGGGTCGGATCATCCCTGAACACAGGAATCCGGTAAACCGCGTGCTAATCGCGGTCTACCGCCCGATTATCAGCGCCGTGTTGAAGGCCAAGAGCCTTACGATCATCGTGGCCATTGCGGCACTGGTAATCACCATCTGGCCCGCGCGCCAGCTGGGGTCTGAATTCATGCCTGTCCTGAACGAGGGCACGCTTATGTACATGCCGACCACGCTGCCCGGGCTTTCGGTCACCAAGGCCGCCGAGCTGATGCAGACCCAGGACCGCATCATCAAGACCTTCCCCGAAGTGTTGTCGGTTTTCGGCAAGGCAGGCCGCGCGCTGACTGCGACCGATCCAGCACCGACGGAGATGTTCGAGACGATCATCCAGCTCCGCCCGGAAGACGAATGGCGTCCCGGTGTCACCATCGAAAGCCTGCGGCAGGAAATGGATGCCGCGCTGCAATTTCCCGGCGTGTCGAACGCCTGGACGATGCCGATCCGGGCGCGAATCGACATGTTGTCCACCGGCATCCGCACACCAGTGGGGATCAAGGTCTTCGGTACCAGCCTGACCGAGATGGAAAAGGTAGCCCGTGAGGTCGAAGCCGTCGTGCGCACGGTGCCAGGAACGACCAGCGCCTATGCCGAACGGGTGATTGGCGGCTATTATCTGGACATCACGCCCGACCGCGCTGCCCTTGGCCGCTACGGTCTGTCGGTGCAGGATGTGCAGGAGGTGATCGGCATGGCATTGGGGGCCAAGGCCATCACGCAGACCGTCGAGGGCCGCGAGCGCTACGACGTCGCAGTGCGCTATCCGGCGACACTGAGGTCCGATCCGGAGGCCATCGGACGCGAGGTTCAAGTGGCGCTGCCGGGCGGTGGCACAATTCCACTCGGGGACGTAGCCACCATCGAACGCACTCGCGGAGCCACGTCGATCCGCACCGAAAACGGACAGCTTGCCGTCTATATCTTCGTCGATATCGTCGGACGCGATCTTGGTGGCTACGTGGCCGAAGCGCAGGCGGCGGTCGCGGCTTCCGTCACCCTGCCACCCGGCTATTCATTGGGCTGGAGCGGGCAGTTCGAGTACCTTGAACGTGCGAAACAGCGGCTGGCCACAGTTGTGCCGTTAACGCTGGCGCTGATCTTTCTGCTGCTTTACCTGAACTTCCGCCGTCTGACGGAAACGCTGATCGTGATGCTGTCGCTGCCCTTCGCGCTGGTGGGCGGCATTTGGCTCATGTGGTTCATGGGCTTCAACATGTCGGTTGCGGTGGCCGTCGGGTTTATCGCGCTGGCCGGGGTGGCGGCTGAAACCGGTGTGATCATGTTGATCTATCTCGATCAGGCGTTGAATGAAGCGCGTGACCGCGCGGGCGGCCGCGACCTGACCCGCGACGAACTCTACGCCGCGATCATGGTGGGTGCAGTAGATCGCGTTCGCCCCAAGATGATGACAGTTGTCGCAATCATGGCCGGCCTAATGCCGATCCTCTGGGCGCATGGAACCGGGTCCGAGATCATGCAGCGCATCGCAGTGCCGATGATCGGAGGTATGGTGTCGTCAACCTTGCTAACCCTGATCGTCATTCCGGCGGTTTATGCCATCATCAAAGGCTGGAGCTTCAAGAAGGCCGGTACAGCGCCTGATTTGGCCCTCGGGCAGGCCGCAGAATAAGGGCAACAGCATTAAGGAGGCATTGGGAATCGAGATGAATGCTTGAAACCTATGGCGTCAGAGCGACTTCAACGACGCGAATGGTGGTACTGCCGTCCGCGCCGCTGATTGGTTGCGTCCAGGCCACAAACGCCCCGGTTCCGCCAAGCGCCATCCTCGGAAAACCGACCGAACCGCCGCCTCGATTGATGTGGAGCGCCTGAGGCGCGACACATCCGGCATCTGGCGTTACGTGGCACATGACGATCGCTTCACCGCCTCCCACATATTCGATCCAGAGCGCCAATGCGCTGCCATCTGCAAATTGCAGGACGTCCACCCGACCTGCGGCTGCGCCGAGGTCAATGCGGAGCGGTTCGTCGAACTGCGCACCGCCATCGTCCGAAAAGGCGATACGAACCTTCGGCTCGTTCTCGGCTGCCGTGAACCAGATAACGGAAATCCTGTCGCCCATGGTATCAATGGCCGGGCCATTGACGGGGCATCCGGCGATTTCCCATCCGTCGTTATGGATCGTGGCGGGCTCCGTCCACTCCCCGTCGGCCTGCCGGACAGCCGATATATCGCGAATTTCATCGGCGGTTCTGTCACGATAGACCGCCACGATGTCGCCTGATGCAGTCCGCGTTGCAGAAGTCTGGCAACAGGTACAGGTGCGCACATCCAACAGGCTTTCTGGCTGCATCGTTCCGTCAAAGTTGATCTGCCGCGCGCGCAACTGCATCGTATTTTCGAAGCTGTCGCCTTCTGTCTGACTGCCATACTCCCGGCCATCCAGCCACAGCGCCGTCAATCCACCAAATTGGTCGGGTACCAACGAAACAAAACCATGCTCACGTTGAGACCTGTCATCGTGAGGGACAATCGAGTCAGTCCAGCTTCTGCCTTCATCTTTGGAAAAAGCGATTTTGACGTCGTATTGGTAATCGCCCGGTCCATTCAGCTCTAACCATTGTGCCGCCAAACCGCCACCAGCAAGCGCCACTACCGAAGGGAAGTCGGCCCAGTTGATGTAAATCTTTGACGATACATTAATTGTGCGGACGTCCGACCACTCACTGCCGTTGAGGATGGCCATGCGAACTTCCGCTTCGGTTCCGCTTTCTTCGGTCCAGCTCAGTAAAACCCTGCCATCCGACAAGGGTGCGAGTGATGGTTCGCGCGCATTGATGCCAACCGGTGATCCGCGGTCGGTCAATCTGAATAATCCGGTTTCCTCCGCGTATGATGCGGTGGACGAAGCGAGCAATGCACCAAGGATCAGAGTCGATGCAGCAGAACATTTACTCATGAACAGAATTTTCCCACCGTTATTGTTTTTCTGTGGCAAACCAAATGCTGATTGACCGTGCGCCAACTCCCCTTCTTTTGACCGACGAAAGTGCCTAGTCAATTCCGTTGGCCCGCTGCAAAGCTCGAATGTACGCCACGATAGCAAGGATGTCTGAGCGCGTCACGCCTTCAACCGCTGGCATGTTGCCAAATTCCCAGTGGTGCGCCCGAACTCCATTCTGCGCTGCAAGGACAAACGCCATGTCGCCGTGGTGGCTGGGTTCATAAATCTTGTGAACAAGCGGAGGAGCGACGCCATCTTGGCCCTGCGCGTTTCGACCGTGGCAAGCGGAACAGACCGCATCATAAGCGCTTGCGCCGATTTGCTCCTGCTCTGTGAAACTGTTTGGTAGCTTGACAGTAGCGAGAGCACCCGCGGAAAGCGCGATGCCCTCCTCCCTCTGGACGCCCGTCCGAGAGTGGCTCGGTTGCACAATGAACCATACTGCTGCAACGACGGCGACCAGAGCGAAAAATATCGCTGCCCATTTCATACTATCAAACTCTTTCATGATGTTGCGATGGCCCCTGCCTTTTTAGAGACGAAGCCGGGTATCTCAGTTGGGCTTGCTCGAATTGACTGACGTCCTGCGGCATGGTGTTGTCTGCTTGAACAATTGCGGATTGCTGGATCGATTTGTTGAAAAAGGTCGTGATTTCGTGGTACCGGATCCGCGTGTCTTCCAGCGTCTGATAGTAATTGAAGAGTTCTTTCAGCGGTGCCGAGAAGTCTTTGTGTGCGGCTAGGACGGCCACCAGGGCACCGAATGTGATACGCCCTTCGATGACGAAATATCCTCCCAATGAGTAGAACAGGAATGGGGTCAGCGCGGTTAGAAAATTGTTGAGGGCCTTGATGAAGAACTTCAGGCGGAAAATCTTCCTGCGGACGTGCTCAAGCTCTCTAAAACTCGCTCCGGCCGGTAGCAGTCCGGTCGGATTGACCTGCCGTTCATGCAACTGTTCGCTAAGCTGTCTGCCGAGCTGTCGGACTTCCTTGATTCTTGTACGTGAAAGGGCGTTGACACGCCGCTGTAGCTTGGGTAGCAGCACGAGCTGGATTGGCAGCACCGTCAGTGCGGCGGCACCCAACACAGGGTCCTGAACGAACATGAAAAACAGGATCGTCAACAGTGTACCACCTTGTAGGATTGGCAGCGTGAGGACATCTGCCGCGAAGCCACCTATGGGCTCAACTTCCTGTGCGAGAATAGGGACGATTTCGCTCTGGTTTCGGGAGTCGGGATCGCTGCGCCATTGCCGATAGACCAGCAGCCGGAAGCGCCGCAGAAAACGCTCAGCTACATATCCCTTGAACACGTTAAGGCCATATTTGTTTAGCCCATTCAGGATGATCGCCAAAAGGTAGAGACCACAGAGAAGCATTAGGAAAACGACCTGATCGACGTCTCGCCCCAAAACGGCAACGGGGAAACGATCAGAATCCAAAGCGTTGTTGACGATCTGCTTTGGCAGTTCGAGGGTCAAATATAGAATAGGCATCGCGATGAGGCTGACGACAATCATCAATGCCTGCTGCCTTCTGGAGTAGCGCAGGACCGTGCTGAAAAGACTGCCTTCAAGCCCCCGTATGGGTTCGGGGTGGAACGTAGGGGTGTGACGGCGCTTCCAAAGCTTGAGAATGCCGCGAATAGCAAGATGTGAGCCGACAGTGATCAGCAGCGCGGGCGCCAAGACCAGTATCAGATGAATGAACGGGTGAACCCAGTCTGGCGTCGCATCGCTGTAGTCGTACCCAAACGCGGCAGATACGTTGTGTACAAGCACGTGATACCTGTCCAGGAGTGACATCAAAAATTCTAACCCTTTGATTTCGGCGCAAGGTGATCGTGCACCATGATGACGCCCCACATGCCCGCTTCCCGGTGGCCGGGTATCAAGCACACGAACTCCAGGTTTGTCATATCGGAGAACTCCCAGATCAGGTCGGCATTTTGTCCACTTGGGATCAAAACCGAGTTGGCGCGATCATGTTGCATATCGGGGTGTTCGCGCATCCATTGCTGATGTTTCGCAATTTCGTCAAAGGAGCCGAGAAAGAACTCGTGATCCAGAGCGCCCGTATTGCCGATCAAAAACCGAACGACCGATCCCTTTTCAATCTGGATCGCGTCCGGCTCGAAAAGCATGTATCCGCTTTCTGTCTCCCTGATGGATATTTCGATCGTCCGGTCGAATGAGGAACCGACACCGGGCTTCCCGATCGCATCATGGCCAGGCAATTCAAAGGCCCGCGCATGAGGTTGCTGGCCTTTGCCACTAGAAGCGTTCACTGAGAAAGCCGGAAAGACGAGCACAAGGGCGGTGGTGCAGATTATCAGGAAATTCATAATGCTCGGCTATTTCCGTAGCGCTTGATTTTATTGCCTCAAAACGTTGGGGCCGGGCGTGTTCGCCTCGGCCCCATTGTCTATCTTCACTTCATCTGCGTGACAGTAAGCTTGCCCTTGACCCGGTCGGCAACGAACTCGATGTCCTGACCTTCCGCCATCTTGGCCATCATCGCTTCGTCCGCGCGGAACACCATCGTCATCGCGGGCATATCGAGGTTGACCAGAGGGCCGTGGATGATTGTGACCTTGCCGGCCTTGGCGTCGATCTTCTTGATGGTC
This sequence comes from Sulfitobacter sp. UBA1132, assembly GCF_002311545.1. Lineage (NCBI taxonomy): Bacteria > Pseudomonadati > Pseudomonadota > Alphaproteobacteria > Rhodobacterales > Roseobacteraceae > Sulfitobacter > Sulfitobacter sp. UBA1132. Next base: position 120,748 of record NZ_DCAN01000018.1, on the reverse strand, counting down.
CCGCTCGTATATTCCACGTCAGCCTGAGCCATCTGGTCCCCCACTGAGACCGCACGGTGCATTCCGGATTCGTAGTGACCCGGAATCAGGCACGCCGCTTCGAACGTACCAGCATTCGCGAACGTCCAGACGACCTCACCCGAAGCGCCTGCATCGAGACGGATTCGGTTCGGGTCGTCGTGTTCCATATCCATCTTGGCCATTTCGATCTTGTGCTCGGCGTTACGCTCGACTGTATCAAGGACGAATTCATGCTCCAGCTCACCCTTGTTCGTGATGTTGAAGCGGATGGTTTCACCCTCCTTGATGGTCATCTCTTCGCTCTCGATCAGCATTTCGCCTTCGTCGTTTTCGAGCAGAGTGACATCAATTGTGCGGTCCACATTGGCGGCTTCACCCGGCATACCGATCATCATTGCGGCCGGCTTGGTCTCACCGTGCCCGCCATCATGTGTGCCTGCGGCAAATGCTGGTGCCGAAAGCACCAACGCGAAGCTTGTCGTCAAAAGAAGATTTCTCATTTCATTGTCCTGTAGGTTGGTTTGGTTGGAGTTGACGAAGGGCCGTTCAGCCCTTCGAGTTTGGTTTTGGTGTGAGAATGGTCTTGGGACTGTTGTTCGAGGCGAACTCGGGCAATTCGCCGGTCCATTCGTAGGCCATCTCGCCCGGAGGATTTTCGTACCAGCCGGGATCGGAGTAATCGTCCGCGTCGATGCCGTCCCGCACCTTTACGACCGAAAACATGCCGCCCATCTCGATGGGGCCGTAGGGCCCCCAACCCGTCATCATCGGGATCGTGTTGTCAGGCAGCGGCATTTCCATTTTCGCCATGTCCCCCATGCCGGACATCCCCATGGGCATGTATTCCGGCTGGAACTGACGGATCTTCTGGGTCAGCGGCTTCTTGTTGACCCCGATGAACGTCGGCACATCGTGACCCATGGCATTCATCGTGTGGTGCGACTTGTGGCAGTGAATCGCCCAGTCACCCAGATGCTCTGCGACGAACTCATAGGCGCGCATCGCGCCCACGGGGATGTCGATGCTGACCTCCGGCCATTGCGCTTCTGGCGGTACCCAGCCACCATCCGTGCAGGTGACCTTGAAATCATAGCCGTGCATGTGGATCGGGTGGTTTGTCATCGTGAGGTTGCCGACGCGTACTCGCACCTTGTCGCCCTTGTTCACGACCAGCGGATCGATGTCGGGGAAGATCCGACTGTTCCATGTCCACAGGTTGAAGTCCGTCATCGTCATGATGCGGGGCACGTATGTGCCGGGATCGATGTCAAAGGCATTCAGCATGATCAGAAAATCGCGATCCACCGGCATGAAGGTGGGATCCTTGGGATGGACCACGAACATGCCCATCATCCCCATCGCCATCTGGGTCATTTCGTCGCCATGGGGGTGGTACATGAACGTGCCGGACTTCACCAAGTCGAATTCGTAGACAAACGTTTTTCCTGGCGGGATGCTGGGATGACTCAACCCGGAGACCCCATCCATGCCCGAGGGCAGGATGAGCCCGTGCCAATGCACCGTGGTGCCTTCCGGCAGCTTGTTGGTGACGTAGATGCGGACCCGGTCGCCTTCGACTGCTTCGATCGTTGGACCGGTGGACTGGCCGTTGTAACCCCACAAATGCGCAATCATGCCGTCTGCAAGTTCGCGCTCTACCGGTTCGGCGACGAGGTGAAATTCCTTGACCCCGTTGTTCATCCGGTGCGGCAGGGTCCACCCGTTCAGCGTGACCACTGGTGTGTAGTCCGGCCCTGACGACGGACGCGCCGTAATCGCCGTTGCCGCACTGTCCATCTGCGCGGCTTCGGGGAGGCCCATGTTCAGGGTTTGACCCCAGGCTTTTGAAGAGACCAGCGTTGCACCTGCGGCGCCGGCTCCGAGTAATTGACGTCTGTTCAACATGTCAGTTCCTTTCAGTGTCCTGCGCCGCCACCGGCGGCAAGTGATGCGCCTTCTCCACCAGCACCAGCACCAGCACCGCCTTCGCCGCCGCCATAGATCGCGGCGGTCAGATCGGCCTGTGCCATATAGAATTCGCGTTTTGCATTTGCCGCTTCCAGGGATGCGGCAAGTTTCTCGCGCACATCAGTCAGCAGCTCGAAAGTGTTGGTGATCATGCCGTTGTAGGACAGCAAACCCTCTTCTTCGACGGTCGTGCGTAGCGGCACCAGAACGTCGCGGTAGTGGCGAGCGATTTTGTATGCGGCATGATAAGAGGCTTCAGCACCGCGCGCTTCAGACCGGACGTTCACGGCCTTCTCTGCGAGCACGTTGGCCGCTTGAAGATAAGACAATTCCGCCTTGCGCATCCGGGCCTTGCCGGTGTCGTAGATCGGGATCGCGAACTCCACTTCCACCTGAGGCAAAGTCTTGGTTTCAATGTCGCCACTGCCTTCAACTTCACGCTCAAATTCGGCTCCCGCAACGATCTCCAGATCGCTGACAATGCGGGTCTGGTCGGTCAGACCAAACGCCTTGGCCTGCGCTTCCAGGCCAACTTTGGCAACACGCAGATCCACCCGATTTCTTAGCGCCTTGGCCTCGATGTCGGTCACACGGCCGACAGAACGCGGCAGTGAAGGAAGGGCATCTGGCACATAGTAATCGACTCCGGTGCCCCAGAGGCCCATCAACCTGGTCAAAGCCTCCTTGGACCGAGTGGCGTTCAATCGTGCCTGTGCAAGTTGCCCCGCCAGTTCGGCATTGAATGCCTGTTCGCGGGCCTGCCCAGCTTTGTTAAGTGCGCCGGTCTCGCCCAACCTCATCGCCAGTTCAGAGCCGGCGTCAGAGGTCGCTTTCGCGCGCCGCAGATAGCTCACTGCCTCGAAGGCGGCGACTGCATCGACCCATGCCTTTCGCGTCTGATTGGCCAGTGCAAGTGTGTCGTTCACGGCATTGAGCTGAGCCTGCCGGAAGCTTGCATCAGCAATGGCCATGCGCTGTTTGCGCGTGGTGGCATCGAGGACGTTCGACCGGATCAGCCCTTCGATCGCCCTGTAGGCACCGAGCTCAGGCGCACCGATTCCCAGGACGCCAATTGAGACGATCGGGTTTTCCGGCGTCGATTGCTGCCAAGCCTCAGCGGCCGAGAGGCCAACATTGACGTAAGACGCTTGCAGACCCTTATTGTTCAGCAACGCAACCTGAACCGCCGTATCGGCCGAGATCGTCTTCTGATGCACCATGCTGTGCACCTGTTTCTTGAGAGCTTCGTTTTCGGCCTGCGTTTCCGCAAACACGGTCCGTTTGCCGATCGCTGGCGTGATCTGGCTGGCCACATTGGCAAAACCGGCCTTCGGTTCGGTGTAGCTTCCCGGTACTGCGGTTGCGCAGGCACCCAAGAAAAGTGGCAAGCCAAGAACCAGCGGAATCTTAGATACCCGCATCAGTTGCCCTCCGTCTGCTCTTGATTGACAGACCGCCAATCACGGGGGCCGGTCGGACCACGATAGGTGTAGCCAGCCAATGGATCTTGATAGCTGATCGGAGACGAAACGGTCGCGTTGACGACAGCCTGTTGTGTCGCAACGGAGGGCAAAGGGGTAGGCTCATAGGCGCATGCGCCAAGCCCGAGGGCCGAAGCCCCCATAAGTAGATGAATTTTCATGAAGGTATCCTGATTGATGAACGATGTCTCACGCAGAGTCTGCGCAAGGCTCACACCCGGATTGGGCGCCGTTTCAGATCAGGAATCGAGGGGGCCGCAGAAACCCTGATGTTTCGACGGAATGCGTCTGACCGCTCAGGATCATATATTCTTTCGCAGCAATAGGATCCGGGAATACCAAGTCTGCGTCTGGAATGACGACAGAAATGCATATTCCGTTACAACACTGAGTTGATTGATGCTCTGTTTCACCAATGTCGGAGGATATGTCATCCACGTCAACTGTCGCCGGGTGTTTCATGTGGTCGGCGTGGATATCAGTTCCCTGACCAACAGTCGGTTCGCTGAGAAGGGCGCTGATCGATCCAGAATGCTGACCATCATGCATTCCCGAGGCCGCGTGTGCCGCAGAAGGTGGAGAAAGAACCAGAGCCAACGCAAAAGCGAAGCAAGTGAGGAATTTCACCCATACCGAAGTGGCGACACGCATTCTCATGAACGGAAACTTGGACGTTTTGACAAATTAGTCAACGCTTACAGCGCGGGAAGGTTTGGCACATTCTAGCGAGGCAGGCGAATTCTCGCTGCAAGCGCTCAAAACTGTTGCGCAATAGGTACATAGCAACGTTCACCATTCAGACAGAAGAAGCGAAAATGGCAGGGAGTATGTCTTTAATGACTGGAATTGACGGGACTAAGTCAGTCTTTCCGATCCGTAGCCCGCATCGTGAATCGCTGCCTTCAGAGCGCTTTCATCCAATGCGCTATCTACCTCGACGGAACGCGCAGTCAGGTCACAGGTGACAGTCGCGTGTGGGTCTATCGTCACAATGGCCTTCTTTATCGACGCGGTGCAATGTCCGCAGTTCATGTCCGGCACGCTGAACCTGATCATCACGATCTCCTTCTTGCTGCTGCTACCTAGGGCGTTCCCCTATGGGAAGGTCAATGCCCGAAAAAATTTCTCGATGCACCTGTTGACCTTCCAGCGAATGGAACCCTTATCTCTCGGAGGATCAGAATCAGGAGATTTCCATGTCCGGTCCACACAACGTCCGAATTTCCCTTCAAAACATGTCCTGCGCCTCTTGCGTTGGGCGGGTGGAGCGTGGGCTTTCCGGCCTGCCGGGTGTCAGCGACGTTCGCGTCAACCTCGCCAGCGAGACGGCCCAGGCGCAGATCGACGGGCCGGAGCGCATCTCGGACATCGTCGAGAAGTTGGAAGAGATCGGCTATCCCGTCCGGACTCAGAGCGTTCGTCTGAACGTGGCCTCCATGTCCTGCGCGTCCTGCGTCGGGCGGGTGGACAAGGCGCTGGCGGCGATGCCGGGCGTGCTGGACGTGAACGTCAATCTGGCCTCGGAAACCGCCACGGTGACTTATCTCGAAGGCGCGGTCGTGGTCGCCGACCTGCTCAAGGCGGCGGTTGACGCAGGCTATCCCGCGACCCTGCCGCAGGACAGCGCGCGGGAAGACACGAGTGCCCGCAAGGATGAAGAGGCGCGCAGGCTGGCCCGCAGGACCGCTATGGCGGCGGCCCTCGCCCTGCCGGTGTTCCTGCTGGAAATGGGCGCGCACCTGATCCCCGGGATGCATGGCCTGATCGGCGAAACCATTGGCCACCGGGCCAGCTGGCTGATCCAGTTCGGTCTGACCACCGTGGTCCTGTTCTGGCCGGGGCGCAGCTTCTACACGCTCGGGTTTCCCGCGCTGCTCAAGGGCGCACCGGACATGAACAGCCTTGTCGCTGTCGGCACCTCGGCGGCCTATCTCTATTCCCTCGTGGCGCTCTTCGCGCCCGCGCTGCTGCCCGAAGGGTCGCGCGCGGTCTATTTCGAGGCGGCGGCGGTCATTGTCGTGCTGATCCTGCTGGGCCGCTGGCTGGAAGCCCGCGCAAAGGGCCGGGCCGGGGCCGCGATCCATAAGCTGCTAGGCCTTCAGGCCAAGACCGCACGAGTGGTGGTGGGCGGAGAGCCGCAGGACGTGGCTATCGAACGTATCACTGCGGGCGACATCCTGTTGGTGCGTCCCGGAGAGCGGATCGCGGTGGACGGCGAGGTGACCGAAGGCAGCGCGCGTGTCGATGAGAGCATGATCACCGGCGAACCGGTGCCGGTTGCCAAGTCGGTGGGCGACCCCGTCACAGGCGGGACGGTCAACGGCTCCGGTGCCTTTCGGTTCCGCGCGACGCGCGTGGGGGCGGATACGACGCTGGCCCGGATCATCCGCATGGTCGAAGAGGCGCAGGGGGCGAAGTTGCCGATCCAGGGGCTGGTCGACCGGATCACTCTGTGGTTTGTGCCCGCGGTCATGGCTTTTGCCGCCCTGACCGTCTTGGTCTGGCTGCTGGCCGGGCCGTCACCCGCCCTGTCCTTTGCGATGGTCGCCGGTGTTTCGGTCCTGATCATCGCCTGCCCCTGCGCGATGGGGCTCGCTACACCGACCTCGATCATGGTGGGCACAGGGCGCGCCGCCGAAATGGGCGTGCTGTTCCGCAAGGGCGATGCGCTGCAACAGCTTTCGACAGTGGATGTGGTGGCGCTGGACAAGACCGGCACGGTGACCGAAGGCCGCCCCGAGCTGACCGATCTGGTGCTGGCCGACGGCTTTGACCGCGCCGAGGTGCTGGCGCTGATCGCGGCGGTCGAGGCGCAGTCGGAACATCCCATCGCCGAGGCCATCCTGCGGGCGGCGGAGGCCGAGGGCGTTGCCCGTCACGACGCGCAGAAATTCACCTCCATCACCGGCTACGGTGTCCGGGCAGAGGTTTCGGGCCATGACGTGCTGGTGGGGGCCGACCGTTTGATGACGCACGAAGGGCTGGACATCGGTGCGTTGGCCGACGAAGAGCGCCGCCTGGCCGAACGGGGCCGCACCGCGCTTTACGCCGCCATCGACGGACGCGTTGCCGCCGTCATCGCCGTGGCCGATCCGGTGAAGCGGTCCAGCGCGGCAGCCATCCGGGCGCTGCACGATCTGGGCCTGAAGGTTGCCATGATCACCGGCGACAAGCGCGAGACGGCAGAAGCCATCGCGCGCGAGACCGGCATCGACCATGTGATCGCGGGTGTGCTGCCGGATGGCAAGGTCGCGGCATTGGACGATCTGCGCGGCACGGGCCAGCACATCGCCTTTGTCGGCGACGGCATCAACGATGCGCCCGCGCTTGCCCATGCGGACGTGGGCATCGCCATCGGCACCGGCACCGACGTCGCCATCGAATCCGCCGATGTGGTGCTGATGTCGGGCGATTTGCGCGGCGTGGTCAACGCGCTGGAAGTGTCGCGGCGTACGATGCGCAACATCCGCCAGAACCTGTTCTGGGCCTTCGGCTATAACGTGGCCCTCATTCCGGTGGCGGCGGGGCTGCTCTACCCGGTGTCGGGCCTGCTGCTGTCGCCGGTGCTGGCGGCTGGGGCAATGGCGCTCAGCTCGGTCTTCGTACTGACGAACGCGCTGCGCCTGCGCCGTGTCCGCCCGGCGATGGACGACGCGGCGAAGGCCGCGACTGCCCCCCGCATGTCCCCCCTCCCGGCAGAATGAAACAAGGAGAAAACGATCATGAATATCGGAGACGTGGCCGACCTGTCCGGCCTTCCTGCGAAGACCATCCGCTACTACGAGGACATCGGGCTGGTCGAGCCGCTGCGCAGCGCGAACGGTTATCGCAGCTTTCGGCAGAGCGACGTCCACAAGCTGGCGTTTCTCGGGCGAGCGCGTGCGCTTGGCTTCACAATCGAGGACTGCCGGAGCCTGCTGAAACTCTATGCCGATACCGACCGCGCCAGCGCGGAGGTCAAGCAGATCGCCGAGGAACACCTCGACCGGATCGACCGGAAAATCGCAGAACTGACCGAGATGCGCGCGACGTTGTCGCACCTTGTCGATGCCTGCGCTGGCGATCACAGGCCTAATTGTCCGATTCTCGCAGATCTGGCTATGGAAGAGGATAAGACCCGGACCGCCAGGGCAGCGGATTAAGCGGGCTTAGATACGTCCCGCAGCGGGCAGCGCCACCCACAAGGTGCGACTGGCTGCAGCTATTTCGGAACATTCCAGCGCGGGAAAGTTGTTCCACCTCTAGACTTCACGATTTCGAGAGAGGACAACTTCATGTCATATGGCCGCTTTTTCGCGATGATCGCCACATCTACCGTCGTCATGTTCGGTCTGATGTATCTCAATACCTACCTCTGGACGCATGTGTTCTGGTCGGAAACGCGGGCCTACATGGCTCTCCTGATGGGTGCCACCATGGCGATCATCATGCTGGGCTTCATGCTGTCGATGTATTCCAGCAAGATGGCTAACGCCGCCTTCTTCATCGGTGCCGCCGTGGTCTTTGCCGCCTCGCTTTGGCTGGTCCGCAGCCAGGTGACGGTGGGCGACACCAGCTACATGCGGGCAATGATTCCGCACCACTCGATCGCGATCATGACCTCCAGCCGCGCCGATATCTCGGACCCGCGCGTGCGCAAGCTGGCGGATGAGATCATCTATGCGCAGGACAAGGAAATCGCCGAGATGCGTTATCTGGTGAACGATATCGACGCCAACGGTGACAGTCTGGCACAGTCAGAAAGCGGACCGACGCAGATCATGAGCCTTGACGAGGCGCTATCAACCCCGGAAATCGCCATTCTCGACCTCGAATTTCTTACTACGGAGGACATTGCGCAGATGTTTCCCGGCGGCGCGGCGTGCACGTTCACCTACACCACCACAAGCAGGCCTGCGCTGGCGGTGGGCCGCATCGACGGTGGGAGTGTAGCTCTCGCCAAGATCAGCGGCGATCTGGTGCGGCTGGAGGCTGGCGACGCCGGAAGCACTTGGGGCACGGAAGGCATGACAGTGGCGTTGAGCGCGCCGAGCGGAACCGGCACATTGGACGCAAATAGTGGCGAAATGCAGGACGCCGATCTCGTTCTCGAACTTGGGTCCGGTCTGCGTGCAGGGTATCGCGGATATTACGGTTGCGGTGCCTGAACCAGAAACTGGAGGAAACACTATGCCGAATGACGCATCGAAATCAGCCCAACTCTACCGGATGGTCATGCCGGATCATCTTTGCCCCTATGGCCTGAAGTCCAAGGACCTGCTCGAACGCGAAGGGTACGAGGTTGAGGATCATCACCTGACGACACGCGAGGAAACCGATGCCTTCATGGAAAAGCACGGGGTCGAGACCACGCCGCAGACCTGGATCGGCGACAAGCGGATTGGCGGCTACGACGATCTGCGGGTCCATTTCGGCCTCGACGCGCCGGAAAGCGAGCGCTCGGACACCTCCTATCGGCCGGTGATCGCGATCTTTGCCGTCGCGTTTCTGATGGCGCTCGGCCTGTCATGGTACAGCTTTGGAACCATCCTCAGCCTGCGCGCGCTGGAATGGTTCGTCTCGATCTCGATGTGCTTGCTTGCAGTGCAGAAGCTTCAGGATGTCGAGAGCTTTTCGACCATGTTCCTGAATTACGACCTGCTGGCGCGCCGCTGGGTGCGCTACGGCTATCTCTATCCCTTCGGAGAGGCCTTCGCCGGTATCCTCATGGTCGCCGGGGCGCTCACCTGGCTGTCGGCACCCGTGGCCTTGTTCATCGGCACCGTCGGCGCGGTTTCGGTCTTCAAGGCCGTGTACATCGACAAGCGCGAGTTGAAATGCGCCTGCGTCGGGGGCGACAGCAACGTGCCACTAGGGTTCGTCTCGCTCACCGAGAACCTGATGATGATGGTCATGGGTATCTGGATGCCGATCCGGGTCTACCTGATCGGCTGACGGCCCCGCGACCTCTACAGAGGCGCGGCGTGTACGACCTTGCTGAGTGGTGGAGATGATCCTCACCTACCAGCCATCGCGCCAAGAGCTGGTTCGAGGTTCGTCAGCCGATCGTCGCGAGAAAGGGAAACGTCCCCAGCAACCAATAGGCAAACCGTGACAATTGCCCGGTCATGATGGCAATGCCCATGATGATCATGGCAACACCCGCGCCCTTGTAGAGCCAGCGACCGGCCTTGCCGATCTGCCTGACCCGCGCGGCGATGGCGTCGGTGAACAGCGCCGCCAACAGGAACGGCACCCCCAGCCCCGCGGAATAGATCGACAGCAGCCAGATGCCGTCCGACATGCCGCCGGACGTCGAACTGAGTGTCAGGATCGCGCCGAGGATCGGTCCTATACAGGGTGTCCAGCCAAAGGCGAAGGCCAGTCCCAGCACGTAGGCCCCAAACGGGCGACCGCCGGGAATGTCGAGATTGAAACGGGTATCGCGCGAGAACGTCTCCAGACGAAAGACACCCAGCATGACCAGTCCGAACAGAATGATGATCGCGCCGCCGAGAAAGTTGAGCTCGGAGCGCCATGTCAGCAGCAGGGATCCGAGCGCGCTGGCCCCGGCCCCGAGGGCGACGAAGACCGTCGAAAAGCCCAGGACAAAGCAGGCACTCAACCCGAGCGCCCCGGCGCGCGCCCGCAAGCCGACCGACCGCGTCGTGCGCAAATCCGGCTGACCCGCGATATAGGATACGTAGCCCGGCACCAGCGGCAGGACGCAGGGTGATAGGAAAGAGATGGCTCCCGCCAGGAATGCCGCGAAAATGCCGATGCCGGAAATATCCATCATACATCACGCTCGGTGCTGAAGGGCCACACGGCCCACCAGAACGCGACCAGCGGGACCACCATCCATTGCAAAACAGGTGACAGGCCCGCATCGAGGATCGGAATGATCGGCATCAGGTCCGAATAGGCCCATGCCTCACGGATCACGATGTTGAGCCATTCACTGAACAGCGTGTATCCCAGCCCGAACACCACCGTCAGGACGGTCACAGACCGCCGCGTGGAGGCGACCAGAGGCCAGCCCTGGCCCGTCAGCATAAGGGCAAGCATCAGCGCGCTCATGGCGATCAGGATATCACCACCCGTGCAATGGACGGCTGCGAAAACGATCTCACCCCAAGTGCCCTCGTTCCAGATCGTGTAGAGCGGCATATGCGCGAACTCCCAGAACAAGTTGGCCGGGATGATCACCGCAAAATACCGACGCAGAGCTGTCAGGGAAATTCCGTCTGTTAAGGACAGCCTGACGCCAGTCGCGACGACACTCATTGAAACACACCTGTCAGCCGGTCCCACCAGCTGAGCTCCCGGCGTCGATGCTGGGCATTGTTGATCAACTCGCTGACATAGAGGATCAGGTTCACGTTCTTGAACTCCATGCCATGGAATTTTGCGGCGAACCGCCCACCGATATCCAAGACATGAGTGACTGCCCCGTGCATCATCATGTCGCTGTCGGCGGTCATCGTGAACTCAAGCCCAAAGTCCCGCGCCAGAAGGCGCGTGGTGTCTTCAGCCTGATCGGGCTGCTTGGTCAAAATGACCCAGTTGCTTTGATCGAACCCATGCCGATCCGCGTAATCGCGCAGCACGTCCGGCGTGTCGTTCACCGGATCGGTCGTGATCGAGATGAACTGCACTAAATCCTTCATCGGCCCGTCGTTGATCGAGGCCTGTATGGCCGCGATCTTTTGGGAGTGGAGCGGGCAGACATCCGGGCAGTTGGCGTAGATGAAGTGCAGGATGACCACCTTGTCGCTAAAATCCGACAAGCGCACGGGATTCCCCTCGGAATCCTGCAGCTCGAAACCCGGAGCCTGCGCTGCATCGATGGCTTGGAAGTAGGGCTCCATCTCGAACATGCGCGCATCCAGGTTTTCACCCGGATGATCGGCGAAGGCCGGAGACGAAATCGTGGTCACAAGTATCGCCAAAGCGGCGCGTCGTGTTAGTGCTGTCAATTCTTGAATCCTTCAAAACTTTTGCCTGCCGATCCGTAGACCGACAGGCACTTTCGGCAATTTAGCCGTCAGAATTTGGCGAAGGCATCATGCCGCCGTCCATATTCTCGGTCATGGACGCCATCATCTCGGTGCAGGCTTCCATCATGGGTTTCATTTCGGTCATCATCTTCATCATGTCCATCATGTCGCCGTCCATCATGCCGCCTTGCATGGCCCCCTCATTCTGCATCATTTCGCCCGTTTCCGACGTGGTCTGTTCTTGGGCGCTGACGGCAAATGCACTTGCGGTAAGGGCTGTTGCGACGACGAAGGTTTTAAATGCTTTTCTCATGGTTTTCTCCTTGGGTTGGTTGGTCGTGTGGTTATTGAAAGAGCTCAGTCGGGAGACGCCCCCTCCGGCGATTTGGAGCAGCCCTTTCCAGACCCGCCCTTCATGCACAGACCCAAGCCGCACATCGCGGCACAGGGGGCCAGCGAGACCAGAACAGGCGCGAGCCCGATCGCGGTGAGCCATCCCCAGTTCAAGGCCATGCCGCCCCCCATCACAGTTGCCGCACCGACGAACAGCAATCGTCTGCGCGTCAACCACCGGGGCCAATTTCCTGCGCTTTCGATGTTGGCGGCACCCGCAATGTTGGAAGGTGATATTTCGGTCATCCGGAAAGTCCTTTCGATGATTAAAAGCTAGTCATTCCAGTAACTGGAAGGTCAAGGGTGAGCAGTGGACTTTTGCTGGAATTCATTCAATAAAGCTTCGCAAAAAGGACACCATCTCGGGATCATCCCATTCGGCCGGGCCGACCAGTCGCCCGAGCTCCCGCCCCTGCGCGTCGATCAGGATCGTCGTCGGCAGGCCAACGGTGCGCAGCGCGGTCATCGAAAGCATGGTCTGGTCGACATACATATTGAGATTGGTGACACCGATCTCGTCGTAGAAACGCCGAACGATTTGTGATCCGGCCCGGTCGATGGAAAGGGCAACCACTTCGAAGTCGTCGCCGCCAAGTTCCGCCTGAAGCGCATCGAGCGTCGGCATCTCTTCGCGGCAGGGGACGCACCAGGTTGCCCAGACATTCACGAGGATCACCTTGCCGCGAAAATCTTCCATGTCTCCGCGGCTGCCGTCATCTTTATCGTAGCGCACATTGGCGACAGGCTGCGGGGTGTCGTGAAGTGCAAACCCTTGCGGTGTCGCGAAAGCCGCGCCGACGGACAGTGCCCAGGCGATCAGCGCCGGTTTCAGATTTTTCATGGCGTTTTCTCCTTGGCGGATTGGGTTTTGTGGTCACGGACGATCGGCAGCAGCGTTTCCTGCAGGATTGCTCGTGTGATCGGACCAACATGGCGGTAGGCTATGGTGCCGTCAGGCGCGATGACGTAGGTTTCGGGCACGCCATAGACGCCCCATTCGATACCGGCGCGTCCGTTGATGTCGGCCCCGATGCGCGCGTAGGGATCACCCAACTCGTCGAGCCAGGCGCGCGCCTGATCGGGCGGGTCCTTGTAGTTGATTCCGTAGAGCGGCACCTCACCGGTTGCGCTCAACTCCATGAACAGCGGATGTTCGGCACGGCAGGGCACACACCACGAGGCAAAGACGTTCACCAGCGAGACATGGCCGATCAGGTCCTGCGTCGAAAGACCTTCTTCGCGGCCGAGCACCGGGGGCAGCGCGAAGTCGGGCACGGGTTTACCGAGAAGTGCCGACGGCAAGTCGTCGCCACCCCAAAAAAGCCCCCAACTGAACAGGACCATGAGGGCAAAAGCTATCAGCGGCACCAGCACGAACCCGGAGATTCTGCGTCGCGACACAGGGTCGGCATTTCTCTCGACCTCTTCCGTCATGGCTGCGCCTGCTCATCGGCAAGGGATCGGCTTTCCTGCGACGCGCGGATCCGGTTGGGCCATGTGCTCTTGATGTAGTCGATGATCGCCGTGATCTCATCGTCTGTCAGCACATCCTCATATCCGGGCATGTCGCTTTCGTACCCGTTCCCGACAATCGCCGCCGGTCCGCGTTTCACGATGTCGAACAATACGCGGTCGGGGTGATGCCAGGTATGGCCGGAGGCGTCGTGCGGTGGGGCAGGCAACCTTCCGTTCGGCAATCTGGAGCGCCAATCTAGCTGCCCCTCTAGGTTCGCCCCATGGCAACTGGCGCAATTCTCTTGATAGAGGCGCTCACCCATGCGCACGTCGCTCTGCGCCGCAACCGGCAAAACCGTTGTGGCGAGCAGGACAGCCGAGAGCCTAATCGTGTTTTTCACTAAGTTTCCGCCTTCTTGTTACGAGCCACCTACAGAGGACGATGAGTGCCGCGAGCGACGACAGGACAAGCAGGACGCAAAGCGCCCAGACCAACCCCATCGACAACAGGCTGTCGCCGCTGCTGGCACCCTCAATCCGCATTCTGGCACATTTCTATTTTCCGCTGTCCGAACGGATGTATTTGACCAAGGCGATCGCCGCGAGCACCAGCACACCCACGATCAGCAACCAGACGACGCCCATCGCAATCATCATGCCGCCGCCCATCATTCCACCGTCCATCATCATGCATTCCATCCTTTGTTTTCCCTTGAAACCGGTCTGGCACGGATTCGCACCAGACCGCGCGATTGATCATTCGACCGAATATACGGTCGGGCTCAGACCTTCCTCGACGGTGTAAATCTTGAAGGGCTCCTGTTTCGCGCCGCCCATACCCGGCGACCCCAATGGCATGCCGGGAAGAGTCACACCGGCAATTTCCGGGCGCTCTTCCAGCAGCCTGTTGACGACATCAATCGGCACGTGGCCGCTGATGACGTAATCGTCCAAAAAGCCTGTATGGCAGCCTTGGAAGTCATCCGGGATGCCCGCATCGCGGCTGATCTGCGCCAGATCGTGGGTCGGCTTCACCTCCACCGTGAAACCGTTCTCGCGCAGATAGTCCGCGTAACTCTCGCAACATCCGCATTGTGGGTTCTTGTAGAGCGTGACCTCCTGCGCCGCGGCAGGCGCGGCATTCAGGCTCATCGCAAGGACGGCGACGGCACCTGCCGTGCCGAGGCTGGCAAATCCAAGTATCTTCTTTATCGGTTCATTCATTTTCATGGTCCTAAGTGTGTGAGTTTCAGGTTTTGGTCGTGCCAGGTTCGACACGGATGACGCCCATCATGCCCGCCGCCTGGTGTTCCAGAATGTGGCAATGGAACATCCAGTCACCGGGATTGTCCGCGGCGAACGCGATCTCGACCCGTTCTTCGGGTGCCATCAGGACGGTGTCCTGCCATTCGCGATACCGAGTCGGTTGTCCGTTGCGGGCGATCACACGGAACGAATGCCCGTGAAAATGGATCGGATGGTGCCAGGCGGTGCGATTATCCATCTCGAACACGTGCGACGTGCCCTGCGGCAGGACCAGCAAGGGGTCCATCATATGACCCGTCGCGGCTTCTCCGTTGATGAACCACATGTTGCCCTCGCGCATCTGGTCCATCATCGACCCCATACCGCTGCCCATCATCATCTGCCCCATCATTCCGCCGTTGAAGACGATCTGGTGCCGCGCGGCCGACGCCATGTCCGGTTCGACCAGCGGGTTGGGCGGCAGGTCCATCGACCAGTCCGGTACCGCGTCCCGCAACCTGTCCGGTCCGTAGGCAAGATCGACCAGCCGGTATTCGAGCCCCTCGTAGAAGGTATCGATGACGGTCACGGCGTCTCCAGGCTTGCCGGTCATGTCGATCACCAGATCGACACGCATGGCCGGGCCGATCACAACGATGTTGCTATCAGGGACATGAGGCGTCACGGGCTGACCGTCCAAAGCGACTACGACAGGCTCAAGAGCCCCGAAATCCAGCCCAAAAATCCGCGCGTTCGCTGTGTTGATCAATCGCAGCCGGATACGTTCGCCGGACCGCACCGCAATGCGCTCCGGCATCTGACCGTTGATCGTCACGGAATTCCCGATACGACCGCCATGCATGGCGTCGTGGCGGCTGCCGAAGTCACCCGCAATCTGTCCGTCGCGGGTCATGCGCCAGTCGTCCAGCATCCAGGTCAGGTCCCGATCCACGCGGATCGGGTCCGCTTCCTCGACAATCAGCGGCCCGTAAAGGCCGCGTCCGACCTGTTCGGAACTGCGCTGGTGCGGATGGTACCAGAACGTGCCCGCATCCAGCGCATCGAATTCGTAAAGGAATTCGCCCGCGACGGGGATCGGGTCCTGCGTGAGGAACGGCACCCCGTCCATCGCATTGGGCGTGCGGATGCCATGCCAGTGGATTGTGGTCCCTTCATCCAACCCATTCTGAGCCAGAACCCGGATACGGTCGCCTTGCCGGACCCTGATTTCAGGACCGGGGACGGATCCGCTATAGCTCCAGACATTAGTCGGGCCGTATGGCAACGGTCGCAGGGCGGCCTGTCCGGATGCCGCGCGTAGGACGAATGGGTCCCCAGTTGGATCGGCCATCGCCATTCGTGCAGGTGACAGAGCGGATAGGGCTGTTAATGCGGCACCTGTGCGAAGCACGTGCCTTCGTGAAATCGGTCTGTGGAGGATCATCGCATTTGCCTTGATCTGAAAGGGCCGCACTCAGCCAGCTTCGGCCAAGGCAACAATCAGGCCTCGCAGCAGGCGAGGCCGGTATCAGGTTCAAACAGGCAGTTTGGGAGGGAACGGATCAAGCGACGGATTTGCGCCGACTGGGATCAAAGGTTCGGCACCCCGGATGGCAGTACCAAAGGGCATCGCGAGCCGCTCTGACGGCATCTTGGCAAGGAGGTCAGAAGTACCGCTGGAGCCGCAAGGAACAGGACACCCACCTTCACAGGCAGTACCGTCAGCAAATCCAGCGGGATCGCAACCATTGCAGAGGCCATCGGCGCTTTCGGCAGTTTCCATCTGCGCCATCGCCGTGTCCGACATACTTGCCGACGACGCATCCGGCGCAGTCACGGCGCCGAAAGTCAGCATGAGAATCAAAACAAGGCGAAAAACGCGGATCATGTGGCGCTTATGCCACCTTCCAGTAAGGGGAGGTCAAGCGATATTCTGTAACTTAGACGTGATGCCCCTGTAGCCTCACGATCTTGAGGCGGATCTCATTTCACTCGAATCGCACATTGGCACACAGTACCCGGTTAAAGTCGCTACGTAGTAGGTCCGGATCCGCCAGAAGCATTATTCCATATCCAATTCAGTTAGTCCTTTTCTTGCAGAATCGTTGGCTACCCGTCACGCGCCCACGCAAGTGCGGACTCGGTATCGCTGGATTCGAACCACTGCATCTCGGAGCCCGTCAGTAGGTTGACCACCCGTGCGCCCCATTCCATCCATCTACGTTCTCCGAAAACCGCTATGCGACGGAAATCGTTCACGTGGGCGGTGTCGATCTTCAGATCTTCCAAGATCGCCGAAGGCTCTTCGTAGCCCTCGAAACTTGTAAGGTCGAGAACCAGACCCGGATTATCGGTTGTTCCAAGACGTTCATGAAGCAGCGCGTGCATTTTCTTGAAGTCTGCCTCTGTCAACTTGCCTTCGCAGACGAGCCCGATGACATCATCATGCTCGGTCAGCGTTTCCTTGAACATTGGTCTTCTCCTTTTCACTTGCGTTGCCGTGACCGTAGAGATCGGCGTTCTGATGAGCGCGATCCTCGTGCTCAAATTCGAGACTGGAATGGCTGATGCCGAACTCTTCCTTCAGCCGCTTCTTGATCGCGCTCTTGATCTCTTCGATCTTCGACCACCCCTCGGCTGCCACGACGACATGACAATCGAGCGCAGCCTCGTGCTCTTGCATTTGCCAGAGATGGACGTGGTGGACGTCGGCGACGCCTTCGACTTTTCGCACCGCTTCGACGACGGCCTCGTTGTCGATGTCCGGCGGGCTCCCGAGCATCAGGGTTCGGATTGGGCCGCCTATTTCAGTGAAAGACAGATACAGGATGTAGAGCGCGATGCCGATGGTGATGGCAGGATCAACCCAACGCATGTCGTAAAGGATGATCAGTGATCCACCGACGATAACCGCGACCGAAGCAAGCGCGTCCGACAGGTTATGCAGAAAAAGCGCGCGGATGTTCACGCTGCCCTTCTGCATCGAATAGGTCAGCATTGCGGTCAGCGTGTCGACCACAAGCGCAATTCCACCGAGAATGACGACGGTCCAACCCATGACTTCGGGTGGATCAATCATGCGCATGCCGCCTTCGTAGATCAGATAGAAGCCGATCACGATGAGGGTGGTGTAGTTGATTAGGGCCGCGACGATTTCGACCCGGCCATAGCCGAAGGTCATGCGCTCATCGGCTGGGCGGCGCGCGATCTTGCGTGCGGCGAAGGCAATGACAAGCGAGGCCATATCGGAAAAGTTGTGCAGCGCATCGGCGATCAGTGCCAGACTGCCCGAGAATATGCCCCCAACGACTTGCGCAATGGTAAGTAGCCCGTTTGCCCAGATGGCGATGGCAACCCGCCGATCGCCAGAATCCGGATCGATATGCGCGTGCCCATGGTCATGCGGCATTGGCAGGCTCCTCATGCGCGTGTGTCGCGCGTCGGTCAGTCTTGAGGCGGCCGCTGCGGAAACCACGTACGCGCGCATTCATCCAGTGGCGTATGATATGACGGTAAAGGGCACCACGCAGCCATCCAAAGGATTGCTCATGGGACAAATAGAAGGCGTCCGGCGTATCAAACACGCCGAAATCTTGCAGGATGCCGGTTTTCTGAATGTAGGTATCTTCTCCGTTCCAGGCAACGGGAGGCGCGCCAAGGCAATCCGTGCCCGCGCCATAACCGCAGAGACTTTCTGTGTCCGAGAATGACGTTTGCAGGACATTGAGGAAAGCGTCATCCAAGATGAAGCCTTCAAGGTTGATCCAGGCACCTTGATATTCGATCTCTACCCATGAGTGGAGAATTTCCTGCGGAGCAAGCGGATACACCAGCTCAGGGACAACACCGCGCTGCAAGCCTTTGTGGATCTTAAACCCATGCAACCGGCAACGAATGCCGACACCACGCAGCAGCGCCATCAAGAGCGTGCCTTTGGTATTGCACTGCCCGTAGCCGTCGGAAAGCACTTCGGATGCGGGGATGTCGTCAGCTCGATTGTATCCGAACGCGATTTCATTCCGAACGAAATCATAGGCAGCTCCGATCTGATCGTATTCGGATAAGCCGCGCCAGCTGCGGTTCTCAATTAGATGCGCAAGAGGCGCGGCATCAAAATTCAGTAGTTTAGTGGGTACAAGTAGGGGGTCGGTCATCTGCAACGGGTCGCTCCTCGAATCGTCTTGGAATAAGACTAATTGCTATAGTCACTGTAGCTTCAATCCTTTCTTTCAGAAAGAATCTCCCGCATTTACTTTCCCGTATGAACTGCTTTGTGGTGTTCGCCGTGTGCGTCGCGCAGAATGTCGATACCTCCCCAGGCCGCGATCCCGGCGACAATCACGCCGACGACGAGGTCCGGCCAGTTGGTTCCTAGCCAGGCGACGAGGCCGCCAGCCACGACGATTCCGAGGTTCGCGGCGAAATCGTTGTAACTGAAGGTGTTGGCCGCGCGGATGTTGACGTCCGGATCCTTGAGCTTAGCGAGCAGCCAGACGCAGACTGCGTTGATGGCCGCAGCAATCAGGGCCATGGCGATCATGATCGTCCCGAGCGGATCTGACCCGCCGATGTAGCGGCGCCACGCATCGTAGAGGATGCCTGCAGCGAACAGGATCAGCAGCCCACCGGAAACATTCGCCGCCCCGCGTTTCCATTTGTCGGATCGGGACAAAGCGAAAAGGCTGATCGCGTAGACGAAGCTGTCGGAGAGGTTATCGAGCCCGTTGGCGATCAGGGCACTTGAGTCGCCGAAGGCGCCTGTTGCGAAAAAGGCCACGGCCAAACCGATATTGAGCGCCAGAACGATCCAAAGCGTCCGTCTCTCCATTGAATCTTGTCTAGCGGCCATTTTGTGGTTCCAGCTTGTGTTGTACGACACATTAACTTCTGCGGCTGATCTGCGTTCCAGCCGGAATGTTGGCTGAATTCCTTCAGGCCCCGATTTCCTCGTGCTCGGTCAGGCATTCCGAATGGTCCCGCAACACCTCAAGCACCTTGCAATCTCCCATCCGCCCGCCGCTGCATTCGTGAACCATGCGTTTCAGTTCCGTGCGCAGCGCCTTCAGGCGGGCCATGCGCTGCTCCACCTGTTTGAGCTGCCGGCGCGCGATCGCATCGGCTTCGTCACAGGGTCGGTTGGGATGGTCGCTGAGGTCGAGCAGCTCGCGGATCGCATCGAGCGAGAAACCGAGTTGTCGCGAATGGCGGATGAAGGATAGTCGGTCGAGCTGTGCATTGTCGTAGCGCCTCTGTCCGCCTTCGGTCCTGCCAGGTTCGGGCATGAGCCCAATCTGTTCGTAGTACCGGATGGTCTGCACCTTTGTGCCGGTCTTCTTTGACAGCGTACCGATCGTGAGCATTTTCGCCTCCATGAAAAAGATATAGTTTGTGTAGGTTTTGCCGTCGGAATAAACAAGTGCCGGATTCACAGACGCGTGAGTTCAAGCTATACCATGATTTCGTGCTTGAACCTCTAGCGGCTAGAGGATGTATCCGCACATGCAATAAGAATCACAAACAGGCGCACAGGATTGTCCCTTACATCGGCACAGAAATTTCTTTGGGTTTTGGCAGGCGTGGCAGCGCTTGCCTTCGTATGGCTTTTGCTCTGGTCTGACTATCGTGTCGACAGCGCCCGAACTGACGCCGAGCCGCTTTTTTTCGCTGAATTCGAACTGACAGATCACCGGGGTATGGTTCAAACCGAGGAGGACTTTGCGGGGCGCTGGATGCTGGTGTTTTTCGGCTTTACCAACTGCCCCGATGTCTGCCCGACGACCCTATCTGAGGTCGCGGCGGTGATGGACGGTCTGGGCGACGATGCCGCCGAGGTCCAGCCGATTTTCATAACAATCGACCCTGAACGAGACACGCCCCCAGCACTCGCCAAATACGTCCCGCTGTTCGATGCGGGCATCATTGGGCTGACGGGCACGCCGGAACAGATCGCCGCCACGTCCGAGACGTTTCCAATCTTCTTTGAGCGCGTCGAAGAGGCCGCAGCGCCGGATGGGTACACCATGGGCCACACGTCGCATCTGTTCCTCTTCGACCCCGAGGCAGGCTTCGCCGACTCGTGGCCCTACGGCACCTCCGCCAAAGAGATCCTCGCCGATCTGGAAGAGAGGATTTGACCGAAATGAACCGCATATCCGGAGAAACAGCCCTCGGGCTGGCGTGGATCATCGCGCTCGTCGCCTCGCTTGCCGTGCTTTTTATCGGCGAGGTGCTGGGGCAGACGCCCTGTGTGCTGTGCTGGTTCCAGCGCGCCTTCATGTTCCCCTTGGCCATTATCCTCGGGCTGGGCCTGTGGTGGCGGGACGGCCGTGTGGGGCGCTACGGCATCGCATTGGCGCTTGGCGGCGGCGCAGTCGCCCTGTGGCACATGGGGCTGTACGTCGGTCTTGTTCCCGAACGCATCCAGCCCTGCACGGCCACCGGCCCCTCTTGCACCGATGACAACCAACTGGTCTTCGGCGTCCCTATCCCGCTGATGGCGCTCGTCGCCTTCGCGCTGATCGGGGCGCTGTCGGCCCTTTCATTGAAGGACACACGAACATGAACCGACGCGGCCTGATCCTGTCCGTTCTCGCCCTCGGCGTCGCCGGTTTCGGCGGAGCCACCTGGTTTGCAACCCGCCCCGGCCCGGTGGCCGAAGCGGAGCCTGTTGCTCCGGAACTTGCTGAGGCGATGATCCGCCCCTACTCGCCCATCCTCGGACCTGCGGAGGCGCCCGTCACGATCGTCGAATTCTTCGATCCGGCCTGCGAGGCCTGTCGCGCCTTTCATCCCATCGTGAAGGACATCATGGCCGAGCATGGGGATGCTGTCCGCGTCGTGATCCGCTACACGCCCTTCCACGGCGCGGCATCCGAGGAAGCGATCCGCGTGCTCGAGGCGGCGCGCATGCAGGACGTTTACGTGCCGGTGCTTGAGGCCGTTCTGCGGGAACAGCCGAGATGGGCGTCGCACGGTGCCCCGGCGCCTGGCTTGATCCTTCAGATCGCCGCCACGGCCGGACTCGATGCCGAGGCCGCGCGCACGCAAATGCTGGCACCCGATGTCGTGGCGATCCTGAACCAGGATCGTGCTGACGTCGAGACCGTGGGAATTCGCCAGACGCCCACATTCTTCGTGAACGGCAAGCCGCTCGATCCATTCGGGGAGGCAGAATTGCGTCGTCTGGTGGCCGCCGAAGTCGCTGCCGCGCAAAGCTGAATACAACGGGCAGGATCAGAACGATGAAAAAGTATATTTTGACCAGCACACTGGCGGCGCTTTTGACCCTTGGAGGGCTCTCGGTGCCCGCGCTGGCCGGACCCGAGGATGTGGTCGTCGAGAACGCGTGGTCCCGCGCGTCCATCGGGATGAACCGTCCCGGGGCCGCTTACATGACGATCCGCAACACTGGCGACGAGCCAGTGACGCTGACCGGCCTTGCCACACCGCTCGCGATGATGCCCGAAATCCACGAGACGAAGACAAATGCCGAAGGTGTAAGTTCCATGAGCCCGGCGGGGGAGATCGCGATCGCCCCGGGCGAGAGCGTCGCGCTCGAACCGGGGGGCCTGCACGCAATGCTGATGCGGCTACAAGAACCGATGACGGAAGGGGACACCTTTCCGCTGACCCTGCTTTTCGACGACGGAGGCGAAGTGACGGTCGAGGTGCCGATCCTCGGAATAGCCGCGCGGGGGCCAGAGGACTGATGCGGCGACGGGCGATCTTGGGGTACGGCGCGGCTGGTGTCGGGGCGGTCGCCCTGATGCTCTTCGTCGGTTGGTGGCAGGTCGATGGACCGGAACCTGTCGGGCAGCGGCCTGTCGCCCTGACCGAGATGGATTTCCGTCTGACGGATCATGAGGGCAACGCGGTCGGGCCAGAAACCCTGATCGGTCGCCCGACGATGGCGTTCTTCGGCTTCACCTACTGTCCCGATGTCTGCCCGACCACGCTCTCGGACATTTCGGGATGGCTCGACGATCTGGGAGGCGAGGCCGACGAGATGAACGTGGTTTTCATCACGGTCGATCCCGAGCGCGACACTGTCGAAACGATGGCCGAATATGTCGGCTACTTCCATCCTGGGATACGTGGCTGGACGGGACCGGAAGAGCAGATCGCGCGCGTCGCGGACGGCTTCCGCGCCACCTACGTGCGGGTGCCGATGGAAAGCGGCGATTACACGATGAACCACACCGCGAGCGTCTTCCTATTCGCAGCCTCTGGGCGGTTCGTCACCATGATCGACTATCACGAACCCAGAGAATTCGCGGTGCCGAAAATTCGCCGCGCGCTGGCAGAAGAAATGGAGGGGGCGACATGAGGCTCAGAACTTTGGCGGCTTGTGTCGCAATTGCGGGGACGGTTTCGGGAGCGGCTATCGCCATCTCTGATTTCATGTCGAAAGAACCCGCGCCACCGGAACTTGCTCAGGCAGGTGGCTGGATGCCCCAAGGTCCTGAAGCCTTTAGAAACGTTGACATCCTCGTGACGCCGCCCGCGACGGCATGGGCAGAGGATGCACCCGACCTCGGCCCCCTACCCCTTCTGCAGGTCGCGTTTGCCGACAGGCCGGTAAGGGCGATCGAGCCACCGTTGTCGACGTGGTCGCGCGACATTGCACCTGGCGAGACGCTCGATTTCTTGCTGTCCGAAGCTGGACTTGCGGCACCTGACAGAGCCGAAGTTGCCCTCGCGCTTGGCGCGGAATACGATCTGCGACGGCTGCGGCCTGGGCACTCGGTCACTGTCGCTTCGACCGTGGACGGCAGCCCCCGCATCGTCTCACTCGCCGTCGAGGACGGAGTGCGGATCGAGGTGGTTTTCGGCGAGCAGTTGTCCACGCAGGTCGTGGCTCCGGATCCGGAGATCTTAACCCTTGCCGGCGAAGCCGTGATCGACAGCTCGATCTTCGCGGCACTCGACGAAGCCGGCATACCCGCCCGTTTTTCGGTGGACCTTGCGCAGATGCTGGGTGGGACCGTGGATTTCCGCCGCGAGATGGCCGGTGGCGAGACACTAAGGCTTCTCTGGCGCGAGGCGCGGGTCGGCGAGGACAGGATCGGACAACCCGATCTTGCCTTCGCGGCATTGGAGATCGGCGGTTCGCTCTATGAGATCGTATGGCCTGACGACGGAAGCGGTCAGGCGACGATCTACGTCGATGGCGAGGTGCTGCGCGTCTTCGCACAGCCGGTCGAGGGTGCGCGCCTCAGCTCGGTGTTCGGGCGCCGAACGCATCCGGTCTTTGGCAACGTCCGGATGCACACCGGCGTCGATTTCGCAGCGGCACGTGGGACACCGGTTCAAGCGACGGCACCGGGGCGGGTCAATTTCATCGGCTGGCGCGGCGGATATGGTCGCGTGGTTGAAATCTTGCACGGCTCCGACACCATGACGCGCTACGCGCATCTGAGCGCCGTGCCGGAAGACCTGGCACAAGGCCAACGCGTTGCGGCGGGAGATGTGATCGGCCGCGTCGGCGCGACTGGCACGGCGACAGGTCCGAACCTGCACTACGAAGTTCTCGTGGATGGGCGCCCGACTGACCCCCTCTCTGACAACCGGCTCGCCGAAGCAGCAGAGAGCGAAGCGGATGATACCGCCGCGCTCTACCGCCTGGCCGAGGCGCGCGCGCTTCTGAATGAAAACCTCGGCAGCGAGATTGCCAAAACGACAACCGAAAGGCTCTGACCCATGAAACGTATGACCCAAGCTCTTGCCATCACGCTCGCCCTGTTCCCGGCGGCACAGGCCCTCGCAGAGGCAACGGCGATCGACGTCCGCAAGACGAACGGTTGCGGCTGCTGCCTCTCGTGGATGAACCATCTCGAAGAAAACGGGTTTGCGCCGAAGGGCGAGAACATGTTCGGTGGGGCGCTGGTTCGCTTCAAGCTCGACAACGGCGTGCCGCAGCGCATGGTCTCCTGCCACACCGCGCTCATTGATGGCTACGTGATCGAAGGCCATGTCCCAGCCGCTGACATCCGCCGCCTTCGCGAGGAGCGCCCGGACGCCGTCGGCCTCGCCGTTCCGGGGATGCCCTACGGCTCGCCCGGCATGGGGCCAGAAGACGACCGCGAGGCCTATGATGTCTTCCTCATCCGCAAGGACGGGTCGACGGAAGTCTTTTCGAGCTACGCCGAAGGATAATCTGGCCCGCCCATGGAAAATCTGTCTCCGATAACGCTCGGCTTTCTCGGAAGTCTCGCCGCCGGTTCGCTCACAGCAGTCGGAGCAGCTCCCGTGCTGTTCGGGCGCATCCCGTCTCGGGCCACGCGCGATCTGTCGCTCGGCTTCGCCGCCGGTGTCATGCTGTCAGCCTCGTTCTTTTCGCTGATCATCCCGGCATTGGATGCGGCAGAGCCAATATTCGAAAACGGCGCGATGCCTGCGGCCATCGTATGCGTCTCGATCCTTCTGGGCATGGGGGCTGTCGCGCTGATGAACGAAAAGCTGCCGCACGAGCACTTCAAGACAGGACGCGAAGGACCCGAAGCGGCGTCTCTGCGGCGGGTCTGGCTGTTCATCATCGCGATCACGATCCACAACTTCCCCGAAGGCCTCGCGGTCGGGGTCGGCTTCGGATCCGGAGGTATAGAGGGCGGTCTGCCGCTTGCTGTCGGCATCGGGCTTCAGAATGCGCCCGAAGGATTGGCCGTTGCTGTATCTCTGCTGGGCGAGGGATATCCGAAGCTGCGCGCCTGGAGCATCGCGGCGCTAACGGGCATGGTCGAGCCGATTGGCGGCCTGTTCGGGGCCGGGATCATCACACTGTCGGAACCGCTGCTTCCATGGGGACTGGCCTTTGCCGCGGGAGCGATGCTCTACGTCATCAGCCACGAAATCATCCCCGAAACCCATCGCAGCGGCCATCAGAACAGGGCGACGCTCGGTCTCGCAGTCGGGCTCGTTCTGATGCTGTTCCTTGATGTCTGGTTGGGATGAGGCAATGTCACTAAACAAGGTATCTCCGATGATCGGCGTCTTCGCAGCACTTGCTGCGTTCGCGATTGATCAGATCACCAAAGCCATTGTTGTTGCGAATGCCGCCACTTTAAGCGCCGGGATTTCCGTGTTTCCGGGATTCAACCTCGTCTTTTATCGTAATGACGGCGTGACTTTCGGGATGCTGGGCGGCGCTCCGTGGTGGAGCCTCATCGCTCTCGCTCTTGCCATCTGTGTTTGGCTAGGGGTTATGCTGTTTCGCGCCGAAAATGCGGTCGAAACACTTGCCTATGGCGCGATCATTGGCGGAGCCCTGGGCAATGTCATCGATCGTGTGCGGTATCGGGCTGTAACAGACTTTCTCGATTTCTACATTGGCACAACACATTGGCCTGCCTTCAACTTGGCCGATGTATTTGTCGTCAGTGGCGTGGGGCTCTTGCTCGCCGCGGCATGGATCAGCGCGCGGCGTTCGATCAAGTCGTGAAGCCGGAAATTCTGAACCGCATCGCTCTGCGCCACCGTTTTCTTTCGCGGATGACGCTTGGTTTCGTCGCCGGGGCGCTGACCGTTCTGACTTTCCCGCCTTTCTCGCTTCTCTTGCTTGTTCCCATTGCCTATTCCGCGTTGTTTGTCGGTCTTCGCGATCTCTCCTTCGGGCGCGCTTTCCTCGTCGGCTGGGCGTTTGGTCTTGGCCAGTTCGGTTTCGGGATTTCGTGGATCGCGGAAAGTTTCTACGTCGAGGCCGAGCGGTTTGGGACGATGGCGATCCCGGCGGTCGCGGGATTGTCCGCAGGTCTCGCGATTTTCCCAGCCATTGCCGCCGCGCTTTTTGCCGAAATCGCGCGGCGCGGAGCCATGGGCAGTCTCTTGGCCTGCCTCCTGTTCGCGACCTCCTGGACCGCTGCCGAGTGGTTGCGAGGTCACGTTTTGACAGGACTTCCGTGGAACCTCGCCAGCTACGCTCTGGTCGATTACGCCGCTTTTCGCCAGCCCACCGCCTGGGTCGGAAGCTATGGGTTAAGCTTTCTCACCGTGTTCGTTGCGGTACTCCCCGGCGCGGCTGCCATGGCGTCCGGGCGGCAACGATTGACCATTTCGCTCATGGCGCTGGCCGGCATAGCGACGATGTGGGCTGTCGGCACGCTTCGCCTCCAGTCGGATGCACAACAGCCACCCGGTGTCGATTTGCGCATCGTCCAGGGCAACATTCCACAAGAGGAGAAATGGGCGCCCGAGAACCGCGAGGCGACCTTCGCGCGCTATCTTGAGCTTTCAACCCGGCGCGGCGATTTCGACGTTCTTCTCTGGCCGGAAACCGCCTTTCCGGGTTTCCTCGATGAGGATACGGAGGCGCAGGCCCGCATTGCCGCTGCGCTACCGGAAGGCAGCGTGCTGCTCACCGGGGTGCCGGACCGTGTACGGAGTGAGGATGGGATCCAATATTTCAACACGGTTCAGGCATTTGACGAGACCGGCGAGATCCTGACCGGATACGCGAAACACCATCTCGTACCCTTCGGCGAATATGTGCCATTCCGCAGCTGGTTGCCCATCGAGCGGCTCACGGCGGGTCTGGGCGATTTTACGCCCGGACCGGGCCCGAGAACGCTTGCGCTTCCGGGTGTGCCGCTGGTCGCCGTGGCGATCTGCTATGAGATCATCTTCCCAGGCCATGTGGTCGACGACCTGTTCCGGCCGGACTGGATTTTCAATGCGACCAATGATGCTTGGTTCGGAACCAGCATTGGACCGGAGCAGCACCTCGCCTCAGCACGCATGCGCGCTGTCGAGGAAGGGCTTCCCATCGTCCGGGCCGCAAACACAGGGATCTCCGCGATCATCGACGCAAACGGTGACCTCGTCGCGCGGCTCGGCAATGGAGAAACCGGTGTCATAGATGCGGCTCTGCCCTCTGCTCATCCGCCAACGCTCTATGCGCGCTTCGGCGACTGGGCGCTGCTGGCTCTCATCTTCACTACTTGGACCGTGGGACTGGCTGCAGGTCTGATTGGCACACACCGGTGCAACAAGAGAACAAGAACGGAGAAAAAGTCATGCTGTTAATCGCGGGCATTGTCGCGGGTGCGATCTGGGGTGGATATCTGGCGCGACGCCGAAAAGGAAACCGGCTGGATATCCTCCAGTATGCGGCGAGTTCGGCGATCGCCTTCGGTCTTCTCACCTATTTCATATCGGTGGTCCTCTTGCGCATCTTTTTTTAAGAAGGGTTTCGAAACAGCACCGACATGAGACGGCTTTTCAACATATTGCTGTACGGGTTTCTGGCAATCTGCATCACGGTATCGGTTGGTTCCGGGTTGGTCTATTTTCTGCTGAGCGCATCCGTTCCCGACTACGACGAGGACTTCACGGTCGCAGGCTTAGGCGGACCGGTCGACATTCTGCGAGATTCTTCGGCAGTCCCGCACATCTCCGCAACTTCCGCTGCAGATGTCTACTTCGCGATCGGCTTCGTTCACGCCCAAGACAGGCTCGGTCAACTGTTAAGGGCAAGGCGAAAAGCGGAAGCTTCGTGGCCATCCGATGAGACATTGTCCGTTGCGCCAGCGGTCTCAGACGCGCTCGCGTCCTATGCCGCGGGCGTCAATGCGTGGCTCGAGCTTGTGTCGGAAGGCGGGCGTGGCAGAGGCTCTCCGGAGCTGCTGATCGCAGACGAACGGTCGATCGCGGCCTGGACACCCGGCGATAGCCTGAGGATTGCCCGGTCTTTCCTGAATGGCCTGCGACCGGGAAGCGCACGGGAAGGAATGCCGAGTATATCAGGTGCCATTATACCGACGGATCGCCCGAGAGTGCCCGAACTACTTGCGACTGATCCGCAGCAGCGACTCAATGCGTGGGCGATGGACGGTGACCGAACCGCTACCGGGACGCCAATTCTCGCCGCCGAAATCAGCGGTTCCCTGTCGCTTCCCTCGAAATGGTATCTCGCCGATCTTCAATTTTCGACGGGGCCGGCCATAGGGGCCACAATGCCGGGCGTACCTTTCGCTATTGTTGGCCGCAACGCGCGCGTCGCCTGGGCCTTCCGGTCACTTCCCGTGCCAGACGAGGAGGCGCCAGGGGGGCCATCATCCATGCAGACGGCAGGTTTCCTGACGATGCTGGAGCTGTTTGCGCGTTCAGCCGACGCGAACGATGCCACTAGAGTTGCCGCAGACATGTTGCCGAAGGGCATGGAGGCATTGGTAATTGATCGAGAGACCGTTGACCGTTGGCCAAAAGAGGAAGCCGTACGGGCGTCGTCATTTCGCGACATTCGACTGGCGGAGCTTGAAACGCGGCAATCGATCTTCTCGACAGAAGGCGTCATGGGTGTTCAAAGGGACACCGTAAGTTCCGTGGCGCGAACCCTCCTGCCCCTGATGGCGAAAGAGCTTTGGTTCGTGCAGTCCAGAGACAGCATCGAAGGCACCGATACAGACGACCTTCGTCGTGAGCTACTGGACAGGCTTGCGTCGTGGAATGGCGAAATGGATCGATATTCGCCGGAACCTCTGCTGTTTTGGACCTGGGTCTGGGCTCTGCAGCAGCGCATTTTGAAAGACGAGTTTCCGATAGCGAAGCAACTCTGGACCCGTCCGAACCCGGACTTTCTTTATGCGGTACTCAGCGATCGTCGCGGCAGCGCGATCTGGTGCGACATCCGTCCATCGTCACCTCGAGAGACATGTGAGAAGCAGGTTCGAGTGGCCTTGGATGATGCCCTTGGCTGGCTGGTCGATCGATATGGGCGCGATCTTTCGACCTGGACCTGGGGGGAGGAGCATACATTGGACATGCAGTGGTCGCCGATCAGTTCACGTGGGTTGCTGACCGACCTGCTGTCCCTTCAAGCGCCGATCTCAGGCGATCCCTTTACGCAATTCTTGACGTCATTTGGTGTTGAAGAAGACCGTCCATTCCTTGTGAGTGCCGGAAGCAATTTTCAGACGGTCATGTCGATATCGGAAGCAGCGGGATCATACTACATCTCGCCCGCCGGACAGTCGGGACATCCGCTATCTCGATTCTACGACAATCTCTTTCCCTCGTGGATACAAGGCGAATACCTCACCATGTCGACCGATCTGTCACTGGCCCGTGGCGGCGCTTCCGGGATATCGCGGCTCACACCGGCTACCTCCGACAACCCTCGGATGAGCGAGGGCCAGAGCGAATGATCACGAACTTCTTCTTCCTTTACGACCCTTTCGGCTATGTGCTGTCACCGGTGTCGCTCATTGTTGTCGGTCTTACAGCATGGCTGTTTTTGCGTGGGCTCAAAATACACGCTCGCTGTCTCGGAAGGGTTTCTGGTTGGCGTCGAACCGCCTTCTTTGTCGGCCTCGCGGCCGTCCTCGTCGCGACGAATGGGCCGCTCGCGCCATTGGGGCACAGTCTATTTTCCGTACATCAGGTCGAGCATCTTCTTCTGCGACTGGTAGGACCGCTTCTTATCGCGGTTTCTCAGCCCTGGCTTGGCCTTCAAGCCGGGTTGAAAAGGGAATGGCGCCGACGCCTTGCCGCGATTGGGCGTGCGCGCATCCCGCGATTCTTGGCGCTTCCTGCATCTGCCACCTCCTTGTTGATTGGTGCGCTTTTCGTCTGGCAAATCCCGATGATTTACGCCCTTACACAACGTATTGCAGCGATGGAAGCGCTGGCACATCTGTCTATGGTGCTGGCTGGGCTTTGGTACTTTGCTTTGCTGTTCGATCTGCGCGATCCACCTGAAGGAGCGCGGCGCGGTGCTCGGCTGATGTCAGGGTTCGTGGTGATCGTTTCCAACATCTTTCTAGGCTCCCTGACAACGCTCAAGGATGTGCCCCTCTATGGATCAGAAATCATCGCAGCGAGCGATGGTCGACTTCGCGCCCTGGCTGACGAGACAATCGGTGGCTACGTAATCTGGGTCCCGTCATCGATGGTTCTCATCGTGGCAATCATTCTGGTGCTGAACGGCTGGAACGCGGCGGAGGAACGGCGCTGGACGTCCCGCTACGACCTGATGCGCCAATCGAATGCGGCGGCGCTCGAGTTTCCGGAAACCGCGGAGGAACTGCGTCTGAAAGTAGAGAAGCCGAACCGGGACATGGGCCGTACGCTCGCACTTGGCGCATTCTCCATGTTCATGGTTGGCATGATTACCGTCGTGACCATCGTCTATGGCCTCGGATAGATTGAATTCGACATGAGACCAGACGTATTCTTCTCCGCTAGGGCCCGCCTGTTGCGCCACTGCCATGGCTGGACACATATTGTAGTGTCCTTACGCGTACCGGGTGCTTGCGCTGCCCCACGGCGGCGAGCGTCACTTTGGCCGTGATCGCCATCGAAGCGATCAACGTGGCCCTGTACCGACGATTTGCCTGATCTGACGGAAGATCATCTCCTCCCATCAGGCGTAGATGTCGATCGGTGTTCCGTCTTTCACCATTGCATAGATGTCCTCGATCTGCCGATCTGTGACCGCGATGCAGCCAGCTGTCCAGTCGCGGACGTCCGTTGGGTCGATGCCGGGGCGTGGACCACCATGGATGAAGATGTCGCCGCCGGGGGAAAGGCCCTGCGCTTCAGCAAAGGCGATGTCGGCCTCATTCGGATAGGAGATGCCAACCGAAAGATGATACGTACTGTCGGGGTTGCGCTTATCGACTACGTAAGCGCCCTCAGGGGTCCGGCCGTCTCCCTCGAATTGCTTGTGACCCTCAGGAGCGAAACCCAGCCCGACCGGATAGGTTTGCAATACGCGATCGGCTCCGTCCAGAACAAGCAAACGCTGCCCCTTGTAAAGCCGAACACGGGTCACCTCGGGTCCGCCATAGCTGCGGAACTTGCTGGCACAGCCAGACAAAAACGCTGCCAACCCGCCCAGCAGGACGGCGCGGCGGGGAAATCGGATGGTTTTCACTGCTCGATGCCTCTTTCGTGAGGGCTGATATGGACACTACATTACCTTGCAAATGCTGCGTGATCAATGTCCGTGGGCAAGCGCGGCCTTTGCCATCGCTGGACCAACCTGCTCACCGCTGAATGCCTTGCGGGCCTACCGCAGCGCCTTGAGGGCGACCGGCAGGGAGCCACGGCAGGCCTTAATCGAACAACTCGTGAAGCCAGGATTTGCGGCGATAGCCGTGCTTGCCGTCGCCGCCGCCGTGTTTTCCGCGCCGGTAGCCGCGATCATCGTTGTAGCCGCGCGGCTCAGGCACCCGCTGAGGCGCCACATCAGGTGCCGAACGCTCGATGATCTTGTCCAGTTCGCCTCGGTCGAGCCAGACACCCCGGCAATCGGGACAAAAGTCGATCTCGATCCCCTGGCGTTCTGTCATACTCAAGGGCACCTCGCAAACCGGACACATCATCCTGCCCTTCACGCTCATGTCCCGTCTCGGCTCCTTTCCGCGTTCTCCCAGTTCAATGACCATGTGCCAGCGCCCCTTTGGCCAAGCCTTCGCCAACCTGTTCACCGCCGGACGGCGGCGCCTTGGCCTCTTGGCTGTTAAGCAGGCGCAGGGCGTTGGCCACCACCAGCAATGACACTCCTACGTCGGCTGCAATAGCGCCCCACATCGATGCCAGTCCGAACGCGGTAGCGACAACGAAAACGCCCTTGGTCGCCAAGGAAATGCCGATGTTCTGATGGATAATCGACATTGTCCGGCGCGAATGACCGATCAGCCAAGGCACCTTCCCGAGGTCGTCTGTCATCAGGGCAATATCCGCCGTCTCGATTGCCGCGTCCGAACCAACGGCACCCATTGCGATGGCGTAATGCGCGCGCGCCATGGCCGGGGCGTCGTTGACCCCGTCGCCGATCATGGCCACCATGTCATGCGTTTCGACCAGTTCTTCGATAGCTGTCACCTTGTCTTCGGGCAGAAGCTCGGCACGGACCTCGTCGATGCCGACCTCGGCTGCAACAGCGCGCGCTGTCCGCTCGTTGTCGCCCGTCAGCATGACGATGGTCTTCACGCCCTGCGCGTGGAGCTGTGCCACGATGCCCTTGGCATCGGGGCGGATACGGTCGCGCAATTCCAGGATGCCGGTGACGCCGGTGTCGTCGCCCACGGCAACAAGGGTGCTGCCAGCCCCTTCGATGCGGTCGCGCAAATCCTTCGGAATGGCGTCGCCGAAACCCTTCTCCTCGGCAAACCGGTCCGACCCCAGCCAGATCGACCGGCCGTCTGTGCGTCCTTCAAGTCCCCTGCCCGGAACGGTTCGGGTATCTTCCGCGGCGAATACCTTGATGCCGTCGGCTTCTGCCCGCGCGAGAATGGCGCGCGCCAAGGGATGCGAGGAACGTGCCTCCAGCCCAGCGGCGAGGGCCATCAGATCTTGCGCCGATGCTTTGCCCAGCGGATGCACCGCCGCCACCTCGGGCTCGCCCATGGTGATCGTGCCGGTCTTGTCCATGGCCAGTGCAGTGGTCTTACCCGGTGCCTCGATATATGCACCGCCCTTGATCAGCACTCCGGCCCGCGCTGAGGCGGTGAGTGCGGCGACGATGGAGACCGGTGTCGAGATGACCAGAGCACACGGGCAGGCGATCACCAGCAGCACGAGTGCATTGTAGAACCAATAATCCCAGGCCCCACCGAAAATGAGCGGCGGCAGCAGGGCAATTGCAATGGCGAGAGCCATGACGATAGGCGTATAGATGCGGGCGAATTTCGCCACCCACTGCTCCACCGGCGCGCGGCGGGCATGGGCGTCGCCGACCATGCGGATAATCTTGGCCAACACGGTGTCCGAGGCGGCCTTCGTGGCGCGCACCGTAAGTGTGCCTTCGCCGTTGATCGTACCGGCATAGACTTCGTCGCCCCGTTCCTTTGGGACCAGCGCACTCTCTCCGGTGATTGGCGCCTGATCGACGGCCCCTGCCCCATCGACAACCTCACCATCCAATGGGATGCGGTCTCCGCCGCGCACGACGAAACGTGCGTTGATAGCAACCGCGGAAGCCGGTACGTCCGCTTCCGAACCGTCATCATAAAGAATTCTTGCCGTCGGCGGCGCCAGGTCCAGCAGAGCTGAAACCGCATTCCTCGCACGCCCGACGCTCCAGCTTTCGAGGAAAAGCGAGAGCGAGAAGAAGAACGCGACCGTCGCCGCCTCGAAAAATTCGCCGAGGCCAATTGCACCCGCGACTGCGACGACCATGAGCAGGTTCATGTCGGGCGACAGCCGCCGTGCGGACGACCATGCCTTGGGCGCCACGAGCCAAACACCGAACAGGATCGCAACCGCGAATAACCCTGCCTCGACCAGTGGCATCGGCGCTTCGCCGTGCCCTGCGAAGAGGCCGAGTGCCCCCCCCATGCCGGTCTCGATGATGTGCCACAGAAATCCCGCGGCCCAGAAGCCGCCACTGAGCGACGTAAACAGCCGCTGGCGTGCAAGATGGGCCGCCTGGTCGACCGACGCGTTTTCGGCATCCCAAGGCTTGGCGGTCATGCCGGTGCTTGCGACCAGTTCTGCAATTTCGCCGTCCGATACACTCTTGGCGCTGTCGAGAATAGTCATCCGTCCATTGATCACGTCGAACGCAAGATGTTCGGCCCCGCCGATCTTCGGGCCGACCACCTTGTTCAGGATTGCTACCTCCTCGGCGCAATCGAGGCCGGACACCTGAAAACTGCGCCCGCCCGCTGGCGCGGGGGTCGCCGGAACGGTGTCGCCGCACGTTCTGGCGCTCCCGCAGCAGCTGCCGCCGCTTGTCTGGGCATCTTCGGCGTGATCGTGGTCGTGACGATGGGTGTCGGACGGCATGAATGGACCTCTGGATTCGGGTGCTTTACCATGAAATAGCCCCTACAGTAGCTAGAGCTTCAAGAGCAAAATACGGTGGTATTTCAGTTTGATTTATTGCTAGAGGATGCGGTGACCGGCTCCATCACGCCTTGAGGCATGAACAGCCGCTGCAAAGAAAAACAGACATGAAAGGAAGCTTGATGCGGGTTTTGATTCTGAAGCAAAAAATGATGGTCGCAGTGGCGCTGTCGCTCACGGCCGGGTGCGCAGTCCAGCCGACTGGACCGGGCGACGCGGCAAAACGGGGGGGCAACGTTCCCGAAGCCGTGATTGCAATGGCTGCTCCGGATCAGGATGTTGCAACTGCGCGCTTGGTACCGGAAGACGGGTGCTACTGGTACGAACACAGCGGCCCCGTAGAAACAACCTTGCTGCCGCTGCGCACGGCGAACGGCAATCGTATCTGCACCCCTCGCGAAACTTAATTACGTTTGCCGACCGCTGCTTGGCTTAGCTGCGGGCAGTCACGCTGTCCTCCGCCGAGTAAAGATAGGCCGTAGAGCCGGTCTCGACGTTCGGGTAAAGGTCATTGATATGGGCCATAACCATCCGTACGCAGCCCGAACTTGCGCGGCCACCGATACTCCGTGGGCTCGGAGTGCCATGGATGCGCAGAAGGGTATCGCGATCCCCGACGTAAAGATACAGCGCCCTTGATCCAAGCGCGTTTTCCGGTCCCGGTTCCATGCCATCGGCAATGTCAGCATAAAGTTCGGGGTCGCGATTGATCATGCTCTGTGTCGGTTGCCAGTGCGGCCACCTGACCTTGCGCTTGATTGTATAGACACCCGGCTCGTAGAGGTTCCCCCGCGCGATCGCCACGCCGTAGCGCATCGCGGTTCCACCCTCTTCAATGTGGTAGAGATATCGTGCGACCGCGTCGACATGGATATCTCCCGGCACGAGACCGGCCTTCGCGACCACACGTTGCGGTAGGAACCGCGGGTGCAATCCCCATGGGTTGGAAGTCTCGGCAACATAATCCTGAGGCGTCACCTGTGCGTCCCATTCAGCCTTCTGAGCCTCGGTGGGCCAAGTGTCGGCAAAAGCCATACCGGGACCGGTCACCGAAAAAAGCGCCGTTGTTGTCTGAATGAAGTGTCGTCTTGTCAGCATTTTGTACCCTTTCGGTTCCCGCCGGCGATTGATGGCAAGAACGGTATGTGTTCTCATTGAATAGATAGGACTTCTAGTGGCTAGAGGTTCAAGGGCAAATTTTCGTGAGCAAACATGCGATCCTGGCAGTTTCCAGTTTGCTTGGGAGGAGAAAACTGCTCGCACGATACCTGGTCCGAAGTTGCGCAGCGACACTTCGTGAAATCGCAGATTGTCTGGAAATTTAGGCACAGCGGCTTCGATATCGCGACCATGAGATCGGGAGCGTCACGGCACACGGAACTTACGCCACTCGCAAATACTACGATGCCATCTCCGGCTCTCATTCCGTTATTTCGCCCCGTAAGAACGCAAAGCTTGGATGGAGATCATAGCTGTAGCGGCGGCTCGTAATTAGGCCATACGGGCATCGCAGTCTCTGGGCTGTGCGCTCTGGCGACAATGGAGCGGTTATCCCCGCCGAAGCCGCGCCGAGACGAAGATGCAATGTGTGAAACTGCTTGGTCAGCCGCTCATCGCGTCGGACTTTGGCCGCCATGGTGCGAAGCTTCAGTTCCGCTTAGCAGTCGTCAACAGCTACACCGCCCTTGGCATCCCCGTCACAGAAGCTTTGGAATAAGTCCGTCCGGAGAATGGTTAACACCGCCTATCAGCCTATTTGTAGAACATTGCATCGAGGACCCCTCGATTGGTAAGTTAAAGTCTAAGGTCAACCCGCTTACTTCAACGGCAACCACCCGACTATGACCGCTGGGAAAACGCCGCGAACAGCGCAAGCGTCCGTTCGCTGACATGGTGCTCGATGCCTTCGGCATCGCGTTCAGCCGTCTCGGGGTCGAGCCCGAGGCTCAGGAGAAACCGCAAGACGATCTCGTGGCGGTGCCTGCATTCCTTGGCGAGCGCCCGGCCTTCCTCGGTCAGAAATACCGAGCGATACTTCGCACGGGTGATCAAGCCGTCCCGCGCCAGACGGCCAAGTGTTTTTGCGACCGTCGGCGCAGTCACGCCCATCCGTGTCGCGATATCGACCGGCCGGGCCTCGCCGTTCTCGTGGATGAGTTCGGCGATCAGTTCGACATAATCTTCCGCCACTTCGCTGCGCCGCGCTTCGCGCACACCGATGAAGGCCTCGGCGCGGGATTCGACCGCACGTGCCTCTGCCTCGGTTGGATCAAGGTTCTCATCATCCGTCATGCCGTCACCCTCGCACGATCGGGATTGACTCGTAAAGCCTAAGCGATGATTATTAGCCGAAGCTAACTTTTTGCGCCGGGACTTTGGCCTGCGTGTCATCTGAGGGGACAACGTCCATGCCTGTCGATACCAGCAAGCGAGGGCGCGATGTGTCGTCCGCCGTGGAGACATCTCGGCCCACAGCGCCACCTGCGATGGTCACGGAGCCAGTATCGGCGTCGCGACGCGCGTTGTTGGTCGGCGGTCTGGTGGCTGCCGGCGGAGCGGCCGTGGCCGCGAGCCGCGCGCAATCCCAGGCAACGCCCGACCCGATGGCGGGGCATGCTATGCCCGGCGGGGCGGTCGATCCGTATTCGGCCCATGACAGTGGCATGGCGCATGGCAACATGACGATGGTCGGCCAGGTCGACCACGCCCGGAACGGGTTCGACCCGACGGCCATGCTGACCGACTGGGAGATCGGTCGCACCGAAGTCCTGCCGGATGGGCGCACGTTGCGAACGTTCGAGGTGGACGCCATCGACGTGGAGATCGAGATCGCTCCCGGCGTTTTCTTTCCCGCCTGGACGTTCAACGGCCGCGTGCCAGGCCCCGCCCTGCGAGCGAAGGAGGGCGAACGACTGAGGATCGTCTTTCGCAACCTCGGGTCACACCCGCATTCCATGCATTTTCACGGCATTCACTCGGCGCGAATGGACGGCGTTCAAGGCGCCGGGCTGATCGATCCGGGCGAGGAGTTCGTCTATGAGTTCGATGCCAAGCCCTTCGGCTGTCATCTCTATCATTGCCACGCGCTGCCGCTGAAACGGCACATGCACAAGGGCATGTACGGCCTGTTCGTGGTCGATCCAGATCCGGCGCGCCACCCCGAATTTGCGGCCGTTGCGGCGTCGCGTGTGCTGGGCAGCCCGGAAAACGCCGAATGGCAGGAACTGGCGATGGTGATGAACGGCTTTGACACCAATTTCGATGGTGAGAACGAGGTCTATGCGGTAAACACGGTCGGCCAAGCTTACATGAACGCGCCGATCCGGATCGACAAGTCGCGCCCGGTACGTATCTACCTCATGAATGCGACCGAGTTCGATCCGATCAACTCGTTCCACCTGCATGGGAATTTCTTCGACTATTACGACACCGGCACCCAGCTCACGCCGACCCTGCGCACGGTCGATGTGATTATGCAGTGTCAGGCGCAGCGCGGCATCCTCGAGTTCAGCTTCGCCGATCACGAGGATGGGTTGTACATGTTCCATGCCCACCAGGCCGAGTTCACCGAACTTGGCTGGATGGGCTTTTTCGACGTGCGGGAGGCCGGAGCATGACCGATCAGACCCAACACAGCCGCCCGCCGAAGACCCGCCTGCTTCTGGTGCTAGCGCCACTGGCTGCCATGCTGGGCGCCTTTGTCTGGATTGCGTCGCTCGATCCCCTTCGCGGCTTCAATAACGGCGCGCCCCCGGTTGAGGCGCTGACCGTCGAACGGACGATCCTTGACGGGTCGGGGATTTCGCTCAGGGTGCGCGCCGGCGGATCGGAAGCAATGGTGGTCGCGCAAGTCGCAGTGGACGACGCCTACTGGACCTTCACGCAGGAGCCCGCGGGGCCGATTGCCCGGGGCGAAGCGGTCTGGTTGCGAATTCCCTATCCGTGGGTTCTCGGCGAGGCCCATCACGTCAACCTGCTGACCAACACGGGCGCGACCTTCGGGCATGAGATCGGGGTCGCCGTCTCGACGCCAAGTCCCACCTGGGGGCAACTTCGGCTCCAGGCGGTGATCGGGGCGATCGTCGGCCTTTTGCCGGTAGCGCTTGGCCTGATGTTCTATCCGGCCATGAAGGGCGTCGGGCGAAGGGGAATGAACTTTCTGCTGGCGCTGACGGTCGGGTTGCTGGCCTTCCTGCTGATCGACACCATATCCGAGGCACTGGAGCTATCGGCAGAAGCGGCCGCGATATTCCAAGGTTCTGCCATGGTCTGGCTGTCGGCGCTTGCAAGCTTTCTTCTATTGATGGCTATCGGGCGATGGCGC
The DNA here is from genome assembly GCF_002311545.1 of Sulfitobacter sp. UBA1132. Lineage (NCBI taxonomy): Bacteria > Pseudomonadati > Pseudomonadota > Alphaproteobacteria > Rhodobacterales > Roseobacteraceae > Sulfitobacter > Sulfitobacter sp. UBA1132. The sequence goes on along the minus strand of NZ_DCAN01000018.1, from coordinate 82,097 downwards.
GGCAATCCGGAAGGCATCGCGCTTGCGTTCTACATCGCCCTTGGGATCGGGCTTCACAACTTCGGCGAAGGGCTGGCAATCGGCGGCGCATTCGCCGCCGGATCGGCGGGGCTTGGAACTTTCCTCGTCCTAGGCTTTGCCTTACACAATGTCACCGAGGGCATCGGCATCGCCGCCCCGATGCTTCGTGCCCGGCCGAACCTTTGGACGTTTGCCGCCCTGACCCTGCTCGCCGGTGGCCCGGCCATCCTCGGAATGTGGGCGGGCAGCCTTGCCTATGCGCCGCAATGGTCGGCACTGGCACTCGCCGTCGGAGCGGGTGCGATCCTGCAAGTCATGGTCGAGGTCAGCGCCTACCTTGTCCGTCAAAACGCCGACAGGCAGGCAGCGCTGATGTCACCAGTCGTACTGGTCGGGTTTCTGGGCGGCATCGCATTCATGTACGCGACGGCAGCATTGATCAAAATCTGAGCGGTGATCGGCTGTTTCGGCCTCATGGGGCGGTCGCCCAGCTCGATAAACTGACCCCGTCTGTCCACGGGGAGATCGCTATTTTCGTGCCTCAGTTTGTGCGCCCAAGAGACTTATTCTTTCGTGATTTCAAAATGAAGAATTTGAGGCTAGAGGGACTAGAGGATCCACCTGGATATCACAGATAGGTGAAAACACTGCAAACCCATCTGACCACTATTGCTGAGCCGCACGTCGAAATGTACTGTCTCATATTTTTGTTCTGTCACAATTCTGGGCCTCCGTTAAACCAGCAACAGATGCTACACACCAAAACGAGTGCTTCTTTAGATGTGTTTCATGGCATGGCCCGCCACATGCGGAAACACTCCGTTCCGGTCACCTCGCAGATTAGACCTTGTGCTTCCATCCAAGCAAGGTTGCGCTGGACGGTGCCGCGGCTGGCACCGGTCAGGGTCTCGGCTATTGGAGCGGAGACGACGGGCCATTCGGTCAGCACCGCGCGCAATGCTGGTGGTGTCTTGCCAGAAAGCGGGGCCATCATGGTTTCCGCCCGCGCTGACCATGCCTGGATGTCGTCGAGTTGCCGCATCGCGGTCAGGCATGCTATTTCCATATCGGCGTTGCGACGTCAATCGCCAGCGCACCTCTTCATCACTATCGGCAACGGAGTCGACGCCATCATTTTCCATCGATATCTGCCGCACAAGTCTGTGAACTCTATCTTTAGATTAAGGGCAAGAATATCGGAGCTAAAAGCAAAATCTCATATTTAGTAGGGGCAAAGGACAGCCGTTGATCTCGTTGAATTTCTCATCTCACAAGTAAGGGCTACGTGACACCAGATTTACGTGCGTCTCAGAGAAACCCAATACCGAGCTCAAAGCCTTTTCCACATGGCCAATACAAGATGAACAATTCATCTTTTGAATGCCGGACGTGAATGACTTTTCGCTTTCGATATTGAGACCTCTTGCTCCGGACAACTACAGAGATAGAGGGTCCAGCAGGTGGAAGGTCAAGGAATTTAAGGTCCGATTTCACAATCGTCGTCCGTTTCACTCGGGGACGAGGGCTGCAATCTTTTCAAGAAGGGTGCCGCGCTCGATCACACCGGGGATTATTTCATCACCCAATACGAACGTCGGCGTTCCAGTTATACGCAAAGCTTCTGCCAGACGCAGAGAGGCAGCAATGTGATCGTTCACTAGGTCTGATTGCATATCTGTTTTCAAAACTTCGAGATCGAGCCCCACATCGCCTGCAACTTCCATAACGCTTGCTTCAAAGGCTTGTCCGTTCAATGCCATCATTGCCTCGTGAAACTGCTGATATTTACCTTGGTTTCTCGCGGCAAGTGACGCGCGCGCTGCAATTTCGGAACCGGGCCCTAGGATCGGGAATTCACGATAAACAATGCGGACATCCTTGCTTGTCTCCAGCACGGCTTTGACTTCAGGTGCTGCGCGGCGGCAATATCCACAGTTATAGTCAAAAAATTCGACTAGCGTGACGCTACCATCCAGATTTCCGAAGATAGGAGCGTTCTGTTCGAAGTCGTCGCGCAATTCAGTTAAAGCTGTAGACTGCGCTTCAACAAGTGCTGCATTTTCACGTTCTTGTAGGATTGAAAGCGCTTCGATCAGAATTTCGGGTTTTTCCAAGATCGCTTCAAGCGCCAGACGCTTAATATCTGCCTCATTGAGTTCTTGCGCGGCCACAGTAGTGAAAGAAAATGCTGCGAAGACTGTTGCAAGTATAATTTTTGACAGGTCGCGTCGCGCTAGTGACATCTTAAATTCTTCCTAGAAAGTTGCGGGGTACAGGATCACACGCGTGTCCAGCGGAACCATATCATAAAACTGGACAATCTGATCGTTCACCAATCTGGCGCATCCGTTTGAAACGGCACGGCCAATAGTGCTTGGGTCATTAGTGCCATGCACACGCAAAAAGGTATCCCCGCGTCCCGGTTGAAAGAGGTAGAGGGCCCGCGCGCCTAGAGGGTTGCTCAGACCGCCAGGCATTCCATTCCGAAACGGTCCATATTTCTTCGGTTCACGACGCAACATGCCCGGGGTCGGTGTCCAGCTGGGCCATTCTTTCTTTGCCCCCACATAGAATTCACCTGCCTCATAAAGACCCGGACGACCGATCCCGACGGTGTAGCGAATTGCAGTATTATCGGGTTGGGTCCAGAACAGGGCAAACTGGCTTGGAACAACATGGATTTCGTATGGAGCGGAGCCCTCTGGAATGCTCACTACTTGGGGTAAATACTCCGGCGGTAAATCATACTTTGGCAGCACTACATGGGCTGAAACTGGCTGACTGGTCAAAGCGCCAGCAGCCCCGGCGGCAAGGAGGAATTTTCTTCGATTCATGAAGCTGTGGCTTTCGAAAGGTGAACGTTGAATGAACGCCAGTACACGAGAAAAGACTTTAACAAGTCATGCTAAGTGCGCGATCAAAATAATTTCACTTGTGTTCCTACCTCAGCCAAAGCGAACAGTTCTTTGATATGTTCGTTGTAAAGGCCGATGCATCCGTTCGACGATTGGCGGCCAATTTTCCGCGTGTCCCCCGTTCCGTGGACGCGGTAATATTGCCATGAAAGGTAGAGGGCGTGTGTGCCCAAGGGGTTGTCAGGACCGGGTGGAAAATAGTCTGGCCAATCCGGGTTGCGGATCTTCATCGAAGGAGTTGGGCGCCAGCTTGGTCCTTCCACTTTCTTGATAACGCTAGTGTATCCGCGTTTTGTCAGTTCTTCGGATTCCGGAACGCTCGACGGATACAGCTTATAAACACTTTCATCCTCTGACCAATATTGCACCGCTCGGGAATCAATGTCGCACAGGATTGCACCGTGGTTTAGATTTTCGAAGTGATCCCGCCAGTTTGAGGTGCTGAAGGATGAAATATTGCGGCGCACTGGTGGTGTACCAAGTGGTGCTGTGGTTTGCGCGGTTGCAACGCCTGCTCCTAGGAACACCCCACTTGCGGCCGCACCGAGCAGCGCTCCGCGACGTGAGAAAGATGAGTCTTTAATTAGCTTCATGATCAACCCTTCGGTCATGCCTCTTTCGTCTGTTTACAACCTTCACCCACTGGAGCTTCAAGCGATCAATTGTCACAAAAACGTGAGACGAACAGCGAACGAACGCTTTGGGCTGGAAAAGCCTTGTCGCATTCGAACGGAAAGTGGCTTAAACGATCATCTGGGGCGGCGCTAAAGCGTGGCAGGTCAAGCCTGTGTCAGCCTCGACAAATGACCTATACTAAGTCAGCTTTCCACATGCGACATCTCCCGTGCCCCGCCACCTCGCGGATCAAACCGCTTGCCTCCATCCAGGCGAGATTGCGCTGAACGGCGGCGCGGCTGGCTCCGGTCATGGCCTCAGCCATCGGGGCGGAGACCAAGGGCCATTCCGTGAAAACCTTTCACAAGGCAACCGGTGTGCGGCCAGATAATTGCGCTGCTCATCCCATCCAACCAGCGGGCCAAACGTTCGGGTGGCAAGCCCGAAACGCGCACCCCCCCGGCCCCAGCCATAGCGAGCGGCGCGAAGATGGCACCGCTTCCATCGCTGGTCGCGACCCTGGACGCGGTGACGGTAGCTTCGATCTGGTCGCCGTGGCGTCCGAGGCCCGCCAAGCTCCACAGGTTATACCCCATGCACGCCCGTGTGATCGGGTGGAGACCCTTTGCGGCTGCCATGAGGTCCAGCCACCCACCCGCGCGATCCTCGAAACGCTCAGCGCTGTCTCCAGTGTTCTCGGGATCGCGACGGTCCAGGAAGGCGGCCAAGTCAGCTTTCGGCCCAGGACCGCCTGTTAGGCGCCGAACAGCCCATGCAACTCTTGCCAGTGCATTTAGGTCATCCTGTGCACCTGACAGCCGCATCGATATCCAGAGCGCCAGACGATCAGAACTCACCTGATCCCCTGCGAACCAGCTGAGGTCCGCTGCCTCAATAAGAGCGAGGCGATGCCGCCAGCCTTCCGGGCCACGCAGCAGCCAGTCATCCAGAGCTCCCAAGCGTCCAGCCACTCTTGCCAGTCGCGCAGCGTGAACGCCTTCTGCTTTTGCCCAGACTTCGACGACAGCAGTGTCGGGCGGTTCCGCCCGTGGCCCTGGAGGCAAATCATCCGGTTCTTCTTCAAGTAACCTACGCAGAAACCAGAGATCGTCTTCGTGAGCCTCTTCATCCTCCTGGATGGTGATAAGGGGTTCGTCGTAATCATCGGTAAAAGTAGAGGCTTGCGTCTTCATGTGCACAAAAAGACTGATTTCTTGCACATTACCCAAGCGTTTTTTTTGGCAGCTGCCTGCGCCCTTTATATAGTACGCGCACTCGACTGCCGGCGGAACCTCTCAGTTCGCGCACAGCGCAAGGAAACCAAGGGATTGTGGCCCAGCCCGACGAGAGAACGCTTGATTGCATTCGTTTACAAATGGTCGTTTAGTAGCGATAGATAAAACTGCAAAAGGCCTGTTTTGATGCCATTGATAGGCTACGCGCGCGTATCTACCGAGGATCAGACCCCCCTGCCCCAGTCGCAGGCCCTGAAATCTGCGGGTTGCGCCGAAATCTATGAAGAGCACGCCTCAGGCGGCAATCGCGCGCGGCCGGTGCTTGGGCGTGTGCTCGAACGCATCCAGAGTGGCGATACGCTGGTCGTCGTGCGGATCGACCGGCTTGCGCGGTCTCTGTCGCATCTGCTGGAAGTGATCGAGCGGCTGGAGGCCAGGGGTGCGTTCTTTCGCTCGATCCAGGACCCGATCGACACTGGATCCCCGCAGGGCAAGTTCACGCTGCAGGTCTTGGGCGCTGCGGCCGAGTTCGAGCGCGCCCTGATCCGAGAGCGCACCAAGGCCGGCCTCGCCAGCGCGCGCACAAAGGGCCGCGTGGGCGGAAACCCTGGACTGCGGGCCAAAGACCCTGCCGCTCTTCGCAAGGTGCGGCTAGCGCGACAGGACGGCTACATGGAGCGTCTGAACAAAACGGCACAAGATTGGGTGCCCCATGTGCGCCGGTTGCGCCCCGACTTGGCCTGGGAAGACGTGGTGCGCATCATCAACGGCCCCTTGCCCGAGGCGCGTCGCTGGACCCAAAGCCGTCTTTTGCGCGCTGTGAAGGCCTATGTCCGCGACGGCTTCCTGCCTACCGAGGTGTTGGCCCGCGCCGGGCGCCGCGAAACGGATGATCGCCTGCCCGCCATTATTGCTGGCATCAAGGGCGCAGATCCCGACATCACGCTTCAAGTGATCTGTGAACGGCTGGAATCTATGCGCGAACGCACGCCTCGTGGCCGAACAAGATGGCAGCCGTCTTCGGTGAAAATGCTGTTGGAGCGGGCGGAACGACTTGGCCTCATGCCGTACGAATCGAGCCAAGATCAGATGTAGCTTCTGACCCGAATCCAAAAAATTTCACCGTGAGAAAACTCCGCAGGAGGCAGAAAGTGCCATTAGTTGCTTGGGGTTAGCTGCTAATGTGCCAACTCAACAGAGTAGCGGCTCGATTCGGTTAGATCTGCATTTAATATATCTATATCAATGACTTGCTGAGTTTTTTACGTGGCAACACCTATAGGTGTTGTGGATAACTTTCACACTACATTTAGATTCTTCTTGCCGGACTCACTGGATCGTGGCATTCCCATTCTGACGGCAAAACGCGTCAGACACGCTGTACACCGTCAGAATGATTAAGAGCCTCAACAGAGGCCGAGAGTGGGCGGCAGGACATGGATGATCGTAACATTGGATACACGCAAGGCATAGGCTCTTCCGATATCGGAGCATTTGCCGACAATCTGGCTGAGTCTTTGGATCGCCAGATGAAGATCGCTTTCGAACCCGAAGAACGAAAGTCCCTACGCCGCTTCAGTTCCACCGAAGTCGCCGGCCTCCTGCGCGTAAGCACATCTAACCTGCGCAACCGGCACAAGGACGGCAGCTTTCCGGAAGTGCATACAGACAACCGCGGACACCGGTTCTACACAGCCCAAGAGATTGATGAGTTGCGCGATGTTCTTGGACGCACTGGAAAGAACGCAGAAAGCTACCGCCCAGGTCGACGTGATGGCGATCGTCTCCAGGTGATATCCGTCGTCAACTTCAAAGGCGGTTCATCAAAGACTACTGCAACGATTCATCTTGCGCAAAGGTATGCCTTGCGCGGTTACCGCGTGCTGGTCCTAGACCTCGATCCGCAAGCAAGTTTGACCACGTTTTTCGGCTTTCGGCCCGAGCTTGAGTTCGCCGATGGCGGCACAATCTATGATGCTTTGAGATATGAGGACCAAGTTCCTCTCTCGAACGTCATCCAAAAGACCTACTTCCATAAGCTCGACATGGTGCCCGCCGGTTTGATGCTCTCGGAGTACGAAACCGAGACCGCAAACGCTCTCGCCCGTCGCGTACAGCCCATCTTTGCAGAGCGCCTCGCCTTGGCGCTTGAAGAGGTTGAGGCAAACTACGACATCGTCCTGATCGACTGCCCGCCTCAGCTTGGGTTTCTAACACTGACTGCGCTGGCAGCCTCGACGGGGCTTTTGGTTACCGTGGTACCTGGCATGCTTGACATCGCATCCATGAGCCAATTCCTGAAGCTTGCTTCAGAAACGGTCAAGGCCGTGGAGGAAGCCATCGGTCGGCGTGTCACATGGGATTTTGTCAAGTTCCTGATTACCAGATATGAACCGTCGGACGGTCCGCAGACCCAAATGGCAGGCTACCTGAGATCAATTCTGGCAGGTCAGGTCATGACAGAGCCGATGCTGAAGTCTACGGCGATCTCCGACGCGGGGATGACCCAGCAGACCGTCTACGAAGTCGATCCAAGCCAATTCATCAGAAAGACAATTGATCGCGCCCTGACCAGCGTGAATGGCGTTGGCGATGAGCTAGAGCAGACGATCCAAATGGCATGGGGGCGTCGCTGATGGCCCGAAACATCTTCAACCAGCCTCCAAGGAATGAGACGGAGAGCGGAGCCCCCTCCCCTACCCCGCCAAAAGCGGCAAAGCTGCCGGGATCTGTTGGAGGATTGCGCGACTCTTTGCGCGAGATCACAGCAAACTCGATTCGCGATATCGAACCCGATCAGATTGACATGGATGGGCTGCGCGATCGGTTGGTGCTGGAAGATTCCAGTATCGATGAGTTGGCCGAGAGCATTCGCAAGCATGGCCAACAAGTGCCCATCATGGTCCGTCCATCAGCCCAACCGGACAGATACCGCATCATCTACGGCCGCCGCAGGCTTGCTGCGATCCGTAAGGTCGGTGGAACGGTCAAGGCAATTGTTCGAACCTTGGACGATGACGCATCTCTGATCGCTCAAGGCCAGGAGAACAACCTCAGGCTTGATCCGTCTTTTATAGAAAAGTCTTTTTTTATAAAAGAGATGCAAGAATCCGGGTACAAACCCGGTGTCATTCAAGATGCTCTAGGTCTGACCCGGCAAGGCGTATCCAACCACAGGGTCGTCATAGAACAACTGCCAGACGGTCTTGTTCAACTGATCGGGCCAGCACATGGGATCGGACGACGGCAGTGGGGTGATCTAGCTGCCTTGTCGGTGAAGGTAGATTTGGTGGACATCGCCAAAGAGGCGCTCGCCGCCCTGCCCGACGACACTCCTAGTTCCGAAAAGTTCCAAGCGGTCTATTCGGCTTGCTCGAGCAAAACACGTAGCGACAAGAAGCCGCCCAATCGTGGACTGACTTCGGTCATCAATGATGAGAACGGCAGTTCATTGGGCACGCTGACAATCGATGAGAAGGCGATCGCTCTCAAGGTCACCAAGAAGGACAATCCAGAATTCGGCCAATGGCTCGAAGAGCACGCGGAAGCTACGCTTTTGCAGCTCTTCGTACAGTGGCGGAATGAGAGAGGCTCTGGGTCCTAACCCAGGCCACACAGAGCAACACGAGCAGAGGAGAAAAGCGAAGACCCGAAAGAAAAGAGCCCCCCAAAGTTTCCCCTGGAGAGCCCTCATCATCTGATTAGCATCTTTGATGTAGCAACCTCCAGCATACCGGTCAAGAGTCACCGATTCGGTGGACTGATATTTTTTGCCTTTTTCCGCGAAAATTCGAGGAAAGAGACGGGGAAGTTGTGGGCCGAACGGTCGTCGTGAACAAGCCATGGCATTTACAAAACTCTCGATCGAAGCCGCAGGTGCTGATGCAACCCGCGGCTCATTTCCCCCATCTGAAACCGACGTCTGGACCATCTTCAGAGCCCTGAGAGATGCACGCAGCGTGTTTGGTCTACGTCCTGGCCACATACAGACACTTCAAGCAATGCTCAGTTTTCTGAAACCTGGCCATGGCGAAACGGTTTTTGCGTCTAACAATTCACTTTGCCAGCGCGTTGGCGGAATTGACGAACGGACACTCCGGAGGCACATCAACCGCTTCGTTGAACTCGGATTCATCAAGCGCAATGACAGCTCGAACCGAAAGCGCTACCGCGTTCGCTCATCCGGCGGGGAGTGCATCAGTTATGGATTGTCTCTCACCCCCCTGCTCCAACGTGCGAGCGAGCTTATAGCCATCGCGCAAGAGATGGAGAATAACCGGCGAGATCGGATATTTATCCGCAAACAGATCCTTACAAAGCTCGCCCATTTGGAAGAGCACGATCCTAGCAACGTATTCATCAACCACGCACGGAAAGCTCTACGCAGGAAGCTGAGCCTCCCCGAATACCACGCTCTGCTCGCCAATACAGATGCAGAATGCCAGAGTTTGTCTACCCCGGATGACCCGCCTGAAACTATGGAATTGCCCGCCAATGACGGACAAACTGTCCGGCATCAATCTAAGTCTGAAGAAGAAAAAAAAGATTTAGATAGCAACATAGGCCTTGAGGCCCTGAAACCAGACTTGCTGACCTCAGTCTGCGATCAGGCGACATCGTTCTCCACAGAGAGACTTAGAAACTGGTTGGACATTGAAAACCATGCTCGAACACTTACACCCATGATGGGCATTCACCCAGAGACTTTCGAGAAAGCCAAGAAAGCTGTAGGAGCTCAGAAAGCGTCATGCGCGATCTTCATCATGCTACAGCTTGGAAAACGCATCAGGGATTTTGGAGCGTATTTTCACAGTATCACCCTAGGTCAAAGGCAAAACCAATTTGATCCATTAGCTTTGATCAAGCGACTGTCCGAAAACAATGAGCGAACTGTCTAATGTCCACCGCGGTGGACTTCGAACGAGAAGCGGCGCTTGTGGCAACCAAAACTGTCCAAACGCACCTAGCGGCGCGTGGTGGTTCTTCAGTTTATCTCAGACCAGCAGATGTCCACCGCGGTGGACAAGTGACACACGAGCAAGACTTGATGAACATCTGGCCGCTCATGGAAGAAATCGGCGGCCAGGCAATACACCCTAAATGCCTAAAGTTATTGTGGGAGGCCACCGTCTCCAAAGAGGTTTGGAAAGAGCCGCTCTCGATAATCCAACGGAAACGCCAAACGAACGGGTGTCTTCGGCGAGGCGGAAGACAGGTATCCGGCGGCGGTCAGTTTACTCAGCGTGTTGCGAGCAGTACGCTCGGACGTCTTGAGCACAATCTGCGCGTCGCCTCGTTCCAGTGCGCCATGCCGAAGAACCGCCGAGATTAGTTCCGGCGCTCGCTTGTCATCGATGGTATCTGCAACAAGACGTCGATACCGCTGGTCCAACCCGCCGAGATCGAACAGCTTCGCAGAGAACGTGATCTGGTCGAGCGTCACTTTTAGGAACCATTCGCTGAACGCCTTCAGTGCCGCCTCTGACAGGTTGCCGCGCCCGTCTCGGTCTCCGCGGCGTGGGCTGTCGGCCAGATCCATCATCCGTTTGTACTCGCCCCGATCGGTTAGCCCCCGGGCCAGCCCACGTGATACGGACCAGAGGCCCTGCCCACCAATCCCCGCGGTGAGGGCCATGGCATGAGACATCAGTCTGCTGACGCGGCCGTTCCCATCCGGAAAAGGGTGGATGTAGTTCAGCCGGTGATGTGCAGACGCGATCGCTATGATCCGTCCGCTCGAAGACCGCGCCGCAATCTGAAACCGTTTGTCAAAGTGACCCATGAACGCCGCGACGCGCGACGATGATGGAGGTAGGTGGCGCCCGACCGCAACTTCTCGATCGTCGTCCTGGCGCATGCGTCCTGGAACGATGGACTCTTGTGTGCCGTCGGGATGTTCGATGACCCGAAACTCGTCAGGCATCTCGTCGTAGAAGCTCTTATGGACCCAAGTCAGGAATTCGACGGATGTGGGGCGGGGCAGGGTGCCTATGCGATGCATCTCATCGATGGTCCGTTGAACGATGACGTGCGCCCGGGCCTCAAGGGCGAGAGGGCGGGTTTCTTCCTCAAGCTCGGCACCAGCCAGCGCCCTTTCGATGTCGCGGGGGCGCGTGTTGTGTCCTTCGATCAGGTTGGAGTAATAGCAGTTCATCACGCGGACGAGATCGGCAAGCTCGGCTGCGCTGTCAGGATGCAGCCCTTGTCCCAGCCCGGCGGCTTCCCTCTGGATGTCGACCGAAAGGTCTGCCAATTCTGTAGGAATACGCTCCTCGAAGAAGCAGGGTTCGATTCTGGCGGGTGTTTCCAGCATTTTTGCCGATCTTCTATGTTTGCAAAGTAATTGAAAAACATACACATTTCGGAGACGTAGGCAAGGTTTTGCCGATATGCGTTGCCGATCTTGGTTGCCGATCTAGAATTACTGCATGAAATCAATGGCTTCGGCAGATGTGCCGGGCTTTTCGGTATTGTTGAGTGCCCAAAGGGGCCGGAAAAAGAGAAAGTGTTCTTCGGCTTTTGTGACTGACGGATGAGGGCCTTTTGGGGTCCCTCAGATGGGTCCGGGCCGGGTTCCGGTCTGTCTTTCCTGATGAAGGGCATTCCCATGCAAACAGGTGTCTTGCGCGTGTTACGCACGACCGCTGCCTCGTGGTGGCGGCATAGAGAGCTGCGCCGAATTGGCCAGACGTTGCTGGCACAGCGGCTCGAACGCCAGGCCGTCCTGCGTGATCTCGGTTATCTCAGGCAGGCGGCGACGCTGCCGAATGCCCATGTGATCAGCGGAGAGGGCGGCACGTTCATCCATCTCGGTTGGACCACCGTCTCGACCCTCGCGCCGATCGAGCGCTTTCCCTTGGCTGCCCTCGCGGTCGCACGAGGAACCCCGTTCATCGATATCCGACCCGTCACAGATGTCATCGCCTTCGCGACCCTGCCGCGGGTGGCGCGGGACGGATCGGGCGACCCTGACCCTTGCGGTCCTGGCAGGTCCGTCTCGCTGACCACCTACATCGACATGGTCGAAGCCCCCGGTGCCAGGATCGCCAACGATCCGCGCCCCCGCCAGTCAACCTGATCACCATTCCCTCTCACCAACACTCGAAAGGAGGCCAGCCATGGCCCGATCCCGCACGCCCAAATTCGATGCCTCCGAGATCATCACAAACGAAATCATCCGCATCATCGAGCGCGGCGTCCTGCCATGGCGCAAGCCATGGACGGCAGGTGGCAGCTGTCGCCCCCTGCGCGTGGGCGGGGAACCCTACCAGGGAGTGAACAACTTCCTGCTGACGATGCGGACCGTGATGGCGGGCCACAGCTCTCCCTTCTGGATGACGCTGCCGCAGGCCAATGCGTTGGACGCAAAGGTCCGCAAGGGCGAGAAGTCCTCTGTCGTCGTCTATTACGGTCAAAGCCGGAAAGACGCGGGCGGCGATGAGCATGACCGCAGCGACGGGGATGATCACTCCGAGGAAGCCCGCATCTTTCGCTTTCAGAAATCCTACCGCGTGTTCAATGCCTGCCAGATCGATGGCCTGCCCGACAGTTTCTTCCCCGACCCGGAGCCCGCGCCCGAGCATCCTCCGTCCGAGCCCATCCCGCACATGCAGGCGTTTTTCGATGCCATCGACATCACGACTGTCTTCACGGGGACGGAGGCGTACTATTTGCCGCCCGTGGACAAGGTCTACATGCCGTCCATCACGCGGTTCCAGGACCCGCGCAATTTCTACGGGGTCTGGGCCCATGAGCTGGCCCATGCCACGAAAGCCCCGCATCGGCTGAACCGTGATTTCGGGTTCTCGAAGTTTGGCAACACGTCCTATGCGCGCGAGGAGATCGTCGCGGAATTGACCTCGGTGTTCCTGGGTCAGACGCTCGGCTTCACGGCGCATACGCTCGAGATGAATGCCGCCTATCTCCACAACTGGTTGCGCGTTCTTCGGTCGGATAAGGGCGCGATCTTCCGGCACGCCGCGGACGCGCAGCGCGCCTGCGACTATCTGATCGCCAGATCGGAGACTGGCAGGGCAGGGCGCAGCGCCAAAGCGGCCTGACCACACGGAGAACGGAGACACCCATGTCACGTAAGGAACCCAAGACGCTGCGGGTGGCATGCTTCAAAGATGGCCGCCGCAAGATCATCACCTTCAAGCGCAGTGCCTATTGGTGGAGCGCGTCCGAGGGTGCCTATCCTCTCTCGGCAGCGCTCGGAACCATCAAAAAACAGGGTGGCTGGGTCGAAACCATCCCTAACCCGAATTACAGACCCAAGGGTCTGTTCGGGTAGGGCACCTTCTGCTTCGGTCCTGCCGCCAGGCGGAAAAGAAAAAGCGGGCTTTGGGAAGGGTGTTTCAACTTCTCAAAGGAGATCCCCATGTCCATGACCGTTCAACCCCAGCCAGACCGTCCGGATCCGAGTGTGATCGCGGCGCAGAACGACGCGTTTCGCAAGCTCGCATGCCTTGGGGTGCCGCCCGCGCAGCCCATCCAGGGCCGGATGCATGTCACCCGCGCGCTTATGGAGGCCGGTGACGGCTTCATGGCCGAGGCGGTGAAGGCGACCGGTGAGTTTGCCACATTCGAGCCTGAGAATGATCCCGAGGGATGGCATGATTTCGGGGCGGTCGAGATCCGGGGCGAAACCGTGTTCTGGAAAATTGATCTCTATGAAGCAGACTCGGATTTCCGCCACGGCGCTGAGACCCCGGACAATCCTGCCACAACCATGCGTGTGCTGACCATCATGCTGGCACGCGACTGGTAGAAGGGCAGGGGACTCCCATCCTGACACCCCAGGCGATGAAGGCCCACTGACCCCTCAAAGGGAGAGTGGGCCTTTTGTCGTGGTGATCCCTGAAGCCGGGGATTGGTCACGCGCAAGCGCGCGCGGGCCACACCTCACCCACCTGGAAGGATATCCCATGACCACAAGCTTTGCCCCTCTCACCCTCGCCATCGGCGATCTGGTCCCACACCCCGCCAATGTGCGCAGCAACTCTTCGGAAACCTATGACCCCGAGAACATCGCGCATCTGAAAGCCAGTATCGCTGTGCTGGGCCTGCTCCAGCCGCTCTTGGTCCAGAAGCTCGACGGCAAATATGCTGTCCTCGCCGGTGGCCGACGCCATGCCGCGCTGAAGGAGCTGATCGCCGACAAGGCCACCAAGGGGTTCACAGCGAAGACCAAGGTGGACTGCCGCCTCGTGCCGGAGGACTGCGACGTCACCACGGCACTGTCGCTCGCCGAGAACATCACCCAGGCTCCGATGAACGCAATCGACGAGTTCGAGGCTTTCGCGCGGATGATGGAGGTCGACGGCCAGACGCCCGAGACCATCGCAAAGACCTTCGGCACCACGGTGGCCGCCGTGAAAGGCCGGTTGCGCTATGGCCTGATCCACCCCGACATCCGCGCCGCGGCTCGGGGCAAGGTGATCACGCTCGATACGATGAAGGCCTTCGCCGAGCACCCGAGCCAGGAGGCGCAGCGCGAGATCTTCGAGGCGCTCACGAAGGACGGAGGCTATCTTCAGGCCTACACCGTCCGTCAGGCCCTTAAATCCCGCGGCCTGCAGGTCAGCGATGATATCGGGGCCTTCGTGCGCGCGGACTACGAGGCGCGGGGCGGTGCCGTCGCGGCTGACCTTCTGGAAGAGCATTCCGTGCTTGAGGATGCGGCGCTGGTCGAGACCATCCTGCTTGAGAAGCTCGGTGCAGCCGCCGAGGACGCCCGTATGAGGCTGGGCTTTGCTTGGGCCGATGCGATGGTGCGCTATGACTACGCGACCATGGCCGACTATGGCCGGGTCTATCCCGGCCCGATCGAGCCCGATGAGGCTGCCCAGAAGCGCATCGATGAGATCACCGCCGAGCTTGAGCAACTGCAACTCGAGATGGAAGATGAGGGGCTCGACGACGGTGCCTACAACGCCCTTTACGACCGCGTCGACGCTCTGGAAGAGGAAGCCCGTGACCTGCAGGAGGCCTACAGCACCGAGGATCTGGCGCGGTCCGGGGTGATAGCCTCGTGGCAGGGTGGGCAGATCACGCTCCATATTGGCCTCGTCCGCCCCGAGGACACCGCCAAAGAGGAAGGCGCGCGCGGCTCCTCGAGTAACCCGACCGGGGAGGAGGCCCCGGGCGCCGGCGAAATCACCTACCCGGCCTCGCTGGCTGAGTACCTCAAGACCGAGCGGGCCATGGCCCTCGGCGCCGCGATGGCGCTGCATCCGGAAGCCACGTTCGATCTCACGCTCTTCAAGCTGGTCAGTGATGTTCTGGCCAGCGGCATGAGTGTCACGCAGGCGATCAAGGTCGATGCCCGCAAGGAATATCGCAGCCATGCCAAGATGGACGAGATCGATGCAACCTCGCTCGAGCAGGTGGCGCTAGCGCATGATGCGCTTGATCTGTCCTGGCTCGATGACACCCGCGCGCCCGCCGATCAGTTCGCGGCGTTTCGCGCGCTGGAGGCAGGGGAGAAGGCCAAGCTTGTCGCCTATGCTACGGCCAGCACCACGCAGTCCTGCTTCGCACGGGACCGCCAGCGCGACAGCCTGATGCATGATTTCGAGATTGAGATCATGCCCGACATTCGCGCCCACTGGACGCCGAATGCGGCGCTCTTCAACCGCTTCAAGAAGGCCTGGCTCCTGAAGATCCTCGGCGAGGATTTGGGCCTGGCCCAGGAGGCTGTGACGCTCGCCTCGTCGAGCAAGAAGGAGATCGTCGCCTTCTGCGACAAGCTCTTCGCCGAGCCCTTCGCCACGCTCACGGACGCGCAGCGCGCCGCGGTGGCCGCCTGGTGCCCACCGATGATGCAGACCGCCGGTGTCGCCTTTGAGGAGGCGGAGCCCGCTGCGGAAACCCCGGAGCCTGACAGCGAGGTCGCGCAAGCGGCCTGAGCCATCACGCGACCCGCGCGTGGACCACGCCGCCCGCGCGGGTCGACCCTCCCACACCCAACGGAAAGACATCCCCATGGCTATTCTCAAGTTCTCTGCCTCCGCTGTCGCAGCGCAGATCGCCCACGCGCGTGCCTGCAAAACCTTCCTGCCCAACTGGAACGGGCCCGTGGACAGGCCCGCCCTGATCCTCATCGTCGGCAACGGCGTGCATCTGCGCTCGAACGGCATCGATGGCACGACCACCCGTATCGTCACCACCGAACAGGCCGATCCCTCCTTCGCCTTCGCCGACGGCATGAACCCGTTTCGGGACACCGACTGGATGGCGCAGCGCCGCATGGCGTTTCGCGATCTGACCGGCCAGTTCTACACCGACATCCTGGACGATGTGCAGG
The DNA here is from genome assembly GCF_002311545.1 of Sulfitobacter sp. UBA1132. Taxonomy (NCBI): domain Bacteria; kingdom Pseudomonadati; phylum Pseudomonadota; class Alphaproteobacteria; order Rhodobacterales; family Roseobacteraceae; genus Sulfitobacter; species Sulfitobacter sp. UBA1132. Next base: position 66,003 of record NZ_DCAN01000018.1, on the reverse strand, counting down.
TGCTCATCGACCGAGGGCAGGGGGCGATCCGGCTCGCCACCGATGGCCACAGCATCCGCGTCTTCGTGCGCCGGGCCTCGGACTATCTCATCGGCGGGACCTACGAGGTGCCCTCGGGCCTCGGCGGCACCTTCCGGGTCATCCTCAAGGATGCCTGCGACACCTTCGCGATCGTGCAGAACTGCGGCAATTGCGAGGATTTCGACGCCATGCAGCCCTATCGCGTGCCGCTTGATGCGCTCATGGAGATCGACGATCGGAGGGTGGCGTAACCCGCCCTTTCTCAAACAAGCATCGCCAATACCCTGCCGGGCCTGCGGCCCTCTCGGGACATTGGCGACAACAATTTTCCCAAACGAGAGAAAGGACTCTGAAATGGGTTGGCTTTTCTACACCGACGGCCGCGTCCAGACCTACGCGGATGAGAAAGCGGAAATCGCCCGGCTCTGCACCTCTCATGGCGAAAGGCGCAAGACGGAACTGGTCAAAGCCTGCAAGGTGGGTTCGACTTGGTACGCGGCGGCAAAGGTCACAAATATCGACGGCACCCCTGTCGAAGACACGACCTATATGACCGATGCGGATGGCTCCATCACTTTCGCCGCCGTATTCCTTACCCGATATGATGACGGCTGCTGGGGCTACAAGGACATGGAGGAAAGCGCGGGACCGGTCGAATCCCGCGCGCCACTGAGCCTATTGGCCCTGCTGTCCGAGCTGAAAGACCCAGACAGCTATGCTCATGCCTGGCGCCAGCGCTGCCAGGACTGGGCTGCGATCCCGGACTACGAGGAAGGCGACAAGATCAAGCTCGCAGCACCTGTGACGCTCACCGATGGCAGTACATGTCAGATCGTCACCGCGACGCACTACAAGCGGGGGCGGCAAAATCGCCGCTGCTACCGCATCGAGGAAACCGGTGGGCTCGTACGCCTGTCGAAGGCCTCGCTTGCAGGCTCGGAGCTGCTCAGCTCCGCGAAAGGTGCGGCTAGCCCGGTGCTGGCGGAGTTCCTGGCGAGGCGAAATTAGGTCCTGCGCCGGACGGGTCATCGACCTGCCCGGCGACAGCAGATGCTGCGGCTTGTCTTGACAAGGCAATGCAAATGCATTACCCATCGCAGGTAGCAAATACCCCCTTTCTTTCAGGAGACTGCCATGACAGCGCTCGCACAAGACGTCTCGAAACTGACGGATCGGTATCAGACGACCGTGCCGGCGGGTGTGCGCAAACAGCTCAAGCTGGGCAAGGGCGACCAGATTCGCTACTGCACCGAGCCGAGTGGCAGGGTCTATATCGAGCCCGTGCGCAGCGAAGAGGAAGATCCCGTGCTCGGAGCATTTCTCGATTTTGTCGAGGCTGATATCAAGGCGCATCCGGACCGCATTCGGGCGTTCGATGGGGCTTTGCATGACCGTCTTGCAGCACTGGTCGGAGACGTTGACGTCGATCTCGATGCGCCGCTATCGCTCGAGGATGAATGAGCGGCGATAGCGTGCCCGCCCAAGCGCCCCTTGTCGTAAACGGATGGTCGATTTATGCGCATCCGCTCTTTCTGGACCAGCTCGAAGGGCTGACCCTGGAGGTCGAGGCGCATAAGGCACGCGATCCCAAGACCTGGCGCAAGAAAAATTCCACGAAACGGCTGGCCGCCATCTTCAAGCTGGTCACCGAGGCCATACCGACAGATCCGAGTACCGCCGCCTACCGGCAAGGCAGCACGCTCGGGGATCACCGCAAGCACTGGTTCCGGGCGAAATTCTTCCAGCAGTATCGGTTGTTCTACCGCTTCAACAGCGATGCGAGGGTCATCGTGGTGGCCTGGGTGAACGACGATAAGACCCTGCGCGCCTACGGCAGCAAGACGGATGCCTATGCGACGTTCAAAGGGATGCTGGAAGATGGAAATCCACCTGACAATTTCGACGCGCTCTTGAAAGAAGCTGCGGCGGCGGACAAACGGTTCGAGACGTCTCTCGAAGCGGTGCCCGATCGGTAAGTGGGGTCGAATGCCTGAAGGAGCCGAATCCCACGCTAAGGCTGCCAGTAAGGGGGTCGTTCTGCGTTTCAATCTCCCTTCACCATTCGGCCGAGTGAAATAGGCGACATTGGTTTATCACATGGCTGGTAGGTGAAATTCTCAGAAGTCCCTCCCTATCCGTACACCTGCCGTTCGCTGCATCGTGTACGAACTGGCATGATGCGGACAAAGCGCCATTTTGCTGCGGCTGCGCAAATGGCTGCTTTAGGCCTGGCGCACCAATAGAACATTGCAGCAGGACACGTCGGTTAATCCGTATAGCTTCGGCAGGCATCGACCCCTACGGCTGTCGAGGCAAGTAGTTGATCTGCGTCGCGGATGAGATCAGCGATCCGCCTGTCCGCAAGGCGATACCGGACGAACCGACCTTCGTTCCTGCGACTGACCAGACCGCAATCCAAAAGGCAGCGCAGATGGTTCGAGACATTGGGCTGACCAAGCCCTGTTTGGGTAACGATTTCCTGCACGCTGCGTTCGTCCGACAGTAGCGCATCGAGGATCGCAAGACGGCTGGGGTCGCCGAGACCCCGGAAGAGCTTTGCCCGCGGCTCAAGGGTGTCAGCTGCCGAAAGATCGTCTTGAATGTTTTGCAATGTCATATCATTATCCACTGATACGTTAGCGGCGACTTCTTTCGCACGCTACCTTCAAGAGGATCGCATATGAGCCGAGCAGATAACACCACATTGCCTACAACGTCTTTGCCGATCCGGATGCGGGTGCATGGCATGGACTGCGCCAAGGATGCCGCCGAGATCGAACGGGCCGCTCGGTCTGCGGGCGTGGCTGAAGGCGATGTGAAGGTGTCTGCCGCAACCCATGTCATGACATTGCGGATCGCCGAAGACGACTTGCCGAAAGTGCGTCCAGCACTGGACGCAACCGGCTATGGCTTTGAGCTGATCAAGAGCGGGGATACATCGTCCGATCCGGCTTACAAAGACCCGAGCTATCGCCGCGCGCTCTGGATCGTGGTCCTGCTCAATCTCGGCTACGGGGTGATCGAGATGTTCGGCGGGTTCCTGTCCGGATCGCAAGCTTTGAAAGCAGATGCCCTGGATTTTTTGGGCGACGGCGCAATCACCTTTCTGGGCCTGCTCGCTATCGGTTGGAGTCTGACATGGCGGGCGCGGTCGGCGATGATCCAGGGCGTGTTCTTGGGATTTCTGGGGCTTGGCGTTGTCGGCAGCACAATCTGGCGTGTCCTGAATCAGACGACACCAGAGGCCGGGTTAATGGGAGCCTTCGCCGTGGGCGCGCTGATCGTAAACATTCTTGCGGTGCTGCCGCTGCTAAAACACCGCAAGGGCGACGCCAACATGCGGGCCGTATGGCTGTTCTCCCGGAACGACGCCATCGGCAACCTCGCCGTGGTGATCGCTGCCGGACTGGTCGCCTGGCTCGGCAGTGCCTGGCCTGACCTCATCGTTGCTTTCGCCATCGCAGGGCTGTTCCTGCATTCGTCATGGATGATCATCCGGGATGCGCGGAGTGATCTGTCAGAAACCGAGTGATCTGGCGGAAAAGCTGACGTGCGAACCGGAAACCGACATTCGCCACTGCGCAGCGAGTCCGGAACTTTGGGCTCACAGCTGACCTTCGCCACAGCTGCAAATAGAGGATCAGACGTTATAGGGGTTTTAGGTTCGTAGTGCAGACTTAGCAGGCGTTGCCAATTTTCTTAATTTCTGAAAGAGCGAGCCTACCGCAAACTGAAAGTTCTTGCTCTGTCTCATCTTGGTTCATTTGGTCCTGCCGTCGCGAAAAGTTCGCCTGTCGAAGCCCTTCGAGCGGGCCTTGGTGCATTCGTCGGGCTTGCTTTGGCTGGAGCCTTTGTTCTCGCACCAACGATTGATTTGACGCTTGGCTTATATTTGGTCGCGCCGTTCGGAGCGAGTTCGGTTCTTCTTTTTGCCGTTCCGAACAGCCCGCTGGCTCAACCGTGGTCGGCGATTATCGGCAACGTTACCGCCGCCTTGGTCGGTGTTGCGGTATGTCTGGTCGTGCAGGACCCCGTTCTACGTATTGCTTTAGCTGTGGGCTTGGCAATTACCGTGACTATACTGTGTCGTGCGTTACACCCACCGGCTGGTGCCGTCGCGATGACAGTAGCAATGAGCCCTGACGCGGTGCAGGAGTTAGGGTTTTATTTTGCCCTTATGCCGATTGGGATCGGCACGGTCGTTTTGGTCCTCATTGCCATGGTATACGGACGCATGACAGGGCGACACTATCCATTCCGCCAGTTCGATGATCCTAACCGTTATGGGACGCAAGACCTTGAGCCAATGAAGCGTCTTGGATTAACTGAGGCAGAACTGTCCGACATTTTGGGCCGCTATAAACAATCTTTCAATCTTGGAGTCGAGGATCTGGCGCGCTTGCTTGGTGCTGCGGAAATGCAGGTGGCAGCCCAAAGGTCGGGGCCAACGGTCGCCGCTGATATCATGTCGCACAATCTGATTACGGTTCAGCCGGAAACGCCTTTAACAGAGATAGCAGATTTGTTCCGGCGTTACCGGTTTACAGCATTGCCGGTCGTAGGGGGTGCAGACCGATTTCTGGGGGTTATCTTTCAAATACATCTCATCGACCGGGCTCGTGAGGATAGTTTGCGCCTCAAGCGCGGCTTCGGGAAGGCATTACACCGACTGCTTGACCGCCGCCGTGAAATACCTGTGCAAGCAACTGATATCATGAGCGTCGGCGGACCACGTGCAACCGCAGACACCCCCTTGTCGGCGCTGCTTACCCAGATGGCTGACGGAGCTGTTGACGCCGTCCCCGTCTTAGAGCGCGGTCAACTAATAGGGATCGTCACACGCACGGATCTGATCAGCGCGTTGGCGCGGAAAAGTCTGGATAAATAATCTATAGAATTACGAAATTCTCGCATGAGTTATGAAATGCATTAACCAAGTAGATTTTCGCACGCCTCCCGAAAAAAAACATTGGAGAGCTCACAAATTCTTCGTTTGGCGCTTCAATAAACCCTGTTTAATATCCAAGGCGCTTTTGATCATCGTCGCCTCTCACCACGGTAACAGACTTTAGCTGCGCTGTCGAAAAGCGGCAAAGTGGGCTCCTGGCGGTCATTCGCCGCGCTCTGCCTCGATGTCGGCTTCTCGAGAGACAGGTTCAGCGGCTTGGCTGCGTGGCCTTTTCTTCGATGCTGAAGAGGGCTGCCCGCGTTGACGGCCCGTCCTTCTCCATAGCTATCGGGCCGGACCCGAGGAAAGGTGGAAAGTGGGCTTTTTGTCCTTTGGAACTCAGACTCTCATCCAAAGGAAATCCCCATGACCAAGCCCAACCCAGCGAACCCGACTCTCTCAATCTCCCGCCCTGACCTCGCCTCTGCGCTAGAGCAGATCGGCGCGGAGATCGAGCATCAACCCCTGCGCAGCTCAGCGCTCGCGCGTATCATGCGCGAGACGTTTCATGGCAGCGATGCTGGCGGCACCTGGGACTGGCGCATGGCCTACGACCTGATGCAGGCCACGGCTGTGCAGGCGCTGCTACGTGGCGACAACAGTGAGGATGATTACTACGCCGCAAAACTCCTTGCCTCACGGCTCCTCACGGAAACCCGCCGGTCGGAGCAGCAAATCCGGTTGCAGCAGTTCTCCACGCCGTTGCCTTTCGCGGCCCTGACGGTGCGGGCGGCAGCCATTCGCAAGGGTGAGACCGTGCTGGAGCCGTCGGCTGGTACGGGTGCCCCGGCTGCTTTCGCTGCACGGGCCGGTGCCACGCTTTTGCTCAATGAAATCGACCCCTTTCGCCAGCGCCTCCTGCGCGCGGTTTTCGGCGGCGAGGTCACAGGCCATGACGGGGAACATATCGACGATCTGTTGCAGACTCCTGTTCTGCCCGACGTCGTGGTGATGAATCCGCCCTTCGCCTCCTCGGTCGATCGGTCGCGGGACAAGCACATCGCCGCCAAACATCTCATTGCGGCTGCAAAGCGCCTGGCACCAGGTGGGCGCCTGGTGGCGATCATGCCGCCGGGGTTCACGCCCGAACGCGATGCCGCGCATTGGTCCCGCGCCTGCGGTCTCCTGACGCCACGATTGGCGCTGACGATGCCGGGGCAGGTCTACCGCAAGCTCGGCACCTCTGTCGAAACCCAGCTGATGGTCTTTGACAAGGAGCAGGAGGACGGCGAAATGATCCGCGTCCCTGTGCGGGATCTGGATGAAGCCTTGGCATATGTCGATGCCGTGGCCGCAACCAGGACCAATATGCGCCGCGTACAACAGGCAGCGGCGATCCCTAACGGGCGGCCGACCGTTCCATCCTCTGCCCCGCGCAAGACCGCCGCTGCGCCTGTCGCCGCCTCCAAACCCCGAGCCAATGCCGTTGTCCCGCTAGTTTTCACGAGCCTTGATATCCCGCGCGACAACACGCCCATCTCGGACATCTATGCGCGCTACCGTCCGCAGCGGATCGAGATCGCGGGTGCGCAGGAACATCCCACCCCGCTCGTTGAAAGCATCGCCATGGCCTCGGTTGCCCCGCGCATGCCCTCAAACACGGGCCGTGATGACTTGCGCCTGCCTGCCAGGCTGATTGAGGAGGGACATCTCTCCGAGGCGCAGCTCGAGACCATCATCATGGCGCATGATGCCCATGGGCGTGATCTGCCCGGTCGGTTTACCATCGACGACGACCAGACCAAGCTAACGCGCACCGATGATGACCCGGATGCACGGGCCTATCGCCTCGGCTATTTCCTCGGAGATGGCACCGGTTGCGGCAAGGGGCGCGAATGCGCCGGGCTCATCCTTTTGAACTGGCTGGCCGGACGCAGAAAGGCGATCTGGGTCTCTAAGTCCGCCGCGCTCATCGAGGACGCGATCCGCGACTGGACCGATCTCGGCGGCTCGCCCGTCGACATCCAGCCGCTCTCCAAATGGAAACCGGACCAGCCCGTCCCGATGGGCGACGGTATCCTCTTCGTCACCTACGCCACGCTGCGGTCCGCGGGCAAATGCGGCACCACGCGACTGAGCCAGATCCTGGACTGGATGGGCGAAGACTTTGAAGGCGTGCTGGCCTTTGATGAGGCCCATGCCATGCAGAATGCGGCGGGGTCCGAGCAGGGCAGGGGGGCCAAACCCTCCCAGCAGGGCCTTGCAGGCCTGCGGCTGCAACTGGCAGCACCCCGCGCTCGCGTCTTCTACATTTCGGCCACGGGCGCCACGAGCGTGCACAACCTGGCCTATGCCGCGCGTCTCGGTCTCTGGGGGCAGGGGCAGGAATACCCCTTCCCGAGCCGCGAGAGTTTCGTGTCGGCGATGGAAGCCGATGGCGTTGCTGCCATGGAGGTGGTCGCGCGCGATCTCAAGACGCTCGGGCTCTACACGGCGCGTGCCCTCAGCTTTGATGGCGTGGAATATGATGTGCTGGAACATGCGCTGACCCCGGCCCAGATCGAGATCTACGACGCATACGCGACTTCGTTTCGGACGATCCACCACAATCTCGAAGCCGCGCTGACGGCGACCGGCGTCAACGACGCCTCGGGAGAGACTAATGCCTCGGCCGCACGCGCCTCGGCCAAGTCCCGCTTCGAGAGCACGAAACAGCGCTTCTTCAACCATCTCCTGATGGGCATGAAAGCCCCGACCATCATCCGCGCAATCAAGGACGATCTGGCGGCGGGCAGGGCTTGCGTCATCCAGGTGGTTTCGACAGGCGAGAGCCTGCTGAAGCGTCGGCTTGAGGCGATGGACCCGGAGGACGAGCTGGTCGAGGGCGCGCTGACGCCGCGCGACTACGTGCTGGGCTACCTCGAACAGGCCTTCCCGATTCATGCGCAAAAGCTCGTGGAGATCGACGGCAATATGGTGGCGGAACCTTTGCGGGATGAGACCGGCGCGCTCGTCGTCTCGCGCGAGGCGCTCGCTTTGCGTGACGCGGCCATGATGGAATTGATGACGCTGGCCCCGATCCCTTCGGCGCTGGATCAGATCCTCTGGGCCTTTGGCGACGATGCCGTGGCAGAAGTCACGGGGCGGTCCATCCGGCCCCTCAAAGCCGAGGATGGCCATCTCTTCATCGAAAAGCGCAGCGCCAGTAGCAATTCATCCGAGACCCAAGCCTTCATGGACGGCGAAAAGGATATCCTGATCTTCTCCGATGCAGGCGGCACGGGCCGGTCCTATCACGCGGCGCAAACGGCGAAGAACCAGAAACGGCGGCGGCACTACCTGCTGGAGCCCGGCTGGCGCGCGGATGCGGCCATCCAGGGGCTCGGCCGCACGCATCGCTCGGCCCAGGTCAGCGCGCCCTTCTTCCGGGTCTGCACCTCCGATGTGCATGGCGAGAAACGCTTCACCTCAACTATAGCCAAACGCCTCGACCAGCTGGGGGCCTTGACGAAGGGCCAGCGCGAGACCGGCTCGCAGGGCATGTTCCGCGAGGAGGATAATCTCGAAAGCCCGATCGCGCGAGCAGCGCTGCGTGGGTATTTCGCCGATCTTGCCGCCGGGCGCGCTGAGGCGATGAGCTGCGAGAGCTTCGCCGACTGGACAGCCCTGCGGCTGATCGACAAGGACGGGGTGCTCCTTGAGGAGCTTCCCCCGATCCAGCGGTTTCTCAACCGGATGCTTGCCCTTCCCATCCACATGCAGAACGCGCTCTTTGCCGAGTTCATGCGCCGGATTGCCGATCAGACTGAACGGGCGCGCGCGGCGGGCACGCTCGATCTCGGCGTGGAAACCCTGCGTGGCGAGAAGATCGAACAGGTCTCCACAGAGGATCTCTGGACCTGCCCGAAATCCGGCGCCGTGACGCGGATCATCGGACTTGAGGTGACGGACCCAGTGTATGTCCTGGGCGCCGAAGAGGCCATATCGCGCAATCCCGACAAGCTGCCGATGGTGAATCGCGCCTCCGGTCGCGCGGCGCTCATCTCGGCGCGCCCCATGCAGATGTATGACGAGGACATTGTCACGCTGATGCGCAAGGTGGTGCGGCCAAACGGGTCGAGCTATCTGGAGGAGACGCGGTTCGAGTCCTCGGCCTGGGAAGACATCGGAAGGCCTGAGTTCGCAAGGCTTTGGGATGAAGAGGCTGCGTCCCTGCCGAAAACCACCACGACCAAGCTCTACCTGCTGACGGGGATGCTGTTGCCGATCTGGAAGGACATCCCGACCACGAATGAGCGCATCTACCGCGTCACGCCGGACGGGGCGACCGCCATGATCGGGCGCACGCTGAGCGAGGAAGGGACGGCCGCGTTGCGCGCCCGCTTCCTCGTCTCCAACCCGCAAACACCGCAGGAGATGCTGACCGCCGCCCTCGGCACCACCGTACCTGTCGATCTGGGCCGGGGTCTCACCCTGACCCGTCGCCGGGTCGCAGGCGAGATGCGTCTCGAGCTGGGTGGTGCGGATCGGGGCATGATTGAAGGTCTCAAGGCCATGGGGTGTTTCACGGAGATCATCTCCTTCCAGCTGCGGGTGTTCCTGCCGCATGGAGACGGGATCGACACGGGCCGCATTCTGGCCCGGATCGTTGGAACCGAAACGTCAGCCGCGCAGAACGTGGCTTCAGTGGCAGCGGAATAGGCACGGAGGCGATCATGACACTCGAAGAGATCAAAGCCGCCATCGATGCCGGTCGGACCGTGCATTGGGCCAACACCGGCTACCGCGTGCAAAAGGACAGCCTCGGCCAATACCTGATTACGTTTGAGCCGAACGGCAGCACCATCGGGCTGACCGACCGGAGCGGGCAGCGGTTGAACGGGGAGGAAGCAGAGTTCTTTATCGCTGGACCGGAGGGTGGCGACGAGAAGCGCCAGGATAGCCAACTGAGACCAGACGGGCAGGGGAGGGGCGTCGTACCCGGCGGGGAGGTGGCACAGTCTCTCAGGCGCCAGCGCTGAACTGAAGGTTGGGAAGAAAGTAAAGCGAGCTTTCTAGTTTGTGATCCCAGGAGGGGTCGAAAAAGCAATCCCGGATGCGCTGGCAAGAACGTCAGGCACCGGCCAATCCAAGAAGGAACTATCCCATGTTCGCAGGAACCCTTACCCGCAACGCCGAGACCGCTGCCGCCGAATACACCGGCATGATCCATTCGACGCGCTTTGACATCGCCATCCAGCTCGAGGCACGGGCCAAGATGTCCGAACGCAGTCCGGATTTTGACGTCACGGCAATCAACAAGTCGGGCCGCAAGGTGCGCATCGGCACGGCCTGGAACGAGACCGGCAATACCAGCGGCAACCCCTACATCTCGATGCAGATCGATGTCGGCTTGGGCCCGTTCCGGGTCAACGCGGTGCAGACGAAAGAGGCGCGTGCGGCCCAACGCGGCGCGTTCGAGATCATCCCACTGGTCTCGAACGGCCTGATGAAATCCGGCTCGATCTCGGGCGAGCTCACCGCCATGGACGCCGACAACGCCTTCACCGGCTACATCGCCAACATGATGTTCGATCTGGAGTTCATGCTGATCGAGAACAGCTACAAATCCGAGGAGACCCACCCCGATTACCGGATCGAGGTCAGCTCGCCCCGGGGCACACCGATCCGCGTCGGCTCGGCCTGGATGGCCAAAAGCAGCCGCACGGGCAATGACTACCTGTCGCTGCTGATCAACACGCCTGATGGCGACCTGCGCGTCAACGCCGTGCAGAACGAAGAACAGCGCGGCGGGCAGACCTTCTCGATCATCCCGTTCATCGACAGCGGTGAGCAGCCGCAGGACGCGGGCGCGGGGCTCTCCTTGGTCGCCTAATCGGCCCGCGAGGGGGAGACGATCTGATCCGAAAGGGGAGCCGTGGGATCACGGTTCCCCTTTTTTCATGCCTGGGTCAGTCGAGCGATCGAATGGCGATTGCATGAGGCGGTCCGATGTAGACGCATTGTCTAGATTGGAAGCGCTGCACAGCGTCTCCAATAGAGTCAAACTTGCACAACCGCTTGAGCGGCAATTAGGGCTCCGACAGCTACTTGAACCTCGGCATAGAGTTCGGTGTCCAACCCTTCCGCATCGATTTCTACGATTAATGCATAGCGCACAGAAGGCAAACCTTCGGCGAGAAGCTTTTTGGATTTCCACCATCCAGTGACTGGGTGAACGGCCAACAAGTTTCGCCTTGCGAGATCTGATGCCTTGCAAGTCAGTTGATCGATGTGCAGCGATCCGACATGGCGCCGATTGCTACCGTAGTCCCAAAGATCATCCTCGTCGTTTGCGGGACCGTCGGGCTGTTCGGCCGCCTTGCTGATCCGAGCTAGGAATTGGGCTTCGTTCTCGCCGGCGCGATTGAGTTGGAACCGCAGATTGTGGGATGCGTAGCGATAACGAACGCCGCGTGAGGCTTCTGACGGGTTTGGAGCAATAAAGCTGCTTAGCGCCACCCGCAAGGTAACGTCGGCATTGCCGAGCGCGCGCAAAGCCTCAACGGGCCAGGGTAGGGCGAAGAGCTTCAACTCATTGTGGACATCACCGCCGGTCTTTTCGGAGATTCCGTAGGGTGTAATCGTGTCTTCCACGATGAGTGTCAGCGCGTTCGACGCGCTGCGGCGGGCACGGGCCATGTCCGGAACGCCAAATCCATAGCGCTGAAAAAGCGGCATGTATTGACCTTTGTTCGCTTGGGCCGGCAAATGTGCTCGCATCTGCTGAGTCCAACGCGCGGAAGACACATAGAGACCACGGACTGTCTCGGGCCAAAGTGTCGGATAATCCGACCAGAGTTCCGTTACATCCTTCGCTGCAAGCGCTGTCGCAGCGCTGGTGTCGAAGGTGAATGTGAAAGATCGGACCGGATAATTATGGTGCGTCGAAAGGAGCGACAACCATCCATGCCGCATTGGCGGAGGCATGGCACTTAGCGCCCAGTTTCCGCCCTCAAGGACAACGTCCGGCTTGTTCGGCCAATGGGACGACCACGATGCAGTTCTCGAAGCTGGCGATAGATCGCCGAATGGTGCAAGCGCTTGGGCCGGGTCTCCGTTTGGTAGTACAGTCTTCTCGGTAAAGGCTCCAACAGACAAAACATTCCACGCTTGGGCAGGCGACTCGATCTCGTTGTCTTCGTGATCGCATCGGTCGAGGTAGTTTCCGGCACCAAAGGTGAAGTTGTCGGTATTCCCTGCCGAAACCAGCACCAGGCGCTGCTGTCTGAGTCCACCTGAAACACCGGCGGCAAGCTGATCGACTTCCGTCGACCACGAGGTCGGGGCACCGTCGTGCGGCGTATCCTCACCCGTCGTCGTCGTCATGGTGAAAGTACGGCGTCGGGGACCAACCTGTTCGACCGCATTGATCGCCTGCCTGGTCACCGCGCCTAGGAGATGATGCGGGTTCATGCCGGCATCTGGCAGGAGTTTGACGGATTCCAGACGGTTCATGACCATAACTGGGTTCGCCTGATGAAGTTTTTGCGTCAGATCGCCAAAGAGCGCGAGTCCTCCCATCTGCGTTCCATGGCCCTTCACATCCTCCAATCCCCAAGCCGGATTTGCGGCATGTCGGTCATCCACGCTAAGCGCCGGCTGAATCAGAGGATGCGCCCGACTGATACCAGTATCCAGGAGCGTAACGTAGCCAGCATTGGGGTGATCCGAATAGGTGGTCCGGCCTGAAAGCTCATCGACCCACTGTGCCTGTTCGGCCACCGGCAAGCCGTCAAAGAAATCTGCAGTGATTGTCGGAGCGGCAAGTGCGCGTACGCCACCCAGTCGCCGGACGGCTTGGGCAAGCTGATTGCGATCGGCCTGGACGACCACCACTGTATCTTCGGGAAACTCCAGCCGATCCGCGCCCACAGTCACACCAAAGATAGGCGCTGCTGCAACGAAGGCCTCGGTCATTTGGGGCTCGAGCCAAGCCTCCCAGACGGTCGCAACATCCGCCGCGGGAAACTTGCCTGGAGGGCTGCGCCATAGGGCACGCAATCCCGCTTCCGTGATGGCAGCAACGCTTTGCACCAGGTCCGCGTTCTTCGGACGGCCCGGGACAATTTCACCATCTTTCTCGCGATCAGGCGTGTCTTCAGTCCGAAACTGCTCGACCTTCTTACGTAGCTTTTCGATACCCTTGGCTGTCGCAAACACCGTCGCGCGCTCTTGGGCGCCACCGGGAACTGGAGTATCTTCGATGCGAAGAAGCATCAGGCCGCTGGCGTCCAAGCTGTCCTTTTTCAGGCGCTCGTCGATGCGGGAGGCGACTTCCAGATAGACGCCGGGAAGTTCGGCTGCTGGAATATCCGGCAGCGCGTCGATTGCCTGAAGCAATGCTTGGGCGTGCGCAGCGCGATTGGGGACATCACTTGGTCTTTTGGACCCGCCCCCGCCCTTTGCCTGGAATGGGCGCGGCTGTCCTAGATTGCGAAGGTGAAAGTGTGCAAGCTCTCGTGCCATTGTCGTTGGTCCCTAAATCTTGGAGCGACCGTCGGCGTTCGAGGGCGTCAAGTAAATCCTGTGTCGCAATCTTGTCAGTATCATTCAAAACCGCACGTCTCGCGGCATCTTCCGCCGCTGCCACAATATCGGCTGTTGAGAGGCCAGTGGCGACATCCGTCACCCGCTTCCATCCTATTCGATTGAACGAGAAGCCGATCAGACGGCGTTCGAGCGCCTGCCGAATGGCCGGGCCATCGGGCATGACATAAGGCAACACAAGATCGAAGCGGCGCAGCACCGCGCGGTCAAGAATTCCCGGCAGGTTTGTGGTGGCAATGACGATCGAAGGCCCGGTATCCTCATCTAAGAACTGCAAGAATGAGTTCAAAACCCGCCGGGCTTCGCCGACGTCGTTCTCACCGCCCCGGGCGGCAGCCAAAGCGTCAATTTCGTCGAATAGATAAATACCGCGCGTCGTCTTAATGGCATCGAAGATCATCTTCAGCTTCTGCGCTGTTTCGCCCATGAACTTCGTTATTAGACCGTGGAGCATGACCGAAAATAAGGGGTACTGCAGCTCCCCGGCCAGTGCTGACGCACTCAGTGTCTTGCCGGTACCGGGAGGACCAGAGAGGAGAACGCGCCTCCGTGGCTTCAGGCCTTTTGCCTCGAGCTTTTCGCGCATACGCGTCTCGAAGACGAGATGCGACAGTTCACTCCTAATCCTATCCGGTAAGATTACATCGACGAGTCGCTCCGTCGGATAAGACGCGGCAAGAAACTCTGCAAGATCGCCGCGAGGCGTTGCGATAGGGGTGACTGCAGGGGTTCGCTTTGCTGGCGGCTTTTGCCCCGCTTCAGCCCACTGCCGCAACTGATCAGCCAGCCGGGTGTGTCCCTTCTGCTCTTCGGCCGCCGAGAGTTGCATCGCCAGATCGTAAAAACGATCAGCGTCCCCTTCTGCGTGGCTCTTGACGAGACCGATGATTTGTTGGGCGGAAGCCAAAGTCGAACTGCTCTTTCTGAATGATCATTTTCAGCGTTGATAGGGTCTTTTCTACATCCGAACCCTTTAATAGACCAGACAATTTGCACGGTTTGCATGCGGAGTGTGTCGGTTTTGTGCACTCGACCATCGACCTGAGTCCCAGCCTTGCGGCCTCCCTGCTCGGCTTCGCGTGTCGCAGGGGAGAACGGCCCTTCGGTCCGTCGCGCATTCGGCCATGCGGCCTCACCGCGGCGTCGCACCCGGCATCCCGGTTTGACCGCCTCGCGAGCACGTCCCTCCCCGGCCGCTCCGCCGGATTGCGCTCTGGTCTGTTTTGCGGGGCAAAACGATCCCGCCGCTTCATCCGTCTCCCGCGTCCGGTCGGGCCGTTTGCCTGCTCGGGTCGGGCAAACCTACTGTTAAAACACACACACATGAGCGCGGAAGCATATCCTCCGGATGGCCCCCAAATCAGCCCGCGTCAAGGATCGTAAAACTTTTCGGCGAGGGCGGGGCCTGAGGCTTGGGGCGGTCCAGTTCGTGAGGGCGCGCATGTGTCAGGTGTTGCGCGCGGAAAACTTTTGCGCCCGGCAAGCCGGCGGCTGCGCCGTCCCTGACCCGGGCAGATTCGGAAACCAGGCATTCGGCCATGCCACCACACTCACGTGGTGGTCGAACCCAATATCTGGAGAATGAACATGGCTTATGATCAAGCGAACACCTACGAGACCATCGAGCTTTTCGGACTGACCGAAAAGGACGCACAGCTGCCGATCCCGGAAGATCACATCCTGACCGACCGCATCATCCGCGAGAGCTTCGAGGCTTTGCTCGGTCAGCTGCGCGGGACCGGGCTTGAAGCAGAGATCGAACCGCTGGCCCATGGGCTCGCGACGATCCTGCAGCGGCGCAAGGTGGCGCTTGGCAAGGAGGTCGACCGCACCGCCGACAAGATCGGTGCGCTGGCAAAATCCCACGACGGGTCGGAGATCGCCGAGACCGCACTCGAAGAGGCGCAGGCGCGCTTTCTGCAGCTGCGCGAGATTGTCGGCGCGATCGAGGTGATGAGCGAGGCCGCAGCGGAATGCTACGAGATCGAAACGGGCCACGCCTTCATCCCGGCAGCCGGGTCGCGGGCGAGCGTCCGGGCGCAAGAGACCGGGGCGGTCTTCGAGGCCCGGCAGCTCCTCGAGCAGCATGATCGTGAAACCGCCGAGAAGTCGAAAGTCGAGGGGGTGCCCCTGATCGTCTCGGGCGCCACCGACTGGACCGATGTCGATGTGATCTTCAACACGCTCGACAAGGTTCGCGACCGGATCAAGCAGAACCGCAATCAGGAGATCTTCCTCTGCCACAAGGGTGGCAAGCACGGTGCGGAGATGATTGCGGCCCGGTGGGCCCGAGCACGCGGGGTCGCGCAAGCGCGCTTCGATCCGCGCTGGTCCGCGCACGGGCGGGCGGCACCGTTCAAGTGCAACGACGAGATGCTGGACGACAAGTTCGCGGCGACGGGGGTTGTTCTCTTCGGTGGCAACGGGGTCGCGCTGAACCTCGGGCAGAAAGCGGAAACGAAAGGCCTGACGGTCATGCGGGTTGCGGACCCGGCGAAGAATACTGCGCAAGATTGAAGAGAGGGGGTCGCGCTTGGCGCGGCCCTTTCGTCATGTCTCATGGCGCGTGCGATCGGTCACACTTGATCGGCAGCTCACGGCGTCCAGCACCGTCATCGTTCTACCCGGTCCGACAGTGTTCGGTCCATCCGCATCGGCATCGGTACGGGCTCGGGATGGAGCGCCCCTCACGCACGTCGTCAGCAGCGCAAGACCGAGGGGTCGAAACGTCGCACATGAGGCTGAGACCTGCACAACCCTCGGGGGGTGTTTCGGAACATCGCATCCACGCGGGCGGGCTCCATCAGCACCCCGGCCAGGATCGGCGAGACGAGGACGCGGAGGATGGCACCAACGTGATGGCAAGGATCATCCGGATCACTCCTTTTTGCTCATAGATGTGGATCGCACGGGGTCGGCCCAATCGTGCCCTCAGCTCACGCTTCGGCAAGCACAAATACGGCTTCCACGGCAGGGCCGCGGACCCTCCGCATTTGCACTTGCGACCGGGCCTCTTGCCCCCGTGCCGGGTGATCCCCATCGCAACAAGGAGTAACCCAAATGACCAACCACTACGTCGCCACCGTCCCAGTCAAGTTCACCGACACCGATGGCCAGGAGCGCACCCGTTTTCAGCGCGTGGGTGCGATGTTCCGCAACACCCGCAACGGGGACGGCTCGGAGTTCTTCAGCCTCAAGCTCGACTTCCCCGTCGCGGTCTCGGAGCTGGTGATGTTCCCGCCGAGCGCGAAGGATCCCCAGGACTGAATCCTCTGACGAGGATGGGTCGCCCCAGGACGATCTTGGGGCGGCCCGATCCCTGTTCCAGGGATGCCGTGTCCGGCGGTCAGATCGCCCGAGGCGACTTCACGAAGTTGCCGGTCGCTGCGCATTGATCAGACGCACCTCCCTCGGAATGATCAGGTAGCGACAGACCGGCCAGTCAGCCTCAAGGGGGCCATCCACAAAAACCTATCGGCCAGGGCCTCCCGGTTTTTGCGGCAGAGATTTGGGGACCCAAATCTGGCCCTCCTTGACCCTGCCTGTCCGCCCTGTCGGTGGGGTTTGCGCCCGCCCGCGGTTCCGTCCGAACACATGCGTGTTCGGCCAGACCCTCGGGGGTGCTGGGGAAGGGGACCCATTGGACAGGTGGGGCGCCCGGTGGTGAGGGCGGCAGAGCCGCGTCCCTGCGGGCCGCGGGGGAAGCGGACACCAATGCTGCCTGAGACTGAATGCGACGTAAGTATATAATTGACAGCTCGGTATAATATCGTAAGGTAGGGGCAGCCTTGGTGGAAGGTGGCAGGAAATAGGGGGTCTTTCTTCGCATGTCTCGCTCAAAACGCCTCATCGATGCGGAGCGCATGGAGATCGTTCGCGAAGCTGCGGAAGGCGTTTCCACTTCAGTGCTGGCGGAACGGTTTGGCGTGTCGGTGCGGGCGATTCAGTACACGCTCAAAGCAGATGCCGAGCGCCAGACGGATGCCGCAATTCCGGTCTCAGCGGTCAGTGTGAAGGTCACGGCTGCGGAGTTGTCGGCGCTCGACGAGGTGCTGGCGAAGGCGGGGATCGAGAGCCGGGCCGAGGGGCTGCGGCGGCTCATTCAGGCGGCGGGCGGGGTGTTCGTTCCGGACGCGCAGATGGCAGCAGAGATGGCGCGCTACAGGGCCTCTCTGCACGAGGTCGGCAATGGGGTCGCGCAGATCGCCAAGCAGATGACGCGGGCCAACCGGATGGGGCAGGGGGCCGTGGGGGGCGCGAGTGCCGAGTTCTCCGAATTGCGCCTCGCGCAGATGCGCGGGCTGGCGCGGTTCATTCTGGATTCCGCTGACGAGATCGATCTGCTTCTGCGCCGCCGTCGCGATGGGATGCAACTGCAGGCCACGGCCGCGCTGAGGGAGTTTGCCCATGCGGCTGAATGATGCCGTCCATGCCGTCACGGGCGAGGTCTTCCGGGATGGCTGGAGCCACGTCCGGGGCTCGATGCAGGGGCTGCATGTCGCCAAGCAGACCCAGCTTGTGCGCGCGGCAGCAGGGCATCGGCCAGCGGTTTTCAAGGCGATCCGGGGCGGGGGTACACATACGAAATCGCAGCTCGCAAACCAGCTCGATTACCTCACGACCAAGTCCACCCATATCGTGGACAGTAGCGGGTTCTTGGATGGCAAGGCGAAGCTCGAGGCGGGTGACATCAAGGACCTGACCGAGCGCTTTGCCAAGCGGTGGGATGCGGGCTTCAAGCCCAAGCTTGGGCAGACCACCCACATGCTCATGTCCTTCCCCATCGGCACGCGCGGGGAGGATGTGCGCGACATCGCGACGGACGTGGCCGAGCGATTCTTCCAGACCGACGCGGGGCATTTCGACTACATCATCGCGGTGCATGAGGACCGCGATCACCCCCATGCGCATCTGGTGCTGAACCGCCGCTCGCAGGAAGGCGAGTTCTTCTTCCTCGGCCGCAATCACCGCTTCAACTATGACGACTTCCGCCTCGCGGTGGTCGAGGAGGCCGAGAAGTATGGCGTGCGCCTGGAAGCCATGCGCCGGGTGGATCGCGGCGTGGTACATTACCCAGCCCGCACCAGCGAGGTTTATGCGGCGAAAGAAGAGGGTCGCGCGCCCCGCGAGCGGGAACGCGTGGGGCAGGACCTGACCCGGACGCTGGCGGAGATCGCCAACACCAGAACCGTCTACAATTCGCTTGCCGCAGAGGCCTCCCGGGAGGCCCGGGAAGACATCGCCGCGGCACTCTTCCGCGCGGGCGAGGTGCTGGCGCATGGCGGACAGATGGACCGAACAGGAGATGTGTATATGGCCGAGGATCAAAGCTTCGAGGATCTGAGAAGCCTCTATGCGGAAAAGCTCGCGCGGGTGCAGGGCATGATCGCCGAGAAGCCTGACGCGGAACGTCCTGTGCTGGAAAAACGCCTCATCGAGATCCAGACGCAGGTCCAGCACATGCAGCCTCTCGGTTTGCGATCATCCACGCTGTCAGAGGCTCCTTCGGAAGGCGGGGTCTATTCCAAGGCGAACATCCAGGAGAACCAGTTGGAGCGCCTCACTGAGCCGCGCCTGCGCTCACGGATCGATGCTGCTCTGCGGGGCACGGGTATCAGCACATCGGAAGTGGTGGCCCGGATCGAGACGGGCGCCTCAAATGCAGCGCTGGAGCATCAATGGATCGCCAATGATCTCTCCAAGGTGGCCGAGGCGCGGGATCTGAACCTCGAACGCCGCGCTGATCTGGAACAGGCGCGCGACATTCTCAACGATGTGCATGTGGAACTTGGCACGCTCTTGGAACGGGAGAACGTGCTGCGCCGGGACGGTGTTATGGAAGCGGAAGCGGTCAGCGAGCGGTTCCACTATCACGAGGGTGCGGTGCGGGAGATGGAAGGGACAATCCGTCAGGAGATGCGCGCCGAGGGTTTGACTACACAGCAGATCGAGGACCGGGATTGGGAGGTTGTCTCACGGGCGGAGCGCCGGATCGAGACCGAGCAGCGCGTGTATCTCGAGGCACATCCGGATCTGCTCGCACGCCCCGGCGATGTGATCGACCGGTCTGAGCCCTACAGGGAGACCATCACCGATGTGGCCCGCGCCAGCGAGATCACCAGCGAGGTCGACCGCATCATGGAGGGACGCGACCTCCGCACGCCCGTTGCAGATGCTGTCACGGATGACTTACGAGCGCGCTATCCGGACATCCCGTCCCACCTCGCCCGCGGGCTCGGCGCGACCTATGCGGCCGTCGTCGAGATACGCGACACGGAGGTCATCAATCAGGTCCGCCGCGAAAACGAGATGCGCGACGGGCTTGGGTTTGGCACGCGCGACGACATCGTCGCAACCCGCGATGAAACTGCTTCGCTGTCTGACCGTGCCGACCGCCTTGCAGACGAGATTGCGCGTGTCCTGGACCATGAGCGGGCGGGGGAGTTGTCCGCGCCCTTCGAGACCGAGGCGGAGCGGGACGCCTTTCGCGACGAGATCGCGCGGGCGCTGGACGTTCGCCAACTCGACCGGCTTACATCCGGCGATGCCGATGCGCTGGAAAAGGTTCTCGAGGACCGCCTCGACCGGCTCTATGTCGCCAAGGTCTATCTGCAATCGGATGCAGCGACGGCCAACACGGAGGCCTTGCGCCAGGTGGTCGATGATCTTGCCGACACCGAATACGAAAAACACCGCGCGACAGACGTGGATGGCGAGACCGAGCGGGGACAGGTCCATTGAGCGCCGCCATGGGAAAAGCGCGGATCGCCACGGGCGTCCTGCTGGTGACGCTTGTGACCGGGGCCATGGGCTATACCATCGCCTCGGCGGTGCTGACCTACCAGGATCTCGGCTTTGGGGCCGAGATCGACTTTGCCTATATCGCGCAGAACTATCTTGCGATCCTGGACCGCCGCCCGGAGGACGCGCAACTTATTCACCTGATCATCGGCAGCTTCGCCGCCGCCGGCCTGATGTTGAGCCTCGCCCTCTCGGGGTCCGCTCTGACACGCTTTGGCCAGACCCATTGGCAGACCGCGCGCGAGATGAAGGCCAATGGCTTCTTCGGGGCGCCGGGCACCGGGTTCATCCTCGGCAAGCTGGGGCCGCCGGGCTCCCGCGCCAACTACATCTGCTCCAAGGTCTTCCCCCATGCGCTGATCGTGGCCCCCACGGGCCGCGGCAAGACCACGGGCTTTGTCATTCCGAACCTGCTGACCTGGCAAGGCTCCGCCGTGACGCTCGATGTGAAGGGCGAATGTTTCGAGGCCACGGCCCGGCACCGCGCGGCCCAAGGCGACAAGGTCTATCGCTTTGCCCCCACCGATTGGGAGGGGAAGCGCACGCATCGCTACAACCCGCTCCTGCGCATCTTCGAGCTGAAAGATCCCGCCCGCCAGCAGATGGAATTACAGCTTCTGGCGACGCTCTTCCTGCAGAGTGACAACGACCGGGTGCAGGGCCTCCTCAAAGGCGGGATCGATCTCTTTGTGGCGGCAGGCCTGTTGGCCTTCCAGCGCAAGCGCCCCACCTTGGGCGAGATCTATCGCATCGCGGCCTCCGGTGGGAACAAGCAGAAGGAATACTTCGCGCGGGGCCATGAGGTCGATAACAGGGCCGCCAAACTGATCTTCACGCGCCTGGCCTCGACCAACAACGATACGCTGACCTCCTATGTCTCGCTCCTGATGACCTCGGGGCTCGATCAATGGCAGAACCCGGCCATCGATGAGGCGACGGCAGTCTCGGACTTTGATTTCCGCACGATCCGCAAGAAACCCTTTTCGGTCTATCTCGTGGTCCAGCCTCTGATGGTGAAGCCGCTTGCACCCCTGATCAGGCTGTTCTTTTCCGATCTCCTCTCCGCCATGCAGGAAAAGGACCCCGGGCCGGATGAGCCGTGGCCCGTAATGATCATGCTCGACGAGTTCAATCGCCTCGGCAAGATGCCCATCGTGGTCGAGAGCATCGAGACGCTGCGGACCTATCGTGGTCACCTCGCTGTGGTCACCCAAACCATCCCCGCCCTTGATGAAATCTACGGCGAAAACACCCGCCGCGCCTTGCAGGGGAATGCCGGGGTGAAGCTCTACCTCACGCCCTCTGACGAAAAGACCGTCGAAGAACTGAGCAAGGCGGTTGGCAAGACCACGAAGACCGTTGTCACGCGGTCGCAGTCCATCGGCAAGAACCCGTTTGAAGGGCGCAGCCAATCCACGCGGACCGAGGAAAGTTCGTTGTTGCCCGAAGATGAGGCGCGCCGCTTGCCGCTCGATGAGATCGTCATGGTGATCGATGCGCAGATGCCGGTCCGTGCAAAGCGGATTCAGTATTTTGACGACCGGCTGTTCAAGGCGATCCACGCGGCGCAGACGGGTGAATTGCCGTTTCCAGAGCCGGGGGGAGGGGGATCGCAAGGCACGCTGCCGCTGAGTGTGCGCGCCATGCCGATGACGCCGCCGTCGGATGGGCCAGGGGGAACAGAAGCCGTCGTGGAAAACTCAGCTCAGGCTTCTGGGGATCAACTGTCACGACACACTAGCGGCGTTCCAAAGAAAACCGCGCCTGTCGTTCAAGCCGTCATCGCCGAGGAACAGCGCCAGATGGAGATGGATTTTGGCAGCGGCGTCGTGGATTCTGAAGCTGCGAGCGTAGCTGATGAGGCGCAGATGCGCTCTGCAGTCGATGGCTTGGACGAAATGGAAGCGATGCTGCGAGAGGAGGATGGTGAAAGGCTGGTTGCGCGATAGGGTGGCGGACATCGCCTGTTTGTCGGGGAGGGCGTATTTTGTTGAAAAACTCTTCCTTGATCGAAGCCTAAGTCGCTGATTCAATGGGTCCTGCGGGGCGGGGCTGTTGATGATGGGACCGAAGCAAGAAGCGCAGGCAGCGCTGTTCTACGAGTTCTCCCTGGAGGATCATGTTCCCCAAGACCACCTGCTGCGGTCGATTGATCGGTTCGTCGACCTAAACGGCATCCCAGCCCATTTGGCGGACTTCTACAGCCACACCGGTCGCCCGTCCGTCGATCCCGAACTGCTGATCCGGATGCTGCTGGTGGGGTATTGCTTTGGCATCCGGTCCGAGCGGCGTCTGTGTGAGGAAGTGCATCTGAATCTGGCGTATCGGTGGTTTTGCCGTCTGGATTTGACCAACCGCGTGCCTGACCATTCTACCTTTTCGAAGAACCGGCACGGGCGTTTCAGGGAGAGCAAGTTACTGCGCCATCTGTTTGAGATGACCGTTGCAAGGTGCATCGAAGAAGGTCTGGTCAGTGGCCAGCGCCTGGCAATTGATGCCAGCCTGATTGAGGCGGACGCGAACAAGCAGAACTCAACGCCGAAGGAAGAGTGGGACACGACAACCATCGATCCGACAGATGCACCCCGCGCGGTTCGCGAGTATCTCGAAACGCTGGATGAAGCAGCGTTTGGCGCGGCGAGCGAGGTGCAGCCGAAGTTCACCTCCCATTCTGATCCGGCAAGCCAATGGACGGCGGCACGCAAAGGCCCTGCTTTCTTTAGCTATTCCGATAATTACCTGATCGACACGGATCACGGCGTCATTGTTGATGTCGAAGCAACCCGCTCAATCCGGCAGGCCGAGGTCGGATCAACAAAAACGATGCTGAAGCGTGTGAAGGACAAGTTTGATCTGCATCCCGAACGCCTGATCGCGGACACGGCCTACGGCACGGGGCCAATGTTGGGCTGGCTGGGAGACCGCAAGATCGCGCCGCACATTCCGGTCTTCGACAAGTCCGGACGAAATGATGGGACGTGGACCCGGGCAGACTTTGAATGGGATGCCGAGAACGATCAATACATTTGCCCCGAGGGGCAGGAACTCAAGCAGTTCCGTCGCAATTATTCCGACCCAAACAGAGGACCGACCGGAAAAGGGACCGCACGATACCGTGCTTTGAAAGAGGTCTGTCAGGTCTGTCCATCCAAGGCCAAATGCTGCCCCAATGCCGATGCGCGCAAGATCAACCGCGAAGAACACGAAGACGCCCGCCAGATTGCCCGCGACATCGCCAAGACCCGTCAGTACGACATCTCGATGAAGTTGCGCAAGAAGGTCGAAATGCTCTTCGCCCACCTCAAGCGCATCCTTGGCCTGGGACGGCTCCGATTACGTGGGCCATGCGGCGCAAACGACGAATTCCTCCTCGCCGCCACCGCCCAGAACCTCCGCAAACTCGCAAAGATCTTTCCTGCACCGCAGCAAACGCGCAAAGCCTGATCAGAAAGGCGCTTGCACCCCGTTCAACGAACTACTTTCTGCGCCAGCAACACGTTGTTTTTCCACAGAATGGGCGGATTGCGGACATTCGCTGCGCCTTGCACTAGGAGCGACTTTGAGGACAAAGCGTAAATACCCTGCGGCTGTGTAAATTTCCGGTTCACGACGGTTTGCGATCCTTCACGTCGGATGGAACGCGACTTCCACGCTGTCATCAATTCTGGCTTCGTTTTAGTAGAGCTGTCTGTGCATTCTGCCATCGAGCGGGGCCGTCAAGTTGGCGTCAGATTCCCAAGTAATTGACTGTGAACCGCCTCAATTTCCATATTGCGCCTTTGTTTCATCGAAGTGCATCGGTCGTAATTGTTTGCCATTTGTTGTACGCGGGTGGTTGGCATCGATGTATATTAAAGCTTTCCAGCTCAACTTTGCATTTGTTATGCGGCACAATAGCCATTCAAAGCTGCCATACGCGAAGAGCCTTCGACATATAACGAGCAACACCATGAGATCGGCGGTCACGCCGGTTGCGATTAGAACGGCCGTAAATCTGTCGAGGACACCCCAGAGCCAAGTCTTGAGGCGAAAACCAACTCGAGCGGCGCAAAAAGGCGCAGATAGTCTGGCATCAAGTCGCGCGATGGGCTCTTCACGGGCGTCTGAATACCGACCGTGCCATGTCATCATCTCGTAGATGCAGTCAGGGTCTTCGCCCGAAACACGTTGGGTTATGGCAAGTGCCAGTTGTTCGTCCAGATACATCGCGCCGACCTGGACCGACAGTGCGTCCGGCAATTCGCCAGCATCGGGGCCGCCCTGCAAAAGCTCCACGTAGGCGGTCTGTCCGGCGGCGTCGATTTCCTTGACGCGTGCCAACGCCTCGGGTCCGAGCTGGTGTTTTCCGGCACGCATCTTGTAGAACAGGCACCCGGTGTCCATGCGCGGGTCTGCAGCGGCAAAGTCAATCAGGCCTGCAAGCGTCTCCTGCAATCCTATGCTGCCGGTTCGGGCAGACCATTGCCTGCCCGAACCATCATTCTAGCTAAACTGCCAAGTCAAAGCGGTCTGCATTCATGACCTTGGTCCATGCAGCGACGAAGTCGCGGACAAATTTCGCTTCATTGTCGGCCTGCGCGTACACCTCTGCGAAGGCGCGCAGGATCGAATTTGACCCAAAGACAAG
Source organism: Sulfitobacter sp. UBA1132 (assembly GCF_002311545.1). Classification (NCBI taxonomy): domain Bacteria; kingdom Pseudomonadati; phylum Pseudomonadota; class Alphaproteobacteria; order Rhodobacterales; family Roseobacteraceae; genus Sulfitobacter; species Sulfitobacter sp. UBA1132. Next base: position 41,077 of record NZ_DCAN01000018.1, on the reverse strand, counting down.
ATCAGCACGTGTGGCCGTATACTTGACCTCACCTGTCGCACGGTCCTGCAATTCATAGGTGCCGCCAGTTTTTGCCGGAACCCACTTGTAGTCCATATCGGTGATCGTCTGGAAGAAGTCGGTCGTCAGCTGCCCTTCGCGCTGGGTGAAGACCCCGTGCTTGGACCCGCCATAGTTGACGCCCAGCATCCGCAATCCGCCAACCAGAACCGTCATTTCCGACCCTGTCAGACCCAGCAACTGCGCGCGGTCAAGCAGCAACTCTTCTGCGGGAACGTCATAGGCCTCTTTCTCCCAGTTGCGGAAACCATCCGCAAAGGGTTCCAGCACCGAGAAGCTGTCCACATCGGTCATCTCGTCGGTTGCATCGCCACGACCCGCCGCGAAAGGCACAGCCACATCATGACCTGCCGCCTTGATCGCCTTTTCCAGACCGACATTACCCGCAAGCACGATTACATCGGCAATAGACGCGTTTGTTTCGGCTGCAATCGGCTCCAGAATGCCCAGCACCTTGGCAAGACGCTCGGGTTCGTTACCGGTCCAGTCTTTTTGTGGCGCAAGACGGATGCGTGCGCCGTTGGCCCCCCCCCGCTTGTCAGAGCCGCGGTAGGTCCGGGCGCTGTCCCATGCGGTGGCGATCATCTCGGCGGCTGTGAGGCCGCTGTCGGCGATTTTTTTCTTGACGGCATTCACGTCGTAGTCAGTGTTGCCCGCTGGCACAGGATCCTGCCAGATCAGATCCTCTTGTGGGACAAACGGGCCGTGATAAAGGGCTTTCGGCCCCATGTCGCGATGGGTCAGTTTGAACCACGCCTTGGCAAAGGTCTCGGACAAATAGTCCAGATCGTTGTGGAACTTCTCGCAGATCTCACGGTAGATCGGATCAACCTTCATCGCCATGTCGGCATCGGTCATGATCGGGTTGTGCTTGATGGTCGGATCGGTCGCGTCAGGAACCTTGTCTTCCTCTGCGATATCAATGGGTTCCCATTGCCATGCACCGGCACGCGATTTAACGGCCTTCCATTCGTACTTGAACAGCAGGTCAAGATAGCCGTTGTCCCACTTGGTCGGGTTCGACGTCCACGCTCCTTCAAGTCCGGAGGTGTGAGCGGTGTTGGCATTGCCGTTAAAACCGGGGTCGCTCCAGCCAAAGCCTGCGTTGATGATATCACCGTCGGCGGGGCCACCAGCGACCTGATCGGCAGCGAGGCCACCGTGACATTTGCCGACGGTGTGACCGCCAACCGTCAGGGCTGCGGTTTCGACATCATCCATCGCCATGCGCGCGAAGGTCAGGCGCACATATTTCGCGGTTTCAGCCGGATCAGGATTACCATCGACGCCTTCGGGGTTCACATAGATCAGACCCATGTGTGACGCCGCCAGCGGGTTGTACATCGAATCCGCGTCGTCGATGTCTTTGACGCGCTCTTCGGTGGGCGCAAGCAGCTCGCTGTCGTTGCCCCAGTTGATGTCGATCTCCGGTCCCCAGATATCCTCGCGACCGAAGGCGAAACCGTAGACTTTCAGACCCATGTTCGAATAGGCGACCGTCCCTGCCAGAACAAGAAGGTCAGCCCAAGACAGAGCGTTTCCGTATTTCTTCTTTACAGGCCACAAAATGCGCCGCGCCTTGTCGAGGCTGGCATTGTCGGGCCACGAATTCAGCGGGTCGAAGCGGATGTTGCCGGTGCCTGCACCGCCGCGCCCGTCACCCAGCCGGTAGGACCCCGCAGAGTGCCACGAAAGACGAATGAAAAGACCGCCATAGTGGCCCCAGTCTGCAGGCCACCAGACCTGGCTGTCGGTCAACATCTTTTCGACATCGTCCCAGACCTCTTGGAAGGCCAGACCTTTCACCGCCTCCTGGTGATCGTAGTCGCGGTCCATCGGGTTCACGCGGGCATCACGCTGATGTAGGATGTCGATGTTCAGCGTTTTGGGCCACCACTTCGTTGGGTGGTTGCCAAGCTCTGTATTGCCGCCATGCATGACAGGGCAGCCGCCACTAAATACTTCGTTACCGTCCATGGATTCGTCCTTCCGTGTGGATTGAGGGGGCTTGTCACCGATACCCTTAACGCACCAAGATCATAGATACCAATTGTGTTTAATTACCTCTGTGATAATTAGTGGTTATGAACGGACTTACACTCAAACACCTTCGTTATTTCGATGCGCTTGCCCAACATTCCCATTTCGGCCGCGCAGCGGAATCGTGCGGCATCTCGCAGCCCGCTCTGTCGGTACAGATCAAGGAACTGGAGACAATGCTTGGCTCGCCGCTGGTGGAACGCGGCGCGCGGGTTGTCCGGCTGACGGGCCTTGGCGAGGCATTTTTGGAGCGGGCAAAGCAGATCCTGGTGCAGGCGGCGGAGCTGAACGATCTTGCCCGTTCAGCAAAAGGGGCATTGGCAGGACAGCTGCGTCTGGGTGTCATCCCGACTGTGGCCCCATATTTTCTGCCGCAGATCATGGCTGCACTGTCAGAACGGATGCCCGGGCTTGAGCTTCAACCGCGCGAGTCAGTTACATCGTCGTTGATATTGGATTTGCTCGAATCCAAGCTTGATGCGGCGATCGTGGCTCTCCCGATTTCGGAGCCTTCTTTGCAAGAATTTGTCTTATTCGACGAAGATTTCCTGTTGGTCCGACCGATGAGTGAAGCACATCTACCGGTACCCAATGCGAGAATGCTTCAGGAAATGCGGCTGCTTCTCCTCGAAGAAGGACACTGTTTTCGTGACCAGGCGCTTAGTTTCTGCAATGTTGCAAGCTCTAGACCGCGCTATCTTATGGAGGGAAGTTCACTCTCCACCCTGGTTCAGATGGTCGGTGCCGGTATGGGGTTGACGCTTATACCCGAGATGGCGATCCCGCTGGAGACCCGGATGGCGCGGGTATCCATCGCGCGCTTTGAACCGGAAGCGCCGTCCAGAAGGATTGGAATGGTCTGGCGCAAGACAAACCCGCTGGCAACAAAACTGATGGAAGTTGGCGCAATCGTTCGTCGCGTAGGGGAACGGAAGCAAGACCCGGGCTACAGTGACCAAAACGGCAGGTAATCTTCGCTTGGACCGCCGCGCGCCTTCGGATATTCGAACAAAATGCAGATAGGCAGGGCGCACGGGACAAGCTGGCCGAACATTGCAGACAGTTTGCCCGAGCTGCTGGTGCGGATACTGCAAATGCAGGCGGGGCACTGCAAAAATTTGAGTTGGCAGAGAATCCCTCTTTGATGAACCGCTCCGTCGATCAACGTACTTCGACGGAACGGTTCCTGTCCTCAAAAGCTCATCACTGTGGTATTGCTGCCGACAATTGCAGCCCCCATAGCATCTGGTGCGGCGGCGGTTACGCCTTCAAGCAATACTGAAGCATCCATCCTTTTGGCGGGAAGATAGATCGCGCAAACCTGAACCCGCAGGTTTTTCTGAGCCATCAGCAATTTTATCAAACCCTGAGGACTGGCATCTTTGGGTGGCTGACCTGTTGTTGCTGACGCCGGTGCATCGGCAAGCGCGATGTCACCTGCTGGTCCGCACAAGAGGACTTCTGCATCAGCGCCCGCATTCATAGCATTCATTGTAAGAACCATCGCCATGAGTTGCGTTTGTGGGTCTGCAGAGGTCAGGATCGTGATCAGCTTGGTGGGGTCCTCGGCATGAGCACCAGTTGCCATGCCAAGCGAAAGTGCCGCTGATGTGAACAATTTTGAAAAACGCATTTTTTACTCCTTAGTTGGGTTGAAGAATTCAAGTGTGGATGGCCAAGCGGATTGCGTATGCGACAAGCCCAAGCGCTACGACGCTCGCGACCCAAATCCCGATGAACCATCCAAATTTTTGCAAGGCTGCGTAAGTCATCAGTGATATCCTTCTGCGGGATCAATTTTGCCCCGAAATACCCAATATGCGTATGCGGTATAGGCAAGGATCATCGGCACCAGCACCACGGTTCCAACAAGCGCGAACAGAAGACTTTTATCGGGTGCGGCAGCCTCGGCGATAGTCAGTGTTGGTGGGATGATGTTTGGATAAAAACTGATCCCGATTCCGATGAAACACAGAACAAAGATGCTTAGCGTGGCGAGAAACGGCTGCGCGTCCTTGCCCCCGTTCAGGCCGGTAAACAAAGCCCAGCCAGCAGCAAGAACTGCACCGGGCATGATCACGCTGAATATGCTTCCGGGCAAGTTCAGCCAACGCTGAAAATATTCGGGATCCTGAAAGGGCGTCAGAATGCTGACCACGCCAATGAACACCAACGTTCCAGCGCCCAGATACCACGCATAGCTTTGCATTCTTCGTTGCAGTGTATTCTCGGTTTTGAGGATAAGCCACGTCGCCCCCAATAAGGCGTAGCCAACAACAACAGCAACGCCCGTCAGGATCGAGAACACGCTAAGCCAGTCCCACCAACCACCTGCATAGGCGCGATCTGAGACCTTGATGCCCTGAACCAATGCCCCGAGTGCTATTCCTTGCATGAAGGCGGCGACGATAGATCCACCAAAAAACGCGGCGTCCCAAATGTGTTTGCCGTCCTCTGTTCGCCAGCGGTATTCAAACGCCACGCCACGAAAGATCAGCGCAAGCAACATCAAGATGATTGGCATATAAAGCGCGGGCATTATGACCGCGTAGGCAAGCGGGAAGACCGCGAACAAGCCGCCGCCACCCAAGACCAACCACGTCTCATTGCCATCCCATATCGGCGCGATAGAGTTCATCATGGTAGCCTTCTCCCGCTCACCATCCGCCAGAGGGAAGAGGATGCCGACGCCCAGATCAAATCCGTCGAGGATCACGTAGGTCAGGACGGCAAAGGCGATGATGCCGGCCCAGATAAAGGAAAGTTCAAACATTGATTTACTCCTATTCGCCGGGGATGGCTTCGGGGTTGGTTTGGGCGATCGGGGTGGTGCCGGCGGTGCGGATCGGCCCGTCGCGCAGGCCCAGCCTTGGAGTCGCGGATGCCTTGTTCATCATCCGCAGCAGATAAACGGTCCCGGCACCAAAGACGAAAAAGTAGACAACGATGAAGGCGATAAGCGATGCGGCTACTGCTGGGGCGGAGACAGGTGCTAAACTATCGGAGGTACGCAGCACGCCATAGACAGTGAACGGCTGGCGACCGACTTCGGTGGTGATCCATCCTGCAAGGACGGCCACAAATCCCATCGGGCCCATCAGAACCGCAGCGCGGTGCAGCAGGGGTGTGGCGTATAGCCGTCCCCGAAACCGTCGCCACAAGGCCCATCCGCCAAGCCCAAGCATCCCAAAGCCAAGGCCGACCATGACGCGGAAGCTCCAGAACACGATAGCGACTGGCGGCTCGTCCTCGTCGGGAATTGTGTCCAGACCGTCCAATGGGGCGTCCCAATGGTGCTTGAGGATCATGCTGGACAGATAGGGAATCTGCACCGCGTAATCGATCCGCTTTTCTTCTGCGTTGGGTATCCCGAACAGGATCAGTGGCGCGCCGTCGGGGTGGCTGTCGTAATGGCCTTCCATCGCCATCACCTTGGCGGGCTGGTGTTCCAGCGTATTGATCCCGTGCATGTCACCCGCGAGGATCTGCAAGGGCGCCACGACGATCAGCATCCACATTGCCATCGAGAACATCCGCCGGGCAGGGGCGTCTTCACGGTTGCGCAGCAGGTGCAGACCGCCGACACCCCCCACAACCAGCGCGGTGGTAAGATAGGCCGCCAGCACCATGTGGGTCAGACGGTAAGGGAACGACGGGTTAAAAACGATTTTCCACCAGTCTTCGGGTTCGAATTGTCCCAACGCGTTGATGCCGTAGCCCGCTGGCGTCTGCATCCACGAATTCACCGAGAGAATCCATGTGGCTGACATCAGTGTGCCGAAGGCAACCATGGTTGTTGCAAACATATGCAGTTTGTCGCCGACACGTTCACGCCCAAACAGCATGATGCCAAGGAACCCAGCCTCCAGGAAGAAAGCGGAAAGCACTTCGTACGCCATCAACGGACCGAGCACCGGACCTGTCTTGTCCGAGAACACGGACCAGTTGGTCCCGAACTGGTAGGACATCACGATGCCGGACACGACGCCCATGCCGAAAGCGACGGCAAAAATTTTCTTCCAGTAGGTGAAAAGTATCAAATACGTTTCATCGCGCGTACGCAGCCAATTCGCATTCAGGACAGCAAGGTAGCTTGCCAGCCCGATGGAGAACGCGGGAAAGATAATGTGGAAAGACACGGTGAATGCGAATTGTATCCGGGCCAGTGTCTCTGCTGTGAAACCATCAAACATGGGCGTGCTCCATCGGGTTGGGCAGGGTTAGATTTTGACTTTGCGCAGGTACGGACGAAGTGTTTCAAAGCCCTGCGGGAAGGCGAGTTTTGCATCTGCGTCAGAGACTGACGGCGGAATGATGACCTCTTGGCCTGGCACCCAGTCCGCAGGTGTTGCGATCTTGTGCTTGTCGCCGGTTTGCAGTGCATCGATAACCCGCAGGATTTCATCGAAATTGCGACCGACACTCATCGGATAAGTCATCGTGAGGCGGATTTTCTTTTTGGGATCAATGATGAACACCGAACGCACGGCGGCTGTTTCGCTCTCGCTGGGATGGATCATGTCGTACTGTTTGGCGATGGTCAGATCCGCATCCGCAACAATCGGGAATCGCAGGTCCGTGTCTTGGGTATCGTTCACATCGTCGATCCATTTGACGTGTTCTTCCACTGTATCGGTCGACAGGCCGATGGGTTTCACACCACGCTTTGTGAATTGTTCAGACAACTGCGATGTGCGGCCCATTTCAGTTGTGCAAACGGGGGTAAAATCAGCCGGGTGGCTGAAGAAAAACGCCCAACCGTCACCAATCCAATCGTGGAAGTTGATCGGGCCGGTCGTTGTATCCGCTGCAAAATCGGGGGCGGTATCGCCGATTCTCAATGTCATCGCTCATTTCCTATATTTTGAATAGATCTTTGCGTGATTTACATCACGGTCTTTACATAAGCAATAGTTTGAATATATCTTTTAGTGCGACAACAGGATGCACCCATGAAACTGACCAGCTACACCAACTATGCGATGCGCTCGCTGCAACTTGCGGCTCTCAAGGCGCCTGACCTTGTGCGCATTGATGATGTCGCCCGGATCCACAATCTGTCACGGCCACACATCATGAAGATCGTGCATGAGTTGGGAAAAGCCGGGTACCTAGAGACCGTCCGCGGCCGCAATGGCGGCTTCCGTCTTGCCCGCCCGCCCGAAGAGATCATCGTCGGTGAAGTGGTCAGGATCACCGAAGGACCGCTTGATGTTGTCGAGTGTTTCAATCCGGAGAAAAACACCTGTCCGTTGATGGGCATCTGCATCCTGTCGCGCAAAATGAAGGAGGCGACAGCGGCCTTCATGGCCGTTCTGGACGATCTGACAATCGCGGATATCGCCGCCAATCGCGGTCAGCTGATGGACCGTATCGCCCCGCTTGAAACCCCACGCTCGGAAAGTGCTGCAACATGACCGGGGATGCCGACTGGGTCGAACGTTTTCCGGGGCTCTCGCGGCTTGATCTGCCGACGAAACAGCTGCTGACAACGCGCAGTACAATCGTCAGCGTTCCCAAGGACACAATGGTGTTCGGTCCCGGCAAGTCGCCGGAAAACATGCTGTTCCTGCTGGACGGGACAGTTCGGGTGCAGCAGGTCTCTGAAACGGGGCACCAGATTGTTCTGTACCGGATCGAAGCCGGGCAAAGCTGCGTGCTGACCACAGCCTGCTTGTTGGCATATGACGACTACTCGGCGGAAGGCGTCGCTGAATCGATGGTAAAGGCGGCCGCTGTGCCACGCTCGGTTTTTGACGATCTGGTCGCGGGCTCCAAACCGTTTCGTGATTTCGTGTTTGCCGCCTTTTCCAAGCGCATCACTGATCTGTTCCTGATGATAGACGAGGTCGCCTTTCAGCGGGTCGATGTGCGGCTCGCGGACAAACTGATCAAGCTTTCCAGCGGAACCGACAAGGTCGCAACCACCCATCAGAAACTGTCAGTCGAGCTGGGTACCGCGCGCGAAGTGATCTCGCGCCAATTGCAGGAATTCCAACGGCGCGGCTGGATAGAGCAAGCGCGCGGCAACGTGACGCTCAAAGACCGGCAGCAGCTTCAGACCCTCGCTGATCACAGCGCATAGATAAAGTCGAACGTTTGGTGACAATGTCACCGAACCATGTCGCCCAAAGGGCTATTGAGTTTATATCTTTTATGGAGACAGCGACATGACAACGAATCTAGGTAATTTTGACCGCATAGTCCGCGCCCTCTTGGGGATCGTGCTGCTGGCCGCACCCTTTGTGAGTGGTCTGGAAATTTTCAACGGAACTGCCGCGACCATTATCTCTGTCATTGCGGGCCTTGTGATGCTCGGGACATCGGCAGTGAAGTTCTGTCCGCTCTACCGCATCTTTGGCATCCGGACTTGCAAGCTATGATGTTCGAGACTGCATTCACACCGTTTCAATCGCTGGGGGGCGGGGCCTTGATCGGCCTTGCCGCTGTCTTGCTGATGTTTGGGCTCGGCCGGATATTTGGTGCGACAGGCATTCTGTCCGGGCTCGTCTTTTTTGAAAATCGCGAGGAACTGTCCTGGCGGGCCGCGCTGGTGATCGGGATGATCCTGGCCCCCATGCTGATTTTCGGGGTCACCGGTGCAATGCCGGCACTTACCATCCCGGTGAGCCCTGCCATGATCGTCATCGGCGGCATCATCGTGGGCCTGGGCGCAAGTCTCGGGTCCGGCTGTACATCAGGTCACGGCGTCTGCGGGCTGTCACGATTGTCAGTCCGGTCACTGGTTGCCGTTCCCACCTTCATGGCGACCGCGGCGATCACCGTTTTCGCGATCCGTCATGTGTTTGGAGGCTAGGACATGAAACTGATCTTTGCACTTGTCACCGGCCTGGTATTCGGCACGGGCATCGCAATTTCCGGCATGATGGACCCCGCCAAAGTCCTGAACTTCTTTGATCTTGCAGGCACATGGGATCCCAGTCTTGCCTTTGTCATGGGCGGTGCTTTGGTCGTGACCTACTTTGGCTATCGGCTGGCGTGGAGGCGCAGCGCGCCTATGTTCGGCGGGCGCTTTCAGGTTCCAACAGGCACGGATATCGACCTAAAGCTGGTCGGCGGCTCGGCGCTTTTTGGCATCGGCTGGGGCATCGCAGGATTCTGCCCCGGTGCAGCCATACCAGCGCTCGGGACGGGCCGTTGGGAAGTGGCGCTGTTCGTTGTCGCGGTCGTTGCCGGATTTTATGCACGTCGGCTTCTCTCAACCCGCAGTCCTGCAAAGGCTGCCCAATGAAAAACCTGCTCTCTCTTCGGCGTGGTGTATTCGTCGTCCAGACGTCTGATGACCCAGAGGTTGTGGCAGCCCTGCACACCCACGCTGTCGAAGTGACAGCCATGACCGAGCGCGGCATGGCTGCCGTACATGAGATGATGATGGAGCGCGGTACGGGCCATTGAGCCAAAGACCGCAGATCCCGAAAACCGGAGAAAATAAAATGACAGACTATCCCATCAACATGAGCGTCAAACCCGAGGTCGAAGCCTTTTTTGATGAGGCCACGAACACCATCAGCTATGTCGTCAAAGATCCCACATCTGATGCCTGTGCCATCATAGATAGCGTGATGGATATAGATTATGCCGCCGGTCGGATCACCTATGACCACGCGGACGCGATGATCGCCCGGATCACGCAGATGGGCGCCAAGCTGGAATGGATTATCGAGACCCATGTCCACGCCGATCATCTCAGCGCTGCCCCGTATATCCAGCAAAAGCTGGGCGGGAAAATCGGGGTAGGCGAGAAGATCCTGGTCGTCCAGGAAACCTTTGGAAAGGTGTTTAATGAAGGCACTGAATTCCAGCGTGACGGGTCGCAGTTTGATGCGCTGTTCAAGGACGGGGACACCTACAGGATCGGCAATATGCAAGCCTTTGCCATCTACACCCCCGGCCATACGCCCGCCTGCATGGTGCATGTAATCGGTGATACCGCCTTTGTCGGTGATACGCTGTTCATGCCCGATGGCGGCTCTGCGCGGTGTGATTTTCCGGGCGGATCGGCAGACGATCTTTACGAGAGCATCATGAAAGTCCTGTCCCTGCCTGATGAGACACGATTGTTCATGTGCCACGACTACGGCCCGAACGGCCGCGCGATCCAGTGGGAAACCACAGTGGCAGAACAGAAAGCCGAGAATATTCATGTAGGCGGCAACAGGACCCGTGAGGATTTCATCAAGTTCCGTACTGAACGGGATGCACAGCTGGCGATGCCCAGGCTCATCATCCCCTCGTTGCAGGTGAACATGCGCGCGGGCGAAGTGCCAACGGATGACAACGGCAACCCAATGCTCAAGGTGCCGATCAACAGCCTGTAACCGGACGAGATTCAATAAAAGCTGGAGAGAGTGATGAATAATACCAAGACGATCGAAAATCTGAACAAAGCCCTTCAGATGGAAATGAGCGCAGCTCATCAGTATCAACTGCATGCTCATGTTCTCGATGATTGGGGGTTGAATGTGATGGCTGACAAAATGCGCGGCGAACAGGCCGAGGAGTTGGGGCACTCCGATCTGTTCATCGAACGCATCCTGTTTCTCAAGGGCACACCCGAAATTGCTTTTGCCAAGGCTCCTAAAGCTGCAGCCACCTTGCAGCAAATGTTCGAGGCAGACCTGGCCGATGAAAAGGAAGCGATTGAATTCTACCTCAACGCGGCAAAGCTGGCCTATGACGCGGGCGACGTGGGATCCCGCAGCCTGTTCGAACGCATAGCTCTTGAAGAGGAAGGCCACCAAGGCTGGCTTGAGCTTCAGTTGGACCTGATCGAGCGCATTGGCGAAAGGGCATATAGCGCGAAACTTGTTTCAATCGCTCCAGGCGACGCCCAATAGCCGCCCCGCCAAGTAGATCCGGGGGTGCAATCACCAACTTTCCGTGATTGCACCACCGAAAGCCATACAAACCGAACACCACATCGAGCCAGCGAGGCGACCATGACCAACGATATTCTTATGAAAACTTCCCCCTCCAAGGGCGCAGGTAGCCCTGAAGTGGTAGGCATCTATGATGAAGCGACGGGAAGTGCCCAGTACATCTGCATCGACCCCGAGACGAAGAAAGCCGCGCTGATCGATATCGTCCAGACATTCGATCCCAAATCTTATGCCACCGGGCAAAGATATGCCGAATATGCGCTGGACTATCTGCGCGACCACGGGCTGGAGCTCGAATGGATCCTGGATACACACCCTCATGCCGATCACCTGATGGCATCCGACTGGCTCAAGTCGCAAACCGGCGTTCAGGCGGGTATCGGAGAGAAAGTGCGCGACATCGCGGTTCTCTGGCGTGACCTCTATAACCTCCCGGACGCCTTTGATGTCGATGCACGCTTTGACCGGCTGTTTGCTCACGGCGAAAAGTTCAGGCTCGGCAATATCGATGTATCGGTCATGCTGTCACCCGGTCACACGCTGGGATCCGTGACCTACGTGGTAGGCGATGCCATCTTCGCCCACGACACACTGATGCAACCGGATGCAGGCACATCGCGATGCGACTTTCCGGGCGGATCGGCAAGCGAGCTTTACGACAGTATTCAAGCCATTCTGGCCCATCCCGATGATCACCGCGTCTTCATTGGCCACGACTACGGCACCAAAACGCGCGATGAACCGAGTTGGGAAAGCACGGTTGGCGACCAAAAGGCCAGCAATATCCACATCGGTGGGGGCACGTCGAAAGCTGACTACATCGCGCTGCGCGAAGAGCGGGACGCGACGCTTTCCCTGCCACAGCGCATGCTGGCTGCCTTGCAGGTGAACCTGAACGGCGGGGCGTTGCCCGCGCCCGAAAGCGACGGCCATAGCTATTTCAAAATTCCAGCCAATAAATTCTGAACGGAAACGCATTCTCATGGATATCAAGACACTGACCGCAAACCTGTCGGTCACCCCGCAGATCACCGCATCCGACATGCAGGCGATCAAGGATGCCGGATTTCGTGCCATCATCTGCAATCGCCCCGACGGCGAAGGTGCGGATCAACCCAGCTTTGCCGAGATTGAAAAGGCGGCCAGCAAGGCAGGGATCGAAGCGACCTATCAGCCGATTGTATCAGGCAAGGTATCTGACGAGGATGCGGCTGCTTTTGAGACGGCAACCGCCAACCTGCCCGGTCCGGTGCTTGCCTATTGCCGGACGGGGACACGTTCAGCGACGCTTTGGTCGCTGTCGCAGGCAAAGACGCGCAGCGTTGCCGATATCCTCGCGGCAACCAAGGCGGCAGGCTATGACATGGGGGGCGTGGTGCGCCGGATCGTGAACGGCGGCAAGACACCGACCGATACGGGCGACGCGCAGTATGACATCGTGATCGTCGGTGCGGGTGCCGGTGGCATTGCCGTTGCGGCCAGCCTGAAATCCCGCAAACCGAGACTTGAGATCGCGATCATTGATCCCGCCGACATACATTACTACCAGCCGGGCTGGACCATGGTGGGCGGCGGCATCTTCGAGCCGGAACAGACTTCCCGCACCATGGGCTCGCTGATCCCGCGAGGTGTACATTGGATCAAGGCCGCCGTCGCAGCGTTCGAGCCGGAAAACAATGCAGTCATCCTGGATGGGTGCCGCGTCGTGAAATACAACCGTATGATCGTCTGTCCGGGGCTGAAGCTGGACTGGAACAAGGTCGAGGGCCTTGTCGATACCCTGGGCCAGAACGGCGTGACCTCGAACTATCGCTATGACCTTGCGCCTTATACTTGGGAACTCGTGCAGGGGATGCGCGAAGGCCGTGCGATCTTTACGCAGCCACCCATGCCAATCAAATGCGCGGGCGCGCCGCAAAAGGCGATGTATCTGTCGGGCGATGCGTGGCACCGGCGCGGTGTTCTGAAAAACATCGACATCCAGTTCAACAACGCGGGTGGCGTGTTGTTTGGCGTGAAGGACTATGTCCCGGCACTGATGGAGTATGTCAAAAAATACGACGCTGACCTCAACTTCTTTCACAACCTTGTCGCGGTGGACGGGCCTGCGAAAAAGGCGTGGTTCGATGTGGCCAAGCCGGACACCAAGGTTGAACGGGTCGAGATGGAATTTGACATGATGCATGTCTGCCCGCCCCAGACAGCACCGGATTTCATCCGTGTCTCCGCCCTTGCAGACGCCGCAGGCTGGGTCGATGTGGATCAAGCCACATTGCGCCACAAGACCTATGACAACATCTGGTCGCTGGGCGATGTGATGAATGCCCCGAATGCCAAGACCGCTGCTGCTGCACGTATTCAGGCCCCCGTTGTGGCCGAGAACATCGTCGCCGATATGCGCGGCGGGTCGGCCACGGCACAATATAACGGTTATGGCTCCTGTCCGCTGACAGTGGAACGCGGCAAGATCATCCTGGCCGAATTCGGCTATGGCGGGACAATGCTGCCGAGTTTCCCCAAGGCGTTCATCGACGGTACCAAGCCCACCCGCGCGGCGTGGTTCCTGAAGGAAAAGATGCTGCCGCCGATCTACTGGAAAGGCATGCTGAAAGGGCGCGAATGGATGGCGAAACCCGAAAAGATCGTTGCTGAATAATTTCTCGTCGTCTTGCCCAATGGGCGAGACGGCCAAACCTGTCTGAGATCCCCATGACCATGTCCCAATACCTGCCGATCCTTAGCTGGGGTCGGACCTATACCCGCACGGCCCTGTCCAACGATCTGACAGCCGCCCTGATCGTAACGATCATGCTGATCCCGCAATCGCTGGCCTACGCCCTGCTGGCCGGGCTTCCGGCAGAGGCGGGGCTTTATGCGTCAATTGTACCGATCCTGCTATACACCGTGTTCGGCACCAGCAATTCACTGGCCGTAGGACCGGTGGCGGTCGTGTCCCTGATGACTGCTGCCGCGCTCAGCAACATCGTGGATCAGGGGACGATGGGCTACGCCGTCGCAGCCCTTTCGCTGGCCGGCCTTTCGGGGGTGATGCTCTTGGCAATGGGTTTGTTCAGGCTCGGGTTTGTCGCGAATTTCCTGTCTCACCCGGTGATTGCCGGGTTCATCACCGCGTCAGGTGTCATCATTGCCGCGAGCCAGCTCAAACATATTCTTGGGATCGACGCTGAGGGGCACAACCTGCTTGACCTTGTGGTGTCGTTGCTCAGTCACCTATCCCAGATCAACTGGATCACCGCCGTCATCGGTGTTCTGGCGACGGGATTTCTGTTCTGGGTTCGCAAGGGCCTGAAGCCTTTGCTGACCGGGCTTGGCCTTGGTGCGGGTCTGACGGGGGTTCTTGTCAAGACCGGCCCGGTCTTCGTCGTCATCGCGACGACGCTGGCGGTCTGGGGCCTGGGGCTCGCGGAGATGGGGGTGAAGGTCGTGGGCGACGTCCCGCAAAGCTTGCCGCCCTTCACCTTGCCTTCGGTGTCGCCAGACCTCTTGGGGCAACTGCTGCTGCCGGCTTTCCTGATCTCGATCATCGGATTTGTGGAATCGATTTCAGTCGCGCAGACCCTGGCCGCGAAAAAGCGTCAGAGGATCGACCCCGATCAGGAACTCATTGGTCTTGGGGCTGCCAATATCGGCGCAGCGCTGACAGGTGGCTTCCCCGTCACTGGCGGGTTTTCGCGGTCGGTGGTAAACTATGACGCAGGCGCCGCAACACCAGCCGCGGGGGCCTTCACGGCTGTTGGCCTAGGGATCGCGGCACTTGCGCTTACCCCGCTGATCTATTTTCTGCCCAAGGCAACGCTGGCCGCTACGATCATCGTTGCCGTCCTGAGCCTGGTGGATTTTTCGATCCTCAGACGCAGTTGGGTCTATTCCAAGGCCGATTTTGCCGCTGTCCTCGCCACCATCCTGATCACGCTCGCCATCGGCGTCGAAGCCGGCGTTTCCGCTGGCGTCGGCCTGTCGATCCTGCTGCATCTCTACAAATCATCGAAACCGCATATCGCCGAGGTCGGCCAGGTCCCCGGCACCGAGCATTATCGCAATATCCTGCGCCATGATGTCATCACGGACCCAAGCATCGTCACACTGCGCGTCGACGAAAGCCTCTATTTCGCCAATGCCCGCTTTCTGGAAGACAAGATCCAGTCGCGCGTCGCCGGGGACACGGCCATCCGCCATGTCATCCTGCAATGTTCGGCCATAAATGAAATTGATTTCAGCGCGCTGGAATCCCTGGAGGCGATCAACGAACGCCTGCACGAGATGAACGTGAAGTTGCATCTTTCGGAAGTGAAGGGCCCGGTCATGGACCGTCTGCAACGGGCGCATTTCCTGTCAGAGTTGACCGGACAGGTCTTCCTGTCGCAGTTTGAAGGTGTCAGCTGCCTTCGGTCAAAGACAGCGATCTAGTCAGGGAAGGGCGTAACATGTGGGAAGAACGATTTGCCAAGGACGGCTATTTGTTCGGAACCGAACCCGTCCCGTTTCTGCTGAAGCACGAGGCGTATTTCAAGGCCGGCCAGTCCGTCCTGTCCATTGCCGAGGGAGAGGGTCGTAACGCTGTCTATCTGGCCAGGAGGGGCCTGAATGTCACAGGCGTCGAATTCGCACCCTCTGCGGTCGCCAAGGCAGAGAAACTGGCGCGCAAAAATGGCGTAGCACCCCGCTTTGTCCAGTCCGACCTGTTTGACTGGGATTGGCCGACAGAGGCGTTCGACATCACGCTTGGCGTTTTCTTCCAGTTCGTCGGCCCCGCTGAACGGGCTCTGCTTTGGCGCAAGATGCAAGATGCGACCCGTCCTGGTGGTCTGGTCATGATCCATGGGTACACACCAAAACAGCTGGAGTTCGGCACCGGTGGGCCACCCCATTTGGAAAACATGTATACCAGCGCAGATTTTGACGACGCGTTCGCGGGCTGGAAGATTTTGGTTTGCGAAGAATACGAAGCTGAACAGCGTTCCGGTTCGGCCCATGTCGGCATGTCTGCCCTGATCGATTTCGTAGCGCGAAAGCCGGATGAGTAGCTAGAATGCCTGCCTAAATTCACTGGTTGTTCCAAAAGAAGGTGGGACTATCCCCATGCTTTGCGCATCAAGATCAGCTAGATATTATAACCGGAATGAATATCCGGGTTTCCTATTACGCTGTAAAGTCTGGAACGATCACCTGCCGTTCTTGTGCCATCATCGGCAAACCTCCCCTCAACTACAGGAATTGAAACAAGAGTTCAGATCTCGACTGAGAAAGAGGTTATCAACAAAGTAGGCCGCAAGCACCAACCTTCATGCAGGGCGAAATGTGTTGAATTACTCGTGCGGCTTCAAACCTACACGAATTTCCAGAATGCTTGCTTTCACCAGTGAGGATAGCGTCCCCTTCGGGAGGCAGATTGGAGCTCCAGCAGAACAAAACTCTGGTCCAGCGCCTGCTGACGCGAAAAGAAGGAGTTCTTCAACACAATGGGCGGAGAGCTGACCTTTGCTGCAAGTGCGATACGGCGACGTCGGTGATCTAATAGCGGACATTCCTGGATTGCCGTCGCCGGTCTCATTGCGGCCTTCGCGATTCGAGTGATCAATGTCCGGCGCGGCGGAGCTGGCGCCCCCCCGCGCGCGCCAGGGGGCCTGATCCGGATGGCCGACCGAGGCCCTCAGCCCAGGGAACATTCCGGCCCGACAGGCACGATGCCGGTGGGGTTCAGCGCCTTGATCGAGTAGTAGCCGCGCTTGATGTGGTCAATGCTGACCGTATCGCGCACCCCGGGGATAGCGAGGATACGGGCCTGGTAGCGGCTTAGGGCAGGGTAGTCCGCGATGCGGCGCAGGTTACACTTGAAGAGGCCGTGATAAGCCACGTCGAAGCGCACCAGCGTCACGAAGAGTCGCACATCGGCCTCGGTGAAGCGACCTCCCAAAAGGAACCCGCGACCGTCGCCGAGGCGCTCCTCGAGTTCATCGAGCATTGCGAAAACCTCGCAGAATGCTTCCTCGTAGGCGACCTGCGTGGTGGCGAAGCCCGCGCGGTAAACGCCATTGTTCAAGCTCGGATAGATGCGGTCGTTGAGCGCCTCGATGTCCTCGCGGAGGTCCGCCGGATAGAGATCGATGCTATGGTCGGCCAGATCTCCGAAACCGGAGTTCAGCATCCGCAGAATGTCGGCGGACTCGTTGTTCACGATGGTCCCGCGCTTCTTGTCCCAGAGCACCGGCACCGTGGCCCGGCCCGAGATCGTCGGGTCGGCCCGGGTGTAGATTTCGTGCATGTAGGACGCGCCCTCGGCCTCGGTCGGATCGCCGAAGTGCCAGCCCTGGTCGGAGAGATCCGGTTCGACGACCGAGACCGAGATCACGTCCTCCAACCCCTTCAGCTTTCGGGCGATCAGCGTCCGCGACGCCCAGGGGCAGATCAGCGCGACATAGAGGTGGTAGCGGCCCGCCTCGGCCTTGAAGCCGCCCTCGCCGGTCGGCCCGGCGCTCCCGTCAGGCGTCACCCAGTGGCGGAAGCTGGAGGTCTGGCGGACGAAGCCACCCTTGTCGTCCTTGGCCTGGACCGGCTGCCAGTCGGCAACCCATTTCCCGTCTCGAAGCATGATCGTCTCCTTAATTCTTGAGCGTGATTGCGGTGCCCCAGGGATCGCGAACGGTCAGGCCGTTGGCATTCTTGATGCTTTCAAGCCCGGCGCTTTCAACCCGGCCAGCGATGGAGGCAATGTCCGCCGCATCACGGACAACAATCTCGATGGCATCGAGACCTGCCATACCCTCGGGGCGTTTGCTGGCCCGGCGGCTGTTCCAGATATTGCCGGCAAGCTGGTGGTGGTAGCCGCCGCTGCCGTAGAAGCTGGCCCCAGGATAGCGCGCCGCGATATCGAGGCCGAGCACGTCGCGGTAGAAGCGGTCGGCTTCGCCCGTGTCGCCCACCTGAAGGTGGACATGGCCGATGCTGCCGTTCTCGGGGAAACCCGACCATTCGGTGCCTGCGGCGCTTTGCAGCAGACCCTGAAGATCCAGCGGGTCGGTGCTCATCCGGATCTCGCCGCCCTCGCCGTGCCAGGCCGAGACCGGGCGGTCCGTATAGACCTCGATACCGTTGCCCTCGGGATCGGCGAGATAGAGCGCCTCGCTGACGATATGATCCGAGGCACCGTGAAGCGGCACACCCGCCTCGGCGATGTGAGCGACCCAGCGGGCCAGGTCGGATCGGGTCGGCATCAGGAAGGCGGTATGAAAGAGCCCGGCCTGCCGCGGGTCGAGTGGGGAAAGGCCTGGGTCGCCCTGAAGCTCCAGAAACGGCGTGTCGCCGGTGCCGAGGGTGACGCGATGCTCGCTGGTCGCGACCGGGCTGAGCCCCAGCGCCATCTGGTAGAAAGTGGAGACCGCATCGAGGTCCCGCACCTTGAGCCGGACCGCCCCGATACGCATCGGCGCGGTCGTCATGTCGAAGAAGTGGTCGACGGTGGTCATTGCAGGTCTCCTTGTGAAAGAGTGCGGCCGCGGGAGATGACCCGCGGCCAGCAAGGGAGGTCAGGCGAACTGGCCGAGGCGTTGGTCGAGCTGCGGCACGCGCAGCGCGAAGGCTCCGCGTCCCAGGACGGCGACGACGCCTTGCACGACCGCCCAGAACAGCGGGTATTCCCAGCCGCCGCCTTCGTTCGAGAAGCTCCAGCCGAAACCGGAATGCGCCCATGTCGCGCCCAGGAGGACGGGGATCAGCGCGATCGAGACGAGGCGTGTGCCGAGACCGAGGATCAGGGCGATACCGCCCGCCAGCTCTGCGAAGATCGTGAAGTAGGCGAGCACGCCGGGCAGGCCGAGGCCTTCGAAGAAGGCGACGGTGCCGGGGATGGTAAAGGCGCTCACCTTCATCCAGCCATGGGCGAGGAACAGGACGCCGGTCGAGATGCGAAGGGCGGCGGCGGCGTAGTCGGTATGGGTCTGCGTGGTCATGTCAGATGCTCCGTGGGGTTGGGGATGTCAGGAAAACTGCCAGCGCGGCGCGATCCCGGTGCCGTGACCGAAGACGTAGCCGAACTGGATGTTGAGGAAGCCGATGGGCTCGAGGTAGCGGGCGTTGGCGAGCGGGCCGGCATCGACCGGCTCGAGGCCGATCTCGGCGGCCAGCGCCTTGACCGTCTCGCGCGCGGCCTCGTCATCGCCAGCGACGAAGGTCTGGATGGGCTGGCCATTGACCTTGAGGCCCGTGCCGTAGTGCTGGGCGAAGACCGTGTTGAACGCCTTCACCACCGTCGCGCCGGACAGCCTGGAGGCGATCTCTTCGGCCGCCGAGGTCTTGTGCCCGACTTGAAGGCCGGAGAAGTCCTCGGTCACCGGGTTCGAGACGTCGATGACGGTCTTGCCGCTGAAGTCGGCCTTGCCGGCAAGATCCGCGATGGCCCCGTAGGGCGTGGCGACGACTACCACCTCCGCCTTGGCGACGGCGGTAGAGAGATCGTCGTTGCGGCCGATGGTTGTCACCTCGTGGCCGGCCTCGCCCAGAATCCGCGAGAGCCCTGAGCCGACATTTCCGTTGCCGATAACTGCGATACGCATGGCATTCTCCTTCGCTTTGCCGCCCTGCGGCGGCCTGTTGATCACTAAAGCGAAAGTAAGGCTTTCCCATATTCCATAAAATGACGATTTTATGGAATGACTATCGCGAATTTATTCTCAAAAGGGCGCTCATGGATATTGTCGACGAACTCAAGGCTTTCGTGGCCACCGCACGGACCGGCTCCTTCACCGCAGGGGCCGAGCAACTGGGGGTCTCGAACCGCCTGACCTCGAAATACGTGGCCGAACTGGAGGCGCGCCTCGGCGCGCGGCTGCTCCAGAGAACGACCCGGAAGGTGGGGCTGACGCCAGCCGGCGAGGATCTCCTCGCGCGGGCGCCAGCCGTCCTCGATGAGCTCGATGCTCTGCTGGGGTCTGTGTCAGAGGGGTCGCGCGGCCTGAGCGGGATCATCCGGGTCTCGGCGCCTGTGACCTTCGGCGAAGTCTACGTGGCCGGCATGTTGGCCCGGTTCGCCGAAGCGCACCCGGATCTGACTTTCGACCTCAGGTTGGACGATCGCTACGTCGACTTGGCCGCCGACGGCATCGATCTGGCGTTCCGGATGGGTGTGTCGGAGACGCTGTCACTCAAGACGCGCAAGCTCGGCACGTTTCACAGCTCACTGGTTGCGCATCCAGACTACGTGAATGAGCACGGGGCACCGAGAACACCGGATGATCTCTCTCAGCACGCCTGCATTGTCGATACCAACCGGCGCCAACCGCATCGGTGGACGTTTAGCAAAGACGGCACCGCGATCGTCGCCCAAGTGCGGGGCCGGTTCCATGTCAACTCGGCCCGGGCGGCAATCGAGTTGGCCTCGGCCGGCATGGGGATCGCCTATGCGCCGCGGTTCGCGACCGCCGACATGCTGGACACTGGCCGCCTCGTTCCATTGCTCGAGGATTTCGACATGGATGGGGGACCGGTTACCGTCGTTTATCTCGAAGGTCGGACCTTACCTCGAAAGATACGAACCCTCATCGACTTCGCTGCTGAGGATGTTCACGCCATGTCTTGACGAGCCATGAGAGGCAATCCTGGTCGGGTCAACAGCACCGGCATGAATGGCACCTTCGGGTAAGTTGCGACGCAGCGAAAACCTCCCTGACGAAGGTCTGGTCTGGGCCGTTCGTGTAGGTGCTCCCCTTCAGTAAGGAAGGGCGGAAACCAGACATTCGCTGCGATTGCGAAGTATTGGTCCACTATTCGAGAAAGCAGCCATTCGGCAGGGTAATCCCCCCACTTTTATCTGGGCTCAGCCGAAGAATTCACGCGGCTGTATATCGACTACCTCCAAGTTAGCCCAACTTGTCGTCCCCGCCCCCTCAGGTCAGTTCTCGGTTCCAATCATCCGCGAACAAATCGAACGGTTAGTTTTCGGCCAAGCTAACGAATTGTATCCTTTGTGAAACTAACTGCACCTTGCAGCTCCAGCTCGAGGCAAGAAGAGCTCCGAAGATGTTATGGCTGGTTACTTTTGCGTCGGCTGTGATCTCATTTCCGTAGCTTGTGATCTTCCAGACAAATTCTGAATCACGAATACTCGTTTCTTCTGTGGATCTCCTTGAGCCAGAAAGGCTGTTCAAAATCTTCTCCTCACAGACTTCTTTGGTCTGCTCCTGAAGCTTAGGCGCAGCTGAAACTGGAGATCGGTCTGGGAAGCTTTTCACAACCCAAAGGCCCAGTCCGCTGAAGATAGCGAGCACAACTACAACCAACGACGCTTCGACGGGGAATTTGAACTTGCCGATTTGCAATTTATTGCCCTTTTGATGGGAGAATAAGAACACATGCTACCAGGTGTTATGGGAGCACTCCGCGTCAACCTTTTGATTAGATAGTGCGAAACTTAGCCGCGGCCTGCCTGAAGCCCCAAAAAGCGTGCAAGCTTCGCGCAAGTAGATCATGGCTGTGGCAGGTGTTGCCACCGCTATGGGCGGCGAACTCTTGACGGGGCTCGCCGGTTCACGCGGCTTCTTTGTCATCTCGATCTCCCCATCGTCGAGATGAACCAGAAATCCTCCTATATTCAATTATCTCAAATCTGTCCCAGAGGTGCTGACGTCAGACCGGGCAGACAAGTGATTGACTTCACAGCTGGGCATAACGATGGTTAGTCACAAATTAAGGGGGGGCTATTTTAATGCAAATCCGTCTTTCAGCAATCGCCGGTTTATCGTGCTTTCTTCTATCAGGTTGTTCAGAAGGCTCCATCAAGGGGTCTGAAGAAATTCGTGAAGGGCAACTGATTTTTGCAAAAGAATGCTCAGCTTGTCATGGTGCGCGAGGCAAAGGCGCAGGGTCTGAATCATTGGCCGTGGGTGTCGTACCGCCTGACTTAACAGGGCTCAAACAACGCAATGACGGATACTTCCCTCGGGAATTTGTTAGTCGCTTCATCATGGGCCGCCTCGAAAAAGAAGATCCCTTTACTGCAATGCCCGATTTTTCGACGGTCGGACTTCGCCATGTTTACCCGAATGGGGGCGCAGATGGAGAGGTGCTGGAAACCGACTTTGCAAATCTACTCGACTACCTCGAAGCGATACAAGAGTAGTTGTGGAGGAATTCGCGCTACCCAGTGGCGGCTCCTCTCGTCCGGGCGGTGAAACCGCGCTGGACTATACCTTAGAGGTCCGATTAGGTCCGTGAGTGACGCCTACACAGTGGGCGAGATACGGATCTTCGCTGTAATTGTTCAGGCTTTGGTACGATCTGACTAAAGCAGCTGGACGATTTGAGGTCAAATCCACGAATGTCACAACCGAACTAATGGTGGCAATGAGTCCTATTCGCCAATAGCACGGGGCAGTTACGAATAGGGGTGAAATGCTGTGAAAAGGTAACTTGGGGCTTTTTAACAACTAAGTTTGCGAGAAAAATCACTCCGTACCCCATTGATCGGTCCGAGGTCATTTTTGATCAAGACAGATCGCAACATAATTGGGATAATTTGATGATCCGATCCGCTGTTTCTTCATTGGTTATTGGATTTCTGGCAGTCAGTGCACAAGCTGAAGATGCCCGAAGTGAACTTGCTCGCCAGATTGAGGAGGCGTCAGTCACATCAAACCAGCGATACTTAGATACAGGTGTAAGTGTCGGATGGCAGCTATATCCTCCTCTGATTTACCGTCGTGAAATGCAAATTAGTGATTGCGATGTCACAGCGTTAACTTTCAAAATCAGCGACGAGAATTCTGCGGAAGGGTCATTTATCGAAATTACATTCGACCTCAATCGCACGAAGATCCCTGATCCGTCTGTGCCGATTGGTGATGAGTATGCCTTCATGACTGGTAGCGGAGATGAGCCAAACGGCTCGGCGATGTTCGAGATGCTTTTTTTGCCCCCCTATGAACCGATAATCTGGTCAAAAACATCTGAAGCAGAGTTTGAGCAGCCAGCTATGTTTACTCGGTTTTTGATGGAGCCTATCGTAGATGAGACACAGCCCCGCCACTTACTTTCACTTTTGAATAATTACCAAGCTGCATATTGCACATTCTCGGGTTAGTCTCTTTGGATAGAAGTTCACTGCAGAATTTCGCCTCTAACCGTAACTGAATCGAATATCAGCAAGGTCCAAAGACCGACGATAACGCCGACAAAAATGCTGCGACACGCACGAATGGCCGCTTTGACGGGCTGCACCGCAGCATCTTGATTGTATAGCCAAGGTCTGGTTAGGGCCGTCACCGTCGCCCAAGCCGTCCCAGTCTCGCCAGCTGCGCCAGCATTTTTGATCCCGAGTCTGCGGATCCTGTGCCGCCTCCGGAACCCGTCTGTCCCATGCCTTGCCGCACTGGCATTTGCTGTACGCCAAAGAACTGCCGCGCCCTGAGGGCTGCGTATTCTGCTCCACTGGCCCCGCCGATGAGGTAGCGATTGTAGGCCTGCTGGCTTCCCATGGCGGCGCGAGCGAAGCTGTAGCTGCCGCCGAGGCCGCCGGAGAGGGCCGGCATCATGATGTTGCCGGAAATCGCGCGGACGATGAAGGGCGTGGCGATAATGAAGCCCTTGGCCATGAGCACCATCATGAAGAAGGGGATGAGCGCGCCGATGTTTGAGGCCCCTTCGGGATCGCCTAGTTCGCCGATGAGAGCGGAGGCCACCCCGGTGATGGTTGCGAAGACCCCTGCGACCACGATAGGGTAGATCGCGAAGGAGATAAGCGCGGATAACCAGCGCGCGAAATAATCCTTGGTGACCTCGAAGAGGGTCAGGAAAATCATCACCGGGGCGATTCCGATCAGAAGCGCGATCATCAGTCGGGAGGCCACGAGGATGAAGGCGGCCAGCCCTCCGAGGATCGAGAGCAAGAGGACCCCGACAATGTCGAGCATGGCGCCGGCCATCCAGTTCAGCTCGGACCCGGCAGCGTTCAGATAG
Source organism: Sulfitobacter sp. UBA1132 (assembly GCF_002311545.1). Lineage (NCBI taxonomy): Bacteria > Pseudomonadati > Pseudomonadota > Alphaproteobacteria > Rhodobacterales > Roseobacteraceae > Sulfitobacter > Sulfitobacter sp. UBA1132. Next base: position 17,111 of record NZ_DCAN01000018.1, on the reverse strand, counting down.
TCGCCCAGCTCCGCGATCAGCCGGTCGAATTCTTCAGCGAAAGTTCCAGAAGGCCCCGGGCTGCCGCCGCCGACGGAGGCCACGAGCGCGCCCGCGATACTGTCGATCCCATAGAGAATAGCAGACGAGAACGCGTTGAACTGCATCCAATTGGTCGCGAATATCCCGATGAGCCCAATCTTGACCGCGAGCCAGAAGGCTGTGTGCCCATCCATGGCCCGGTATTGATAGATCATGTTGATTCCGACGAGGATCACCACCAGCGTTGTCCCCAAAACCAGGAGCGTGCCGACCGTTGCCGCAACCGCACCAAACTGGGTCTCAGCGGCGGTGTCGAGATAGGCTTGGGAGGTTTCAACGAAATAGGTGACGACGCTCATCGCGGGGCTTCCTTACCAATTGCCCGCGACGTCGCAGATGGCCTGGGCTTCGGGACGGGCGGCGTTGGCGTGGCGGTTGTAGGCGTCCGAGGCTTGCAGCATTTCCCATCGTTCGTCGCTCGCGTAGCTCTCATGAAACACGGCCTCGGCTGCGTCCCAAGAGGGGAACCGGGTCGCGCAGTCGCAGTTGCCGATCTCGACGACCCGCTCGAGATTCTGGGCGCGATAGATGTCCTGAACCAGAACCCGCTGATAGGCTTGGCGCAGGGGGATCTCCTGCATCCACAAGGGTTCAGCGGGCCGGTCCGGACAGACGTCAAAGCTGCGATCGAGGGTCGGCACGAGATCGCGCTCAGCGAAGGCGGGTGCCAACGTCAGGCCCAAGACCAGCGCAGTCAATACGAGGGTGCAGCCCGCCTGCCTCATGCCGTGGCTCCGGCGGGTGTGGTCTCACGCTTCAGGAAGACCGTGTGTCCCACATTGGCGAATTCCGAGGAGCTGATCGACACCACCTCCCAGCCTTCCGCACCTTTGGCATTCAGGCTGGCCTGCATGTCGGCAAGGCTGGTTTTTCGGGCCATGGGAAAGGACAGGATATCGTATTCAAAGGTCTTCATGGGGAAATTCCAATCTCAGTTGCGCCGGGGAGGTAGAATTCGGTGATGCCGCGTTTGCCGTCATGGCGACCGGCCTGGATGATCACGTCGATGGAATTCTCGATGTACTGGATCATGTCGGCATAGGTCATCGGGATCTCGGTCTTTAGTGCTGCGATCGCGAGGCGCTGCACGGCAAGTTGGGGAGTTTCGGCATGCAGCGTGGTCATCGAGCCGCCATGGCCGGTGTTGATGGCTTCCAGAAAGGTCATGGCCTCCTTGCCGCGCACCTCGCCCAGGATGATCCGGTCGGGGCGCATGCGCAGCGTGGCGGTGAGAAGCACATCGGCGGTCTGGAATTCTGCGTCGCGATTGGCGATGAGGGTCACGGCATTTGGCTGGGTCGGCAGAAGCTCGGCGGCTTCTTCGATGGTCACGATGCGTTCCTCGGCCGGTACGTGAGAGAGGATCTTGCGCGCGGCTACGGTCTTTCCGGTGGAGGTGCCACCGGAGACGATCATGTTCAGCTTGTTCTCGACGCAGAAGGTCAGAGCATCGTCGATGACGCCTGCAGCGACCACCTCGCGCAGTTCCCGGGTTTTCTCAATGCGGAGTTCTTCAAGCTTGCGTTCTTTGCCGTAGAGGAAATCGAGCGCGATCCCTTCGAGCGGCAGGCTCGAGAAGAACCGTAGGCTGATCGACATGGCGGAGAGCACGGCGGGCGGGGTGATGACCTGTGCGCGGATAGGGCGGCCCTTGTAGGTGATCGAGACCGAGACGATGGGGCGGTCCTTGCTCATTGTGGTATTGGCCGAGGAGGCGATCTGGTTGCCGAGGTCTTTGACTTCCGTCGTGGTCAACGCCTGGTCCAGCCTCCGCATGAAGTGATCGCCCCGGAATTCTCCCCAACAGCTACCGTCAGGGTTGATGCAGATCTCGATGACATCGTCGCGTGCGGCGGCATCGATCCGGTCGAGCGAGGTTTCGAGATAGCTCAGCGACATGGGCTCAGAATATCTCCAGATCGCGGTCGACCATCACCGTGACGCGCGCGCCCTGATCGACATAGATAATGGGGCCGATGGAGAGGTAGTCGCCAATCACAATGTCCGTGGCATCGGCGAGATCATCGCCCACGTCTTCGAGCACGTCCGCGGCGGTCTCATCCTGCACGTTTGCAGCGGCGGCGCTTGGGGCCGCTGAGATCAGAGAAATCAACGCCGCAGAGCCGAAGCGTTCATCGAAGCGGGTATCGACAAAGCCGGTCACACCTGAGCGACCCAGTTCATCGCCCCCGAAGGAGCTGATCTGGATCGTCTGGTTGTCGGGCAGGATGATCCGATCCCAGGCGATGGTGACCCGGCGCTGCGCGATATCGACGCCAGAGCGATAGCGCCCGATCAGGCGGGACCCGCGCGGAATGAGGAGGCGTGAGCCATCGAAACTGAACACGTCTTCGGAAACAAGGGCCCGGGTCTGGCCGGGCAGAGAGCTGTCGAGGGCGGTTTCCATGACGGCTTGGATCATGGTGCCCTGTAGAATCGTGTTGGAGGGATTGGCGATCACCTCGGCCTGCGTCACCGTCGAGGGCAGCGCCCCGTTCAGCACGAAATCCGTCACCTCGCCAAAAGTGCGTTCTGTCAGAGCCGTTTCATTCGCTCCGGAGGCACCGCCAAACGCGATGGTGGGCGAGGTGATGCGCCGCTCCTGGAAGGCGCGTTCCTCCGCGGCGCGGCGCTCCAGCTCGGCCATGCGCCGGGCTTCTTCCTCGCGGCGCAGTCGCTCTTGCTCGCGTGCGCGCAGCTCATCTTCCGTGGGGCCCACTGGCGCGGGTTGCGGTCGGCTGGCCTCGAGTTGGGCCAGTTCCAGATCCATGCGGAGTTGCTCAAGGCTGCGATCCCGCGCCGTCAGTTCGTCCTGAAATCGTTGCTGTGCGGCTTCCGAGGCGGCTTGTAGCGCCGCAATCTGAGCGGTCAGCGCGTCAATAGCCTCTGCGGCGGCGGTGTCTTCCTCGACAACTGGTTCAGGGGCGTTGCGCAACTCCTCGATCTGAGCCTGCAGGGCGCTGATCTGCGCCAGAAGCTCCGCGTTGGGCTCGACTGGATCCGGTCCGACAAACACAACCTCGGGCTCGGGCGGGGGCAAGGTCTCGATAGCGCCAAAGCCGTCCCCCTCGTTTTGGAAGACGTCCGGGGTGGCCGTCGGCAAGGCTTCCTCTTCGTCGGGCTGTGAGAGGAGATAGAGCAGGGCACCACCTGCGCCGATGACGAGGACCACGATCAGCGCGAGAAGGGGCGACCGGCGCTGCGACGCCGTGGGGGCGCGGGCACTGCCTTTCTCAAGGGCGGCGAGGCGTTTTTCCAGCTCGGTGTTCCCGGTATCGCTCATGAGGTGGCCTCCGCGGGCGGGATCGCCTCGATGCAGACCACCTCTTCGCCAAGTCGCAGGACCCATTGGCGGTTCACGCCGCTGACGCGGATCACGCCGTCTTCAGGAGTTTGCGTGTTGACCGTGCGCTCGCGGCCGCCCGCGTAGCGGAAGATTGCGGGCACAGGCGCGTTTCTTGGAAACGCGAAATACGTGAACGTCCCGTCATCCCAGATGCGGGTTGGCGTAAACTCGGTCCGCGCGCTGGCACCGTAATTGTAGTTTGGCGCTTGGGCGGCGATGGCTCGAGTCGGGCGCCCAGCGTCATCAGGATAGCGGAACTGCACCACATAGAAGGTCGGGCTGCGAACCTCCTCGACGTTGAGATAGTAGCTGCGCCTGTTCGTGTAGACGGTCACATTGGTATGGACCCCGCGCGCGACGGGCTTGATTGCAAATGCCTGGCCTCCGGGCACGCCATCGATCTCGAAGCCCTCGGTGTCGCCCGCGATGATCGAGCGGATGCTTTCACCCTCGCCGAATTCGACCGTGGTGACATGGGTAAGCGAGACGCTGAGACGGTAGACCTGACCTTCTTGATATGTTGCCAGCCGCACGCGGCTGTCATTTGGACCACCGCGCGGGATCGCTTCGGCAAAGGCAAGGGCAGGCAGCAAAACAAATATGGCAGCACCAAATAACTTATTGATCAAACTAATTCTCCAATCTGTCGGAACGGATGGAATATTCGAGGACCGTGAAGCCGAAAGGGTTGGTCCAGACCTCGTCGATGGAGCGGCGGGTCTCGGGGCGGAACTCGAAGAGAAGCGTGGCGGTGAAGAGCCCGGTCTGGACGCCATTGATGGATGTCAGACGTTTGCGCAGGCGGACCGTGGCGCGGTTGGTGCCGATGCGATTGATGCTGAGGATCTCCACATCGAGCCGGGCATTCGGGCCGTAGACTGTCGGCGGGTAGTTCTCGTTGGCGCTGTTCCAGATCTGGCGTAAGCCACTCTCGGCCGCCCGATCCGATCGGCGCAAGACGCTTCGGATGCGCAGATCGTTGTCGAGCTGGTTATAGACCTCCCGGTCGGTCACATAGCGGAAGACCTCCGCCTCGATGATCGCTTGGTTGGCGGTGACGGATGTGGCCCCAACGGACGCCTCGGGCAGGGCAAAACCAGTGGCGGGATCATACGGGACAACGACGGGGGGTGGGTCGACATCGAGGATCGAGACTGCTGCTGCGCTCAGACAGCCGATGATGCCGAAGACAAGACCTGTCAGACCAAGGCGTTGCCAGAGTCGTTCGCGGCGCAAGGCACCGTAGACCAGTTCTTCCTCGATGATTTCTTGTTCAGTCGCCACCCGTCATGCCCCCACGATCAGTCTGCCTGGAGGTCCGGTAGCGTGAAATCCATGAAGCGCTGTTCCTCGGCGATGGTGGCGGCGTCGATCACGCCGCCGGTGCCGTCACCCACGGTTTGAATCGCTTCCAGTTGCCACATCGCCACGAGGGCGATGGCCAATTCAGCGGTCACGCGCGTGTTGAGATCGATGCTTTCCTTGAGTTCGTCCATGTCGTCGATAAGCCCCACAAGACGGTCGACCCGCTCGAGCGATTGGCCGGCATCTTCATAGCTGTTCTGGGCGGCGGCTGAGACGAGCGCGCCGGTTGTTGCCTGCGTCGCCACGCGGTTGGCCCCGGAATTGCCGCTCGTGGCCATTTCCGAGAGCGTGTCTTCATCGAAGCCGAGATCGGCCAGCACCCGGTCCATCTGGGTTTCGATTTCGCTTGCGCCGGAGCCCGAGAGGCCCGAGAAATCCCCAGTCTTGATCGCCTCAATCGTGGCGAGGATGTCCCCGAACTCTTGGTCGAGCAGACCGTTCAACTCGTCTTCCATTTCCGTCCGGATGATTTCGGGAAGCTCGGCAAGGCGGGTGAGCGCTTCATAGGTTCTTTGCAGCTCTGCGAGTTGATCCGTGAGAAGGCCGAGCTGTTCGCGGAGCTGCGTCAGCTGCTCGTTTTGCAGGATCTCGTCTTCGATCATCTGCCGCAGCTGCTGGATGTTTTGCGCGATGTTCTGGGTGTCGACGACCGGTACACCTTGTGCTGCGGCAGGGGGTAGGGCGCTGAACTGCAAGCCAACGCCAAGTGTCGTGGCCAAAGCTGTCCTCAAGAGCAGATGTCCCATCATTCAATCTCCCTGATCGTAAAATCCATGAACGCGCCTTCGGCCATGCGGGCGCTGGCCTGGGCCAGCTCCTCGGCAGAAAGCACGCGGGTGCGGGCGGCCTGAAGCCGGATACGGGCAGCGACGAGGCGCACGAGTTCGGCGCGGGCATAGGTGTTGAGTGCGATGCTTTCCTGCACGTCTTCAGTCTCGGAAATCCGTTCGACAATATCCGCAATACGCAGGGCAGCTTGGCGGATCGCGGCTGGTGAGTTGCTGCCATAAAAGGCCGCCCCATGACCCGTGAGCGAGAGGTTGGCATTGGCGAGAAGCGCCGGATCGATCGTGCCAAGCGCATCGATCCCGCCGATACGGCTTAGATAGAGATTGTAGCGTTCAGGGATGATCGACACGTAGTGCTGGGTCTCGCGGAAGGGTGGCACGCCGCCATACTCGAAAACCCGGCCGGGTCCGGCGTTATAGGCCGCGAGGGCGTTGATGATGTTGCCATCGAATGTGTTGAGCTGGGTCGCGAGATAGCGCGCGCCGCCATGCACCTGAAGGTAGGGGCTGTCATAGTATTCCGGGTTGATGCCCAGATCGCTGGCCGTCCCAGGCATGATCTGGGTGAGACCATAGGCGCCGACGGGAGACCGTGCCCCAATCGTAAACCGGCTTTCCTGCCAGATCAGCGCTTGCAGCAACGCGCGCCACTGGACGGGCGAGAGCCCTGCGCGGCCAACTCCCGCAAAGCCGCTGGTCTCCTGGGCGACCCGGATGATGAGCTGCTCGATGGTCTCAGACGCATCCCCGAACATCTGCGCACCGCCGGGATTGGGATCGATTTCTCCCGTGCCATAGACGGCTTCCACGGCGCGGTCGGGATCGCCGCTGCCGCTTTCCAGCCCCGAGACCATGGCGGGCAGGCCCTGACCGCCGAAGCTGGTCTGGGCATCGAGGATGCGTCGGAGGGTTTCCAGCTGCTCCCGTTCGATCTCGGCGATGAGTTCGCGCACGGCAAGCTTGTCGGCCTGAACAGCCAAGTCTGCCTCGCGATCACCCGTTTCTACGATATCGCGTGCAGTCAGCCCGCTGTCATTGGTTGGCACGCCTTGGGACAGGGCGAGACCGGGCAACAGGCAAAGCGCCAGGATATGGGGCAGCCTAGACTTCAACGTCGCCCTCCGGGGTGCCAAGGGGCGTGAAGTCACAATCAGGCGCGACGGGTGCCGTGGACGCAAGGAATGTGAAGCAGTTCGCCTGCGGCTCCCGGTACTGGGTGCAGGAGGCCAGCGCGCCGAGCGCAGCCAAAGCGATAAGAATACGGATCATGAAAGTCTCCAGAAGTCCGGGCGGTTGCGGTAATCGGATCCGACGAGCGCCTCGCCTTTCTCCATGCCGCCGAGGATGGTGAGATTGGGCCCGAGGGCGCTAAGACCTGCATCGACGACGATGGAGCCCTGGTCATCACGGATCAGCGCAAGGCGGCTGTCGCTCCCGGTGTTGAGAAGCACATCGAGTTCCTTCTCATAGAGATTGAGCATCGCGTAATCGGCGGCATGGGCGCGGATGTTTGGGAGCAGGATCTGCGTCGGCACGGCCTCGATGATGGTCTTGCCCGTGCGCGTGCGCTCCAATTGGCTCGCGTATTGCGTCATCATCACCGCGACGGTGTTCTGCTTGCGCGCGGTCACCAGCCAGTTCGAGAGCCGTTCGGCGAAATACGCATTGTCAAGCGCCTTCCAGGCCTCGTCGATCACGATGATGGTGGGGCGGCGGTCCTCGATCTCGCGCTCGACCCGGCGGAAGAGATAGGAGAGGACGGCCATCCGTTCTTTCTCGGCCTCGCTGTCGAGAATGCCGGTGAGATCGAACCCGACGACATCGCCTTCGAGCGAGAACGTGTCTTCCAGCGTCTGCCCGAAGATCCAGCCATAGCGGCCCTCTTCGGTCCACTCGAGCAAACGCTGGTGCAGATCGCCGCCATCGTCGGTGGAGACAAAGAGCGATGCGAAATCCCGCCAGTTCCGTAGGGCCGGGTTTGTGGCCTGCGCGTTCTGGCGCACGACTTCCTGGATGCGGTTGGTCTGCGCAGGGGTCAGAGGCTTGTCGGCGCGGTAGAGCAGTGTGGTGAGCCAGTCCGAGAGCCACGCGGTGCCCCGCGCATCGGTCTCGGTCCAAAGTGGATTGAGACCGGTGGGCTGGCCTGCTTTCAGGGAGGCGTAGCGCCCGCCATTGGCGCGGACCGCCATCTCCATACCGAGACGGTAATCGAAGACGAAGATCCGCGCCCCTGCTCGACGGGCTTGCGTCATGAGAAAAGCGGAAAGCACCGACTTGCCCGATCCGGGCCGTCCCATGATCAAGGTATGCCCGCTGGTGGGTTCTTTCTTGGGGCTGCCTTGCTCGTGATAAGAAAACCGGTAAGCGCTCTGTTCGGGCGTGGGCAGATAGGTGATGACCTTCCCCCAAGGGGTTTTCTGAGCAGGTTTGCCGAGCTGCGTCCGATGAAACGCCGCGAAGTCGGCGAAATTACGGTTGGTGATCGCACTGGCACGCACGCGTTTCGGCTGGTTGCCGGGATGCTGACTGAGGTAGTGGGCTTTGGCCGCGACCCGCTCGCCGATCATCTTCACGCCTTCGGCGGCAGCGGCGTTGACGATCTCGGCGCTGAGCGTTTGCAACTCGTCCAGCGTATCGCAGAAGATCGTCACCACCATGTGGTGCTCGCCGAAGCTCTGGCGTTTGGCCTCCAGATCATCGGCGGCGATGTCGAGCGCTTCCATCAGCGACAGGGCCGCGTCCTGGGAGGCCTGCATCTGGCGCTTTTGCCGCTTGATGCGGCCTGCCATGAGGTTCGAATTGATCGGCGTGAAGGAATGGGTGACGATCATGTCGACCGGCAGGTTCAGCATGTCGAAAACGGTGCAGGAGGTGCCTTCCGAGTATTCCCCGATGGTGAAACTCTTGCCGTAGCGGTGTCCCACGACGCCTTCGGAGAGCTCGAAGTGATCGCCTTGAAACGTCACTCGCGTGTTGGCGACGTTGAAGGACAGGAAGCCATAGGTGTTCGCCGGATAGAGCGGCAGTTCCTGGCCAGTGTTGAGGGCCCCCAGAAAGCCGATCAACTCGCCGGACTTGGCCGAAAGCACACGTGGATTCAGCTCCGTCAGGCCAGACAGGAACACGTTCACGGCCTCGCCCAATCGGCGAAGGCGCTTCTCGGTCGCTTCCTTGAGGCGATCCGGCGCGCTGCGGTTCAGGAATGGCAGGACGCTTTTTGGAGGCGGGCGATGGATGATCGTAAGGGTGAGCGTCTTGTCGCGCAGCCCGCTGGTCTCTAGCTTCTTGCGCCAGAGCCGGTCGACTTCTCCCGCGAAACTGTCCTCGCGCAGCGGCTCGAGGTCCGGCGTGATCGCCTTCGAGACCTTATGGACGTAATAGCTGAACTCCGGCCCCAATTGCGCAATGATCCGGGCAAAGAGCGCGGTCACCTTGTCGAGATAGGCGTCATCGGTCGTGTAGCTATTGACCCCGTCGAGCCGGATGCACTGGAAAAGCTCGTTGACCCGGGTCCGCACGGTCTGGTCATCGACGAGGCTCACATAGGGCAGCATGTGCGCGAGGCGGGTCTCGTGCGCGTACCAGTCCGGCGTCATCGTGCGGAGATCAAGCGCGGCTTCACGGGGCATAGCTGTCCCCGCCGTGGATGGAGCGGTTCCGCGTGGGCGGCGTCTCTTGCAGCGCCGTCATCATCACGTCGATGAAGCGTGGGTCCCAATCCGCAGCCTTCCAGAGCACCGGGTAGAGCAGGGCCGCCACACCCAGCACCGCGATGTGCTGGACCCAGACGAACAAGAGCACCGAGCCGAAAAGCCAGACCATCGCGTACATGATGGGCAGGCCCAGAAGCTTGGGCGGGCGCACGAGGCCGAGAAAGAGAGGCGAGCGCTCAGCCACCGGCGAAAACTGCGGCAACGATAGTGGGAGCGGCGGCAACACCGGCAATGCCGACGAGAACCCAGAGGGCCTGTCGCAGATCGATGATATTGAAGAACCAGCTGAGGAACACGCCCAGAACGGCGAGTGTGGCGATCACGACGCCGAGCGGGCCGGTCAGCGCATCAACGATGCCCTGCAACAGGCTCTGAATCGGGGAAAGATCAATGCTTTGCGCAAGCGCAGGCTCAGCGAATACCAGAAAGAGCGCCAGCGAGGCGACAAAGAGGTGTGAAATCCAACTTGTTTGGAAAAAGCGGTATCGCCAATGCACTGCCGCGCTGCGCGCTCTCGTGACATTGCCGATAAGTGTTTTTAGGAATGATTTCCAAAAAGGCTGGGACATCATGAATTTGATCCTTCCAATCGGGCTACGACGGCCATGACGCGGGCCACGTGGTTCTGGGTTTCTCGGTAAGGGGGAATGCCGTCATACTGGCGGACCGCATCGGGTCCGGCGTTGTAGGCTGCGAGGGCGAGACGCGGATCGCCGAAGGCCCCCAGCATCATCGCGAGGTAGCGGGCGGAGCCGTCGAGGTTCTGCAGCGGATCACGCGGGTCGACGCCCAGATCACTGGCCGTGGCGGGCATTAACTGGCCAAGGCCAATGGCACCTGCACTTGAAATCGCATTCTGCCGATAGGCGCTCTCAACCTCGATATTGGCTCGATAGAGAGCCAGCCAATCCGTCACGGAAAGCCCCGCGCGACGCAGGCCGGGATGGCCGGCATAGCGCAAGGCCGTGGTCTGAATCCCAGAGAGAACATCGGCGCGGGGCAGGGGAGTCAGGCGGGCAAAGGCCGCAACTTGGACGCCCTCTTGCTCGGACTCTACCTCGCCGAGGATCGCGATCCCATCGGAGGCCGAACCCTGACCAATCCCGTCATTGTAGTTTCGAGCAAAGCTGCTTTGGGAGCGCGACGGGGTAAGAGAGCCGTCGCTATCCATGACCAGGACTATTTGCGCGGAGGCTGGCATGGCGACCAGCCAGAGGCAGACGAGGTTAGTTGTCAGCGCCCTTGTCTGATGGGGCTTTGTCTGGCGGGGCGAGTTTATGCGTGCGGCTTGTTCCCGCCTCAAGCGGCAGGTCGACATGCGCAAAACCAAGGCCAATGAAGAAAGACACCACGCCGGAGACCGTCTTGAACTCGCGGATCTTGATATCGTTGTAGGTCGTCCGCGTGCGGGCGGTGACGAGGAGCTTTTCCACCCCGTCATCAGAGACAACACGCATAATCCAGACCCCGTAATAGCTGGGGCCTTTCTTATGTGCCGTCTCCTGGCACAGGATTTCTGCACAATAGCCGCTTTCCACGAGTTCGCGGAACCTGGCTTCCGTAACCACATTTGGTGCTTCGATGTCCCAGTTCATGGCCCGGCTCACGCTTTCTTCAATGGCGCGACCCTAGGCATTTTCACTTGAAGCCCAGAGTTACGATAGTATACTTTCAACCGCAAGATGTAATATCATGCATCAGCTGTAGTTTAGTCACGCGGACACTAGTCACGGCTAGTGTCCGCGATCAAGGAGATAACAGGTTTGACAAACCCAAGGTTGACTGGACTGCTGCCATTGCAATCTGTGGTCCCTCTGATCTGCGTTCCCGGGCTGGTTTTGGCGGAATCCTGCTTCGCCCCAACCCGCCCTTTTCTACCAAGCGATTCGCTGGCGGCGCGGGAATATGCGGACATCATCCGTGGCGATTTCGAAGATTACATCCAGGATATCCAGAACTACTTCCGTTGCCTCGACGGTGAACGGGCCCGTGCCTTCGAGGAAGCGCGCGAAGTCAGCGAGGACTATGGCCGATTTCTGCAATTGGTAGGGGATTGATGGGCGACCTCGGGAGCATCAGACTTGCAGCCCATGGAAACCAGACGCCGATAACGCCCTCATATATCTACTTTTTAGATAACAGATTTCATCCGCTAGCGACGTTACAAAAGGTATGTGACGCGTGGCAAAGACAATCAGAAGCACGGGACAGGTGGCACTCTGCCAAGCGTTGGTCGACGCCCGAATCAAGGCAGGCCTTGGACAGGCTGAATTGGCGACTAAGCTCAGATGCCACCAATCCCTCATTGCCCGCCTTGAAAGCGGCCAGCGCCGGGTCGACGTCGTCGAGCTGGTTGTCCTCGCCCGCGCCATCGGCTTTGACCCCTATGAGGTTCTCGGGATCGTTGAAGCCGCCACGGAGCCCGACCATAGGATTTGAGAGCAATGCAAATTTGGGGCGTACCGCTTTGGATGTCCCTTCGTGAAATCCGCTACCTCAAGGAAGAGCAGTTAGCCAACATCCACCAATTGCGTCATGCTGTGCAGGCGAAGCCTGAGAACACGATGCCGCGATTGCAGCGCCAAAGTGCAGGAAGTCAGTAAACAGTGGACGATGATAATGGTGAAGGCGTCGCGATTGCCAATCTGATCGGGACCGACGGGCGCAGCGTTGTTGGTTGGGTTTATAGCTGGACTACAGGCGCGCACGCGGTGATGTGGGACGTCCATGGACCCCAGCCGGTATCAAAAATCCGGCCGGATATAAGTGACGAACAGAAGCAAGAAATCGACTTCGAGGCGCTCATGCGGATCGGAAGAGACGAGGGCGGGTGAGGAGGGCTACCCTGCGGCGTTTGCCGAAATGCCGAACCGTACTGCGACGACTAACGCGCGAGGTGGCATTGCACATGTCCGCGAAACCAATCTTACAGTCCGAGCCATTTCGCGTAAGTTCAGTAGTTCACCTGTTCAAAGCCGTAGTTGCCCTCGTAGTCACGCCAGTCGACGAAAACGGATTGATGATAGATACTGGGGCAATTCTGGCCCCATCGTTCGAGACCGGCATGGGCGGCTGGTAGGGCGGTTATGGAGGACCTCTGCCAGGCGAAGTCACCTTGCGTTCCATATGTGCCGAGGACCACGGTGGCACTACGGTTGCAATCGCCGTCGCGTCCGGATTCGTGCTGTCGCGCATACCGGACATCAAAGACGCGAATGGACTGCACGAAGTTGAACTCAGGTCCGCTGATATCGATGTCCGCGCGATCTTGAACGAGCCGGAGGGCCTGCTCGGCGGGAACAAGGTAGTCCGGGGCTTCTGAGGTGCGCCAAGCGGCCGCAATTGGGTCAGCGGTATCGCGCGCTGGATAGGATTGTCGCAGACCAGTGCTGTTGTACTGGAAGAACGCTTCAAAGATGCGGTCTGAACTGTTTGGTGCTGGAGCGGTCTCAAAGGAAGCGCCCATAGGGCAGCGCCAGATTTGAAGCGGAGGTTCCACCGGCCAAGGCGTAATTCGTCGGATGAATTCGGCGCGTGCTCGGGCGCAAGGAACGGAAGCAGGCCAGCCGCCAGACAAGCACAAGAGGATCGCGCAATCGATCGGGTATGTCTGCGCGCGAGCGGGCATCGGCAGCAAAGAACTTGTCACAGTCAAAGCGACTGCGACCGACGGGAGGAGCTTCTTAAATAGATGACGCATGCTGAGGGCCCTCTGTGACTAGGCTCAGCATATCTACGATAATATACTATCGCAACACTAAGATTTTGGACCGGTAAGAGTTATTATGTAATATATTGGCAGTATCAATCAGCTTTCCTTCGCTAATCAGCAATCCAAGCTTGACCTTCCCGTTGCTGGAAGCCCCATCTTAGGAGTTGGCATCATTTTGGAGGGCTAGAGCATGATACAGGTAACAGAACCGCACCCGCAAGAGCGGTCATCCGATCAGGCCAAGGATCCAGTTTGCGGCATGTCCGTCACTATGTCTCCGGAGGCCCGTCAGGCAAATTATGACGGTGAAACCTTCTACTTCTGCTCCGATAAGTGCCAGACCAGGTTCGAGGCCGATCCGATCTACTATGCCTCAGGTACGGCATCGGATCACAGCATGACCCCGAAAGCCGGGACTCAGTACACCTGCCCAATGCACCCCGAGATAGTTCGTGACGAGCCCGGCGCCTGTCCGATCTGCGGCATGGCGCTTGAACCGATGGTGCCGTCGGATGAACCCAGCGAAGAACTGACCGACTTTACCCGCCGAATGTGGATCAGTGCCGCCGCGGCCGTTCCTCTGGTTATCTTGACTATGGGAGAGCTGGTCGGTCTGCCGGTCCGGGACTGGATCGGGCATCAACTGGCGACATACCTCGAGTTCCTGTTGGCGACGCCGATCGTGCTGTGGGCGGCGAAGCCGTTTTTCGTGCGGGGTTGTGCGTCGATCGTGAACCGCTCACCCAACATGTGGACGCTGATCGCGATTGGTGTCGGCGCGGCATATCTCTATTCGCTGGTCGCCACGTTCCTTCCTGGTGTGTTTCCGGACGAGTACCGAATGGGCGCGGGTGTCGGCACCTATTTTGAAGCTGCCGTCGTCATCATCACTCTGATTTTCGTCGGGCAAGTACTGGAATTGCGGGCGCGGGAACGGACCGGCGATGCCATCCGGGCGCTGCTCGATCTGGCCCCGAAAACCGCGCGACGCATTCTGCCCGACGGTACGGAATACGACGCACCGCTGGAAAACATCGTTGAGGGAGATCGCCTGAGGGTTCGCCCAGGTGATGCGGTCCCCGTTGACGCCAAGGTTGTTGACGGAACGTCATCCATCGACGAGAGCATGATAACCGGCGAGCCGTTGCCGGTCGAAAAAGGTCCGGGCGATACGGTCACCGGCGGCACAATCAATAAGATCGGCTCCCTTGTCATAGAAGCCGCCCGTGTAGGTGCCGACACGATGCTGAGCCAGATCGTCGAGATGGTCTCGAACGCGCGGCGATCCCGTGCACCGATCCAGGGGCTCGCGGACCAGGTTTCTTCCTATTTCGTGCCGACCGTTGTCGTGGTCGCCATCCTTTCCTTCGCCGCTTGGCTCGGCTTCGGGCCCGAACCGGCACTCGTCTTTGCTATCGCCTCGGCGGTGTCAGTGCTGATCATCGCCTGCCCCTGTGCTCTGGGTCTGGCGACCCCGATTTCGATCACGACGGCCGCAGGTCGCGGTGCGCAGGCGGGTGTCCTGATCAAGGACGCCGAAGCGCTGGAACGCATGGCCAAGGTCGATACGCTGATCGTCGATAAGACCGGCACCCTGACCGAAGGCAAGCCGACGCTAACCGATGTGAACGCTTTGGACGACGAGTCCGAAGAAACCATTCTGACCCTCGCGGCTGCCTTGGAAAAAGGCTCCGAGCACCCGCTGGCGGAGGCCATCGTCGAAGGTGCGAAAGAGAGAGGTATCAAAGTCGGCAATGCCGAGAACTTCGAAGCCGTGACCGGCAAGGGTGTGAGCGGAACCGTCTCGGGCCGCGCCGTCGCGCTTGGTAACACCGCGATGATGCGCGACATGTCCCTCGACACCTCCGCAGCAGAGGAGGCAGCAGATGTTCTGCGAAGCGAAGGCAAGACGGCCATGTTCGTGGCCATAGAAGGAAAACTGTCCGGCATCGTCGCCGTCGCCGACCCGATCAAGGAAACGACGGCCGAGGCCATCAAGCAATTGCACGAGGCGGGCCTGCGGATAATCATGGCTACGGGTGATAACGAACGCACAGCAAGGGCCGTGGCGCAGCGTCTTGGCATCGACGAAGTACGAGCCGGCGTTCTCCCGGAAGACAAAAAGGCACTGGTGGACGAGCTCCACGCGAATGGCAAAAAGGTCGCCATGGCCGGCGATGGTGTCAACGACGCGCCTGCCCTCGCTGCAGCGGATGTCGGCCTTGCAATGGGTACGGGTGCGGACGTGGCGGTTGAAAGCGCGGGCATCACTCTCTTGCGCGGCGATTTGAACGGTATCGTCAAGGCACGGACGCTGGCCGTGGCGACGATCCGTAACATACGCCAGAACCTGTTCTGGGCCTTTGCCTACAACACGCTCGGTGTGCCCTTAGCTGCGGGCGTGCTCTACCCGGTATTCGGGCTGTTGATGTCGCCCATGTTCGCCGCCGCCGCAATGAGCCTCTCGTCGGTCTCGGTCATCGCGAACGCGCTCAGACTACGGCGATTGAGGCTTTAGACGATCCGCGTATTGAGCGTGAAGCTGGACGACACTTCTATTTCAGCAAAACGTGTATTGCTGATCTATGAGAACTTCAGCATAGTATGTTGCATGTTATTCAAAACGCGCCTTTTTCTGGTTGCTCTGTTGGTTGGCGCTGTTCTGGTGCAAATCAATCTTGCGTCCATTTCAAGCGTGGACCCAGCGCCTGAAATGGCCATGCAGAGCGATTGCTGCCCGAGTGATTGTCCGGATATGCCGGAATGCGATGCTGCCTGCATTTCCACGACGCAATGTCGTGTGGTCCCGATCGTGGCCGGGCTCGAACGGGTGATCCTGGCGAACCTGCCTCGCTCCGGACGTGCCGGGTTCTTGCGGACCGAGGCGACGGCGATCCTGCAACACGCGGACGGCGGATTGCAAAGACCGCCCAAGGCATAGCGGTTCTGGTGCTTGTCGCACCAAAAGCCGCGCGCCGATGTAACGTTTAGACCAGTTCCAGGTCGATACGATGGTCGGCGTTCCCGTTGCCCGTCAATACAGGCGTATCATGCCCCGTTATATTCACAGCGCCCTTGCTGCCCTCGTGGTCGCAGCCCAGCTTTCCGTGCCGGTGGCACAGGCCGCTGCATCTGATTACATTCTCGTTCTTGTCGAGACGACTTATGCCTTCGGAGACGATGCGGTTCTAGAAGTTCGTCTGATTGATACCCGCACCAATGCGCCCGTGGAGGGCGCCGTCATCTTTGCCACAAGGTTGGATATGGCGCCGGACGGGATGGAGACGATGACTTCACCGGTCTTGGCGTTACCCGGCGAAGAGCCGGGTCTCTATCGCTTCTCTGCCGATCTGACGATGGACGGAAACTGGCGCTTTTCCGTTGCGGCCAAGGTGCAGGGCGAGATGGAAACCGTTCAGGCACAGATCGTGATCGAGGTACAGCCATGAGCGCCTTTGGCAAACTGGTGCTGATCGCCGTCGTTGGCAGCGCGGCTGGATGGGTTGGCCTTGCGGCGGGCGGCAAAGGCTGGACGCCTGCGATGCTGACGGATGTGGCGCAGACGCAGCTCACAGCACTTTTGGGACGTAGAGCTGATGCGATGCCGGCCGAAATCCGATCGGCGATGGGCCCGATTATCTACTATCGACACCCTGACGGTCTTGCCGAGTGGTCCGCGGTGCCGACCGACACCGTCGATGGCAAGGCGTTTCTGCCGGTGCTGGCAAGCGAAGATGTGTCGTTTGACCCAGAGGCGCCCAACCCCCTAGAGGCGAAAATTGGCGAACGAACCGTTCTCTACTACCGGCATCCGATGGGCCTGCCCGATACGTCGCCGGTGCCTAAGCAGGATTCCATGGGCATGGACTACCTTCCCGTTTTTGCCGATGAGGCAAAAGATGCCGGATCGGTGACGGTATCGCCCGGCAAACTACAGCGCACCGGCGTACGTACGTCAGTTGCGGTGCTCAAGCCCATGGCAATGACGGTGCGAGCGCCGGGGATCGTCGCGCTGGATGAGCGTCGGGTAAGCGTCATTTCATTGCGTGCAGATGCTTTCATCGAAGAAGTTGAGGATGTAAGGCCCCATCGGAAGGTTTGTGCGT
>NZ_DCAN01000019.1:471686-476387 GCF_002311545.1 Sulfitobacter sp. UBA1132 | reverse complement strand
CCTCCGCACGGGCGGCGATCGCATTGGCCGACGCGACAGAGACTTGCTGGCTGATGATCGCCCCGATCAGCGCGTCAAACCCGTCCGCACGCAATCGCAGAGGCAAAGGGCCAGTCGCGGCCAAGGCGGTAGCAAACTGCGGCACATGGGCAGCGAGCCAATCCGCCCCTTCGGCGACATCCGCGTCGCCAGTGATAATCCGTCCGATGCTCATCCGGTTGTGCCCCCCGTTGTCAGCGTCTCGATCCAGTGGATCGCCGCATCCGGCGCGGCGCGAACCTGCGCGCCGACGGGGGCCGCCGGACGGTCAATGGCAATCACCCGCAGACCCATCGCGCGCGCTGCGTCCAGTTTGGGGCGGCTTGGCACGCCACCGACGTTGCGCAGAACCAGCGTATCGATCTGCAAGGCGCGAAACAACGCCTCCTCCGCCGCCCGAGTGAAGGGCGGCTGGCCATAGACGGCTTCGGCAAAGGGGGGCAGCTTGGTTCGGGCCTGCGCGTTGGTCTGCCGCAGATAAAGCCGCGCGCCTGCGAAAGGGGCGTAATCCGCCACCGTTCCGCGCCCCGTCGCGGCAAAGACCCGTGCTTGGGGTCGGATCATCCGTGCCGCCGCCGCGACCGACGCGGCCCGTTCAACCGGTGCCGCGATGTCCCACATGGGCCGCAGGACACGCAGATAAGGCAGCCCCAACCGCGCGGTGGCGTCAAAAGCGATCTGCGAAATATCCGCGTCAAACCCGTGTCCTGCGTCCAGCACCGCGGTAAACTCATGGGCGCGCAGGTAAGCTGCCATCTCATCCAGGTTGCGCGGCGACCAGATCTCTGACGGTACGGCCAGCGGGCCAAAGCTCCGCTCCGCCCGCCTTAACACCGCCCTTGCAGAGACGTCAGAGGTCGCCATCGCAGCGGCGATCTCATGCGCTTCGGCGCTGCCAGCAATCAGCAGAATATGGGGGCCCCGGTTCATGGCGCGACCATCGTTGACCCCGCCGCGGGACGCAAGGCCCTTGCAGCCCCCCAAAGCCCGGTCTACGCATTCACCATGACAGTGATTGATGACACCCGCGCCAAGCGCAACGTCGCCGTGCTGGTGACCGCGCAGGCCTTTCTTGGCAGCCAGATGCCGATGTATTTTGTGGTCGGCGGATTGGCGGGGCAACAGCTGTCGCCGAACGTCTGCCTCGCGACGCTGCCGATCTCTATGATCGTGTTCGGGTCGATGACCACGGCCCCGTGGCTGTCGACGGTGATGCAACGCTTTGGCCGTCGCGCGGGCTTTGTGGCGGGCGCATTTGGCGGGATGACGGGGGCCGCGCTTTGCGCCTATGCCCTGACGATTCAGAGTTTCATGACCTTCCTGCTGGGCAGCTATCTGATCGGCATCTACATGTGCTCGCAAGGGTTTTTCCGCTTTGCAGCGACGGACACCGCATCTGACGCGTTCCGGCCCAAGGCGATTTCCTATGTCATGGCGGGCGGGCTGATCTCGGCCATCATCGGGCCGCAGCTGGTGGGGTTTCTGACCGGAGCAAACGGCGATGCGACGATGATGCGGTTTTTCCCGGTCTACCTCGCCGCGATCGCGCTGAACGCTGTGGGCATGGTGCTTTTCGCCTTCCTCAACATCCCCAAGCCGCCCGTGCCGGCCGTAGATGCCCCCAAGGGCCGCACCCGGATGGAGCTTTTGAAGACCCCGCGCATCGCCGTCGCTGTGATCTGCGGCATGGTATCCTATGCGCTGATGAACCTTGTCATGACCTCGACGCCGCTGGCGGTTGTGGGCTGCGGCTATGACATCGTGGATGCGTCCCATGTGGTCACAGGCCATGTTCTGGCGATGTATGCGCCATCTTTTTTCACCGGCCACCTGATCGCAAAATTCGGGGTCGAAAAGATCCTCGGCCTTGGCATCGCGATCCTTGCGGGGGCCGGTGTGGTCGCGCTGCAGGGGGTGGAGCTGAACAACTTCTACATCGCGCTGATCCTGCTGGGGATCGGCTGGAACTTCGGCTTTATCGGCGCGACATCCATGCTGGCCGGTGCCCATGAACCGCACGAGCGTGGCCGCATGCAAGGTCTGAACGATCTGCTGGTGTTTGGCGGGGTGACCTTTGCGTCCCTGTCAAGCGGCGGGCTGATGAACTGCTCGGGCGGCAACCCCGTCGAAGGCTGGGCCGCCGTCAATATCGCGATGATCCCGTTTCTGGTGCTGGCAGGCGGGTCGCTGATCTGGCTGATGCTGCGGCAACGTAGCGCGCGGGTCTAGCGCTACCAACGCCCCGACAAAGCCCGCCACGACAGGGCGAAATCATTCATCGGCGGCAGTTCTCCGGCGCTGACACGCCCGGGGGCGACGATGGCCGCGCTCAGCACCTTGTCTGCCGCGCCGACGCTATACATCGCCGGTCGCGCCGCTTTCGAGATCTTGCCACGGTTGGCCCGCGCCTGTCGCAACCGCGCCCGCGCCTTTTGGGCCAGCGCCACAACGCCAGCGTCGGTGCCATCCAACAAGGGGACGCGCCCCTGCTCTACCAGCTGCGGGATCGCGTGCAGCCAAGCCGCCACCCCCGCCCCATAAGCCGCATCGCGCACCGTGGTCTCCTCCGCCGGTCCCAAAGACCGCGCGGCCACCCACATCAGATGGCCCGCGGTCTGGTCGATATAGGCGTCGAAATGGGCGGCATCTTCAAAGGCGTCGCGGTAGATATCCCACCGCCGCGCGGCGGCCAGCGTATCCAGCAACACCGCGTCTTCGGGCGAGATAGCCAGTGCAAGGGGTGTCGCAACCTCGTGCCGCCGCACAACCCCACGGTTCGCGATCTCGTCACAGACATCGCGCCACCACTGCAAACGCATCTCGGCGATCATGGTTTCCTGCGTCACCCAGGGCGCGCGCGCCACCTCGATATTAAAGGCATACAGCGGGAACAACACACGGCGTGCGGCCACGGGGGCCGCCATGCTGGCGCGAAAGCGCAGCGGATCGGCACGCTCGATAATGGCCGCGCAGGCGCTTAGGTCGGCATCAAATTCCATGGATCCTATCCCTTGCGGTCGCGGATCAGCTTCCAGCGGATCGCGTCCAACAGTGCTTCGAAAGACGCATCGACGATGTTGGCCGACACACCCACGGTGGACCAGCGCCGCCCCTGCCCGTCTTCGCTGTCGATGATCACCCGCGTCACCGCCTCTGTGCCACCTTGCGTGATCCGCACCTTGAAATCCACCAGATGCATATCCTCCAGCAGCGCCGAGTACTGCCCCAGATCCTTGACCAGCGCCTTGCTGAGCGCGTTCACCGGCCCGCGGTCGCAGCCTTCGGCATCCATGCTCTCGCTCACCGACAGACGTTTCTCGCCATCCACCTTCACGACGACAACCGCTTCTGACAGGCTGACCATCTGGTCGTATTTGTTTTTGCGCCGCTCGACGGTCACACGATAGCGTTTTACCTCGAAGAGAGCCGGCATCTGCCCCAGAGCTTTCCGCGCCAGCAGCTCAAAGCTGGCCTGAGCGGTGTCATAGCTATAACCTTCGGCCTCGCGCGCCTTCACCTCGTCAAGGATCTGCCCCAAGGCCGGATCCCCCTTGGCGATGGTCAAGCCCGCACTTTCCAGACGCCGGCGCAGGTTTGACTGGCCCGCCTGGTTCGACATGGGGATGATGCGCGTGTTGCCGACCAGCGCGGGGTCGATATGTTCATAAGTGGACGGGTCTTTCAGGATCGCGCTGGCATGCAGCCCCGCCTTATGCGCAAAGGCCGACGACCCGACAAAGGCCGCCTGTTTGGTCGGCACCCGGTTCAAGATCTCGTCCAGTGCACGGCTGATCTGGGTAAGGTTCGCCAGACCGTCTAGCGGGATTCCCGTGTCGAAACGGCTGGCATAGGGCTCTTTCAGCAGCAAAATCGGGATCAGCGTGGTCAGGTTGGCATTACCGCAGCGTTCGCCCAAGCCGTTCAACGTGCCCTGTATCTGCCGCGCGCCCGCGTCAATGGCGGCCAGCGAACAGGCGACCGCGTTTTCGGTGTCGTTATGGGTATGGATGCCCAGATGATCGCCGGGGATGCCTGCGGCGATGACCTCGGCTGTGATGCGCCCGACCTCGGCGGGCATGGTGCCGCCATTGGTATCACAAAGCACGATCCACCGCGCGCCCGCCTGATAGGCCGCCTTGATCGCGGTCAGCGCATAATCGGGGTTGGCGCGGTAGCCATCAAAGAAATGCTCAGCATCGAACAGCGCCTCGCGGCCCTGCGCCACCAGATGCGCGATGGATTTCGCGATGTTATCCGTGTTCTCGTCCAGCGTAATCCCAAGCGCCGCCGAGACGTGAAAATCATGGGTTTTACCCACCAAGCAGACCGTCCGCGTGCCCGCATTCATCACCGCCGCCAGCACATCATCGTTCTGCGCCGACATGCCGTTGCGCTTGGTCATACCAAAGGCCGTCATCTTCGCCCGCGTGGTCGGTGCCGCGTCGAAAAAGGCACTGTCCGTCGGGTTCGCGCCGGGCCAGCCGCCCTCGATGTAGTCCACCCCCAGCGTATCGAGCGCGGTCGCAATCGTGATCTTTTCCGCGGTCGAGAATTGCACCCCTTGGGTTTGCTGCCCGTCGCGCAATGTGGTGTCATAGAGATAAAGGCGTTCGCGGGTCATCGCAGCGATCCCTCCTTCATTTTGCCAGATAAACTCCGGGG
>NZ_DCAN01000019.1:322941-471589 GCF_002311545.1 Sulfitobacter sp. UBA1132 | reverse complement strand
CCCCCCCCCCACACCTATGTTGATCAAACACTGAAAGAGCAGATACGGAATTTACCACTCTGATTGGCGCCCTGAAACGATTACTTGTTGTTAGCCCAAGGATAGAAAATCTCACCTATTTTGCTCTGGTCTATGCCAATGTCGTCAACAATCTCAACACCATCTTTTTTGAAGCGAACTTCTAAGCCGGCTTCAACAAGCTGGAGCTTAATACGATCTAGTTCACTAAAGTCCTTCTTGGCCAAAGCTTGAAGCCTGACCTCACTGAGCACTTCAGCCCAACCGATTAAATTGTCTTTCTCATTCTCTGCTTTCCAATTCCAACCCGATAACTCGTCGGTGATAAGACCCAAAAATTGCGCGGACGCCAGAAACTCACTTTCAATACCTCCAACATCAATTTTATCAGGCAGATCCGCCCCGCCGAATGCAGCGAGCAGCACGGATGCCATTTCATGTAATTGTGAAATGGCTCCAGCAGTGTTGAGATCGTTGGCCAACATTTCAATTAGCTTTTTTGAGGGCTTGCTTGGCTGGACGTGCTCAGAAAGCTCGCGCCACTTCCTCAACGTCTTCTCCGCCTCGTCCCGTTTCTTCTCGGTCCAGTCCATCGGCTTGCGGTAATGCGTGCTGAGCATGACGAAACGGATCACCTCTCCGGGCACGCCTTGATCCAGCAGATCGCGCACGGTGAAGAAGTTACCAAGCGACTTGGACATTTTCTTGCCCTCGACCTGCAACATCTCGTTGTGCAGCCAGTAGCGTGCCATCTCGTCGGTGCCATTGGCGCAGCTGCTTTGGGCGATCTCGTCCTCGTGGTGGGGGAATTGCAGGTCCAGACCGCCGCCGTGGATGTCAAAGACATGAGGTGCGCTCTTCGCCTCATCCGACAGACGGTCCTGACGCAAAGGCTCTTTCCACAGCAGCTCGTCCGCCATGGCGGAACATTCGATGTGCCAGCCGGGGCGGCCACGGCCCCAGGGGCTGTCCCACCCCGGCGTCGCGTCGTCCGACGGCTTCCACAGTACGAAGTCCATCGGGTCTTCTTTGTAGGGGGCCTTTTCCACCCGCGCGCCGGCGATCATATCATCGACGGAACGCCCTGATAGCGCCCCATAATTCTTGTAGCTACGCACGCGGAAAAGCACATGCCCTTCCGCAGGATACGCGTGCTCTTTCGCAATCAGGTCTTCAATCATCGCGACCATCTGCGGAATATAGGCGGTGGCGCGTGGCATGTGATCGGGCTCAAGCGCGCCGACGGCGGCCATATCGTCCAGAAACCACTGGGTTGTCTCGGCGGTGATCTCGCCAATCGACCGACCGCTTTGTGCCGCGCGCGCGTTGATCTTGTCATCCACATCCGTGAAGTTGCGCACATAGGTCACATGGGCGTCGCCATAGACATGGCGCAGCAACCGGTTGAGCACGTCAAACACGATCACGGGGCGCGCATTGCCCAGATGGGCGCGGTCGTACACCGTCGGCCCACAGACATACATCCGCACGTTCTTATCATCAATCGGGGTGAAATCCTCGCGTTTGCGGGTTTTCGTGTTGTGCAGCTTGATCGTGGTCATGGCGCGTCCTTACGCAAGGATTGCGCGGGCATGGCACAGAAATCTCGGGAAGAAAACGATGTGAGCAAGCCCGCCGGAAGGTCTTAGCAGGTAATACAGCAAATAATGAGTGGCATCATCTTCATGCCGTCTGCGTAGCCCGACCCGCCACTGGCGGTCAAGCCTGATTGACAAATCAACCATGCTCTGCGCCCCTGCGTCTTCAAGTTACGAGGGAGAGACGGCATGCAACTATCATCGCGCATCACAGGGCTGCTTGGCGGCGGATCAGACGGCTGGGGCGTTTTCCTGCGCGCCCGCCAGATGATTGAACAGGGTACGCAGGTGACAGAGCTGACGATTGGCGAACATGACATCCGCACCGCCGCACCGATCCTGCAAGATATGCACCGCGCCGCTTTGGCCGGTCACACAGGGTATGCGGCCATCCCCGGCACCACGGGTCTGCGCGATGCCGTGGCCGCGCGGTTGCAAGAGCGTACCGGCGTGCCGACGACGCGCGACAATGTGCTGATCACGCCGGGCGGTCAAAGCGCGCTGTTTGCCGCGCATATGGCGACCTGCAACCCCGGCGATACAGCGCTTTATATTGATCCCTATTACGCCACCTACCCCGGTACGATCCGCGGTGTCAGCGCCCTGCCCCATGCGATCGCCGCCCGTGCGGAGGATGCGTTCCAGCCCCGTGCGGACGTGATTGCCGCCGCTGCGAAGCAGACCAACGCGGCGTCGCTGCTGGTGAATTCGCCCAACAACCCCACCGGCGTTGTCTACTCCCGCAAGACACTTGAAGGCATCGCGCAGGTCTGCCGCGATCACGACATGTGGCTGATCTCGGACGAGGTTTACGACACACAAGTCTGGGAGGGCGCGCACCTCTCGCCACGCGCGCTGGACGGGATGGCGGAGCATACTCTGGTCGTAGGGTCGATGTCGAAAAGCCACGCGATGACCGGCTCGCGCTGCGGCTGGATCGTCGGGCCCGTGGATGCGATCGAGCATCTGACCAATCTGGCGACCCACACGACCTATGGCGTGCCCGGGTACATTCAGGACGCGGCGCTGTTCGCGCTGAACCAAGGCACCGGTTTCGAGGCAGAGATCGCCGCCCCCTTCCAGCGCCGCCGTCTGCTGGCGCAAGACATTCTTGCGCGACAGAACGCCGTCAGCCTCGTACCCGCCCAAGGCGCGATGTATCTAATGCTGGATGTGCGCAGCACCGGCATGAGTGGCGAGGATTTCGCCTATGCGCTGCTGGAAAAACACCACATCGCGGTGATGCCCGGCGAAAGCTTCGGGACGGCAGCGGCAGGCCATATCCGCGTCGCGATGACCATCGAGGACACGCGCTTTGCCCAAGCGCTGGCGACAGTATGCGACTTCGCGGAAAGCCTCGCCGCCTGACGAAAACGTCGCGCGACCGCAGCTGCCAACATACGAAAAAGGCCGGAGGATGATCCTCCGGCCTTTTTGACTGGCACATTATTATTTCCTGCCGAGAGCACCGTTATGCGACGCCCTCGGCAGATACACCGCCAGTTGTCAGCGTGTCAGCTTAGAAGCGGTAGGAACCACGGATGTTGAATGTGGTTACGTCCGCGTCGTCACCGGAAACACCATTTACGTCGTCAAACTTGTGCTCAAGCAGTTCTGCGCCAACGCTGTATTGCTCGGTGATTTTGTAATCCATGCCGATACCGTAGAAGGCACCGTCTTCGTCACCCAAGGATGTGTCGGCACGAGCGTAACCGCCGGTTGCGTAGATCAGAGTGCTACCCAGGTCGTAGCCACCTTTGATTTTCGCACGAGCAACGGAGTCGATGGAACCCTGTGTTACGCCTGCAGCGTCTTCCAGGTCTATGTCTGTCTTGTCGTAGTCAAGCTCACCGCCCAATACGAAGCGACCGAAGTCGTAGTTGTAACCAGCGTGGAAACCGTAGGACCCGTTGTCACCTTCCAGACCGTTGTCGATCTCAGCGTCGGAATAGCCCAGTTGCAGACCGGTGTAAAAGCCTGTCCAGTCGCCACCCAGGTCGGGTGCAGGAACAGGTGCGGTCATCACGGGCTCAACCACTGGCTCTGCCAAGCTGCCGGCGTATGTTGCGCCAGCGAATGCTGTGGATGCCAGAACGGCTGCGGATGCAAGTTTCATAGTGCGTTTCATAATCGTAACTCCTCGATCAGTTTGTACCGGAGCGGGCGCTTCCCGCTTCATCGACACAACACGGCAGCTAAGATCTGGTTTCGGGATTTCCCAATCACGGGTTGGTGATCGGTAAATTGTTGCTCAAATGCACGGCGTCTCGGCGGCCCGTCGCCGCTATTAATCCTTTTTACCAAGGCCAAAACGCGGTTCCGCGGAGATGCGCCAAAATCACCCGGAATTAAATTTTCAAGAAGATGGAACAATCTGCCCGCATGCTGCAGCAGGAATCTCGCGAAAATGCTGCAAAAAGTGGCGTTTACCCCCCTATGTGCTAGGTAGCGATGCGGCGCGGATGACAGCATGTCCGGCATAATCGAGGCGAAACGAGTATGATCAATTTCTTCATTACACATATAGAGGTCGTTGGCGTCATCCTTTTGACCCTCGGCGTGGCCTTCATCCTGCTTCAGCAGCGCCGCAGCCCACAATCTACTGCCGCCTGGATCCTGTTTCTGGTGGTGATGCCCTATGTCGCCGCGCCCTTGTTCTTGGCGCTTGGCTTTCGCAAACAGGGCAAACGCTACGAGCCTATTATCTTTACCCAAAAAGAAGACCCGCAAACGCCCGTGCATGCTCTGGACGAGATGTTCCAGAGCTTCAACCTGCCCCCCGCGCTGGAAGCACAGCGACTGAACCTGCATGATACACCGCAAACCGCCTATGCCGCCGCGATGGAGGTCATCGAGAGCGCGACACAGACGATTGATGTGCTGTTCTATATCGTCTCGGACGATGACACCGGTAATCACGTGGTCGACGCCCTGACCGAAAAAGCCCGCAACGGCGTCAAGGTGCGCCTGCTGATGGACCGGCTTGGCACCTTGCGCGGCCCCTCCAAGGCGGTCAAGGCGCTGCGCAAGGCCGGCGGCGAGGTGCTGTTCTTTTCGCCGATCCTGCAACTGCCCAGCAGTGGCCACCTAAACCTGCGCAACCATCGCAAGATGATCATCGCCGATCATGCCCGTGTCTTTTCGGGCGGGATGAATATTGGCGAACACTATATGTCAGACCACCCGCACAGCGATCACTGGGTCGATCTGGCCTTCACCCTTGAAGGGCAATCGGTACAGACCTTCTGCGATGTCTTCCGCTCGGACTGGGAAGTCGCCTGTGGTGAGGACGTGGACCATATTACAACGCCTGCCCCCACCACCGCGGGCAATGCCACCGTGCAGTTGATCCCCTCGGGCCCCGATATTGTCGAAGACCCGCTGCACGACGGGATTATCCGCGCACTGCATCTGGCGAAAACCCGTATCTGGATCGCCACCCCCTATTTCGTCCCGACCGAGCCGCTGGCCAATGCGCTGCGCATCGCGGCGCTGCGCGGGGTGGATGTGCGTATTCTAGTGCCGCAGAAGTCGAACCAGCATATCGCGGACTTCGCCCGTGGCGGCTATCTGCGCGATGCGCATACCGCAGGGGCCAAGGTCAAATACTTTGAACCTGCGATGATCCACGCGAAAGCCGCGCTGATTGATGATGTGGGGCTTGTGGGCACGGCGAATTTCGACGTGCGCAGTATGCTTTTGAACTTTGAGGCGATGTTGTTCGTTTATGATGCACGCAGCGTGTCAACCCTGTCGGACTGGTTCACGGCCCGCGAGGCAGACTGCCACGAGAATATGCCAAGCCCGCATTTGCCCCGCCGTCTGGCCGAGGGCGTCTTTCGCATAGGAGCACCGATCTTGTGACCAAAGCTCCCCTTCGCATCGCCAGCTACAACATGCGCAAGGCCATGGGCACTGACCGCAAACGGGATCCCGCCCGCATCCTGCGCGTGATCCAGACGCTCGCGGCGGATATCGTCGTGCTGCAAGAGGCCGACATGCGCCTTGGCCCCCGCCCCTCGGCGCTGCCCATGGATCAGGTGACGGCGCAGACCGGTTTGATCGCCGTGCCTGTCCCCAGTGAGGTCAGCATCGGCTGGCATGGCAACGCGGTCTTGCTGCGCCCCGAGGCAGAGCTGATCGAGGTCAAACACCTGAACCTGCCGGGGATGGAGCCGCGCGGTGCGATGGTGGTGGATTTCGACCTGCGCGATATCCCGCTGCGCATCATTGCCACCCATCTGGGGCTGATGCGCCGGTCGCGGCGCGCTCAGCTTTCCGCGCTCATCGCCCATCTGGATGCGCAGTCCAAACGGCCGACGTTGATCGCGGGCGATATGAATGAATGGTCGCTGAACGTCGGGCTCGGGCGTCTGGCGCATCACTTTGACATTTATGCACCGGGTAAAAGCTATCATGCGCGCCTGCCTTTGGCCGCACTGGATCGCATCGCGGTAGATGACGCGCTGCATGTGATGGACGGTGGCGTTTGCGAGACTGACGATGCGCGCCGCGCCTCGGACCACCTGCCGATCTGGCTGGATTTCGCGCGTTCTACAGGTCAGTAGAGCGCGCGAAATCAGCTAAATTATCAGGTGAGACTGCCAGCACAACCTATTGATAATTATAATACAAACGCCACACTTAAACCAATTTCTGAAGTGCCATCAGAGCAGTTTCCGCAGCCGCGCCTCCTCTGCGCGCGCCTGTTCGATAGCGGCGTGTTTCACCGGCCCATAGCCCCGAATATCCATCGGCAGTGCCAGCAGCTTTTGCACCGTCTCGACCGTTGTCTCACAGGTCTTGGCGGGCAGCTCTGCCAGCAAGGCTTCGTACCAGCGGATCAGCGCCACTTCTTCGCGACGTTCCTGAGTGTAGGAAAACACATCCAGCGCCGTGCCCCGTAGGGATCGCAGCCTCGACAATGCGGTCAACACCGGCGAGAACCATGCACCGAACGCGCGCTTGACGGGCCGCCCCCGCGCGTCCTTGCGCAAAGACATGATCGGCGGGGCCATGTGGTAGTTGATCTTGAACCCCGGCTCGAACTCCTGCGCCAACATTTCGGCAAAGGCAGGATCGCGGTGCAGCCGCGCGACCTCGTATTCATCCTTGAACGCCATCAGTTTGAACAGGGCCTTAGCCGCGACCTCCGTCAGCGCGTCGGCATGGGCGGCGGGGACGGCGGCGCTGAACTGCGCAAGCCGGTCGCGGTAGCGCTGCGCGTAGCTGTCGTTTTGATAGGCCCGCAACCGGTCGGCCCGGTCCGCGATCAACGCGGCGCGGTCCAAGTCTGGCTGTTCGCTCGACGGCAGGGCCAGCGCGTCAGGCGTTTCCGCCATCACGCGGCCCAGATCAAAGGCGCGATGATTCTTGTCGATAGCCACGCCGTTCAACACGACCGCCTGCCGCAGCGCGCCGTGGGACACGGGCACCAGCCCTTTCTGCCACGCGAAGCCCAACATGATCATATTGGCGAAAACCGTATCGCCCAGAAACCGTTCTGCCATCGCATTGGCATCGAAACCGGCAAGGTTTTCACCCCCCACGGTATCGCGGATCACACTCTCGCGCTGGTCAGTGTGCAGCTGCGCGTCGCGGTGCAACACCAGATCGCCCGTGGGCATTTCGGCGAGGTTCAACACCACCTTGGTCGCGGGCCCATAGTAGACCGACGCCTGCGCGGCAGAGGAAACGACGATATCGCAGCCAATCACCGCATCCGCCGCCCCGTGATCAATGCGCACCTGATGGATTGCATTAGGGCGCGCCCCGATCCGGATAAAGCTAAGCACCGTGCCGAACTTCTGCGCGAAACCGGTGAAATCCAGCACGCTGGCCCCCTTGCCCTCCAGATGCGCGGCCATGGTGATCAGCGCGCCGACCGTGATCACGCCGGTGCCGCCCACGCCTGTGACCAACAGATCAAAGGGCGCATCAAGGCTGGGCAGTTCGGGACGCGAGATACCCGCCAGCAGCGCGTCCACATCGACCTCTGCCCCGGTTTTCTTGCGCCGCACCGCCCCTTCAAGGGTGACGAAGCTGGGGCAGAACCCGTTCAGACACGAGAAATCCTTGTTGCAGCTCGACAGGTTGATCTTGCGCTTGCGGCCCAGATCCGTTTCTAGCGGTTCGATGCTCAGACAGTTGCTTTCAAGCGAGCAATCGCCGCAGCCCTCGCATACAGCGGGGTTGATGAAGGCAAAGCGTTTGGGGTCCTCCATCTGCCCGCGCTTGCGGCGGCGGCGTTTCTCGGTGGCGCAGGTCTGTTCGTAGATCAGCACCGACACGCCTTTGACCTCGCGCAGTTCGCGCTGCACGGTGTCCATCTCTTCACGCGGGTGAAAGCTGGTGCCTTGGGGGAAATCGCCGCGGTCGAATTTGTCGATCACATCCGACACCAAGGCGATGCGCTGGACCCCTTCGGCACGACAGGCCTGCGCGATTCCGGTCACGCTGATCGGCCCGTCCACCGGTTGCCCCCCGGTCATGGCCACCGCGTCGTTATAGAGGATCTTATAGGTGATATTCGTCCCCGCCGCGACAGCCTGCCGAATGGCGAGCGACCCTGAATGGTACCATGTGCCCTCGCCCAAATTCTGGAACAGGTGTTTGCCGCCGTTGAACTTTGAGGCCACCACATGCGGCACGCCCTCGCCGCCCATCTGCGCATAGCCACCGGTTTCGCGGTCCATCCACCCGGCCATGACGTGGCAACCGATGCCCGATGCGGCCTGCGACCCCTCGGGCAGCTTGGTCGAGGTGTTATGCGGACAGCCCGAACAGAAATATGGCGTGCGCTTTGCCCCCGGCACATTCAGCAGGACAGGAGGCTTTTCCGTCAGCGCGCGCGCCTTTTGCGGCAGGTTTTCATCAGGGAAGAACGCGTTCAACCGCTCGGCCACCACGGGCACCAGCGCCAGCGGGCTTAACTCGCCGGTCCAGGGCAGCAGCGGGTCGCCTGCCGCGCGGTGTTTGCCAACCATGCGACCGGGTTTGTGCCCCGGCCAGTCGTAGAAATATTCCTTCAGCTGGCTCTCGATGATGCCGCGCTTTTCCTCGATCACCAGTACTTCTTCCGTGTCGGCAACAAAGGCCAGCGCATCACGCCGTGCCAAGGGCCAAACCATGCCGACTTTGTAGATATCGATGCCAAGACGGCGGCAGGCGGCTTCGTCCAGACCCAGCAGACGCAGCGCCTCCATCAGATCCAGATGGCCCTTGCCGGTGGTGACGATGCCAAAGGTGGCATTGTCCAGATTATAGATACGCCTGTCGATCGGGTTGGCCTCGACAAAGGCTTCGACGGCGCTGAGCTTATGTTGCAACCGGGTCTCGATCTCGGGGCTTGGCATGTCCGAGCGGCGCACATGCAGCCCGCCGGGCGGTGGCGTGATCTGGGGCAGCGTAAACGCGCGGTCAGGCTGCAACGCCACCGATTGCCCGCTTTCCACCGTCTCGGAAATCGCTTTGAACCCGACCCAAGTGCCGGAAAAACGGCTTAACGCGAGCCCATAGGCCCCGAACTCCAGAAACTCGCCCACATTCGCGGGGTTCAGCGTCGGCATCATCCAGGTCATAAAGGCGACATCCGATTGATGCGGCATGGACGACGACACACAGCCGTGGTCATCCCCCGCCACAACCAGCACGCCCCCCTTGGGCGAAGAGCCATAGGCGTTGCCGTGGCGTAGCGCGTCCCCCGACCGGTCCACCCCCGGCCCCTTGCCGTACCACATGGAGAATACGCCCTCGACCTCGCAATGGGGATCAAGCACAGCCTGCTGCGCCCCCAGAACCGCCGTGGCCCCCAAATCTTCGTTCACCGCGGGCATAAAGGTGATGTTGTTGTCCTTGGTCACATCCCGTGCGCGCCATAGTTCAAGATCGACCGCGCCCAAAGGCGATCCGCGATACCCCGAGATAAACCCCGCGGTGTTCAGCCCCTGCTGCTTATCGCGCCGCGCCTGATCCAACATGATCCGCACCAGCGCTTGGGTGCCGGTCAGAAACACCGTTCCTTCTGTGCGCGTGTAGCGGTCGGATAAGGCATAGGGGTAAAAATCGTGGGTTTCTTTGGTCATGATGGCAATCCTTGGCTGTCTTGACCATCAAACCACGTTTCCGTGAAATATCTGCCCCCTCTTGCGCCTGCACGCGGAATAAACGAATGTTCTATTCAGCATATAGGGGATTGATGAAATGTCTGACCAAATGCGCTTTGACGACCGCGACCGCAAGATACTGGAGCTGTTGCAGCGCGATTGCCGCATCTCGAACGCCGATCTGGCAGAGCGGGCTGGCATGTCCGCCTCCGCCTGCTGGCGACGGGTGAAAGCGTTCGAGGATGCCGGCGTGATCGAACGGTACCGCGCGGATGTGTCCCCGACCAAAGCGGGCAACAGCTTTCAGGCGCTGGTGCAGGTGCAGCTTGCGCGTCACAATCAGGAAAAGCTGGCAGAGTTCATCAAAGCCATCGCACACCGCGCCGAGGTGCTGGAATGCTATGCCACCACGGGACAGGCCGACTACCAAATGCGCGTCCTCTGCCGCGACATCGCCGCCTACAACCGCTTTCTCGAAGACTTCCTGTTCCGCCTCCCCGCCGTCGAAAGCGCCCAAACCAACGTGGTCCTGCGCGAGATCAAACGGAATACGAGCGTTCCGATGTAGCGACACCAAACGAAGAAAGGGTGCCCGATGGGGCACCCTGAGTTTCGCCTGACCTTGCTCATCGTTCACCGCTCGTTTGTTTTATGCCTGCGGCAAGGCCAGCGTCAGGGGCAAGCGCACCTGCCCCATGTAGAAAGCCCCGACCGCAAGGCCGGGGCGTTTGTCTTAGCTGCAGCCCGACGTTCCGCCGCAGGTGTTGCACTTCATGCAGGTGCCGTTGCGGACCAGCGTGTAGTTGCCGCATTCCCCGCAGGCTTCGCCCTCGTAGCCCTGCATCTTTGCCTTGGTACGGGCGTCCATGCTGACTGCGCCGCTGGACACCGCTGTGGTCGACCCCATGCTGGCCGCGACCGAGGCTTGGCCGGCCTGCGGCATCACACGGTCAAGCGTCTGCGTGTCGCCCTGCCCGCCTTGCAGCAGCACCAGATCCTGCGGCAAACGGTTGCGCAGATACCCGGTGGAGCTGATCTGCTTGAGCACCTCGAGCGAGCGGTTGGCGGCGGTTTCGGAGATTTCCGCCACATTGGCAACGCTTTCCTGATCGCCGCGGCCGAGGCTGTCAAAGCTGGCCCCTTCGGGTTGCACATGCGCCAGATCGGTACGGTCCAGATAGGACACGGCGAGCTCGCGGAACACATAGTCAAGGATCGACGTCGCGTTCTTGATGCTGTCGTTGCCCTGTACCATGCCAGCGGGTTCGAACTTGGTGAAGGTGAAGGCGTCGACGAATTCCTCAAGCGGGACGCCGTATTGCAGACCCACGGACACGGCGATGGCAAAGTTGTTCATCATCGCACGGAAGCCCGCGCCTTCCTTGTGCATGTCGATAAAGATCTCGCCCAAGGAGCCGTCTTCGTATTCACCGGTGCGCAAATAGACCTTGTGCCCGCCTACATTTGCCTTTTGGGTATACCCCTTGCGGCGCTGAGGCATCTTTTCGCGGTGCGATTTGATGATTTCTTTGACGATGACCTTCTCGACGATCTTTTCAGCCAGCACGGTGGCTTTCTCGTGGGTGGTGCCGCTTTCCAGCGTTTCGGCGGCCTCGTCATCATCCTCGACCAGCGCGGAAGCCAGAGGCTGCGAGAGTTTTGATCCGTCGCGGTACAGCGCGTTGGCTTTGACGCCAAGCGACCACGACAGTTCGTATGCGTTCTGGCAATCCTCGATGGTGGCGTCATTTGGCATGTTGATCGTCTTCGAGATCGCGCCGGAGATGAAGCTTTGCGCCGCCGCCATCATGTAGATGTGGCTGTTGACGGACAGGTAGCGTTTGCCCTTCTTGCCGCAGGGGTTGGCGCAGTCGAAGATGCCGTAGTGTTCGGGCTTGAGGTGCGGCGCGCCTTCCAGCGTCATCGTGCCGCAAACATGGTCGTTGGCCGCTTCGATATCTTTCTTGGAAAAACCCAGGGATTTCAGCAGGTCAAACGTCGGGTCGTTCAGCTTTTCGGCAGGGATGCCAAGGACTTGCGTGCAGAATTCCTCGCCCAATGTCCATTGGTTGAAGACAAAGCGGATGTCGAAGGCCTGTGCCAGCGCCGCGTCGATCTTGGTCAGCTCGTTAGGGCCAAAACCGTGACCGACCAGCGTGGTGTGGTTGATCGCAGGCGCGTTCCCGATAGTGCCGTGACCGACGGCATAGCCGACGATCTCTTCGATCTGGGCCGAGCCGTAGCCAAGCTTTTCAAGCGCTGCAGGCACCGACTGGTTGATGATCTTGAAATAGCCACCGCCCGCGAGCTTCTTGAATTTCACCAGCGCAAAGTCAGGCTCGATCCCGGTGGTATCGCAATCCATCACCAGACCGATGGTGCCCGTCGGCGCAATCACAGAGGTTTGCGCGTTGCGGTACCCGTGCTTTTCGCCAAGCCGCAGGGCTTCGTCCCAGGTCGCGGTGGCGATGTCGATCAGGTTGGCTTGCGGGCAGTTTGCGTGGTCCAGTGGCACGGGCTTGACCGATAGCGCCTCGTAGCCGTCGGTCTTGCCGTGGGCCGCATTGCGGTGGTTGCGGATAACGCGCAGCATGTGGTCGGCGTTCTTGGCGTGACCGGGGAAGGCCCCCAGCTCGCCCGCCATCTCGGCGGAGGTGGCATAGGAAACGCCAGTCATGATCGCGGTCAGCGCCCCGCAAAGCGCACGGCCCTCGTCGCTGTCGTAGCTAAAGCCCATGTTCATCAGCAGACCGCCGATGTTGGCGTAGCCCAGACCCAGCGTGCGGAAATCATAGGACCGCTGCGCGATTTCCTTGGACGGGAACTGCGCCATCATCACCGAGATTTCGAGCGTAACGGTCCACAGACGCGAGGCGTGCATATAGTCTTCGACCATGAACTCCCCGTCTTGCAGGAAGGTCAGCAGGTTCATCGACGCAAGGTTACAGGCCGTGTCGTCGAGGAACATGTATTCGGAACACGGGTTAGACCCGCGGATCGCGCCGTCTTCGGGGCATGTGTGCCAGTCGTTTACCGTGTCGTGGTACTGGATGCCGGGATCGGCGCAGGCCCAAGCCGCGTGGCCGACTTGCTCCCACAGGTCACGGGCACGGATGGTTTTTGACACGCGCCCGGTGGTGCGGTCGAGCAGCTCCCAATCGGCGTCTTTTTCGACGGCGTGCAGGAAGGCGTTGGTCACCCGGATCGAGTTGTTGGAGTTCTGGCCCGAGACCGAGGAATAGGCTTCGGAATCCCAGTCTGTGTCATAGGTCGGGAATTCGATCGAGGTATGACCCTGCTTGGCATAATCCAGCACGCGCTTGACGTATGTCTCTGGGATCGCGCATTTTTTCGCGCTGCGGATCGCGGCCTTCAGCTGGTCGTTCTTGGCAGGGTCATAGGCGTCCGCCTCTGCGCCATCCCATGCTTTGATCGCAGCAAACAGCTTGTTCAGCTCGCGTTCATGCATCTTCGAGCCAGCGACGATGCTCGCCACCTTTTGCTCTTCGATGACCTTCCAGTTGATGAAATCCTCGATATCGGGGTGGTCCGCATCAACGATCACCATCTTGGCCGCGCGCCGTGTGGTGCCACCCGATTTGATCGCGCCTGCCGCACGGTCACCGATTTTCAGAAAGCCCATCAAGCCAGAGGATTTCCCCCCGCCCGACAGTTTCTCGCCCGCCGCCCGCAGGCTCGAGAAGTTGGTGCCGGTGCCGGAACCGTATTTGAACAGACGCGCCTCGCGGACCCACAGGTCCATAATGCCGCCGTCACCTACCAGATCGTCAGCGACGGACTGGATGAAACAAGCGTGGGGCTGCGGATGCTCGTAAGAGGATGTCGACCGCGTCAGCTTGCCGGATTTGTAATCGACATAGTAATGCCCCTGCGCGGGACCATCGATGCCGTAGGCCCAGTGCAAACCGGTGTTGAACCATTGCGGGCTGTTGGGTGCGCCGCGCTGGCTGGCCAGGATGTGGCGCATCTCGTCATAATAGGCTTGGGCGTCTTCTTCTGTGGTGAAATAGCCACCTTTCCACCCCCAATAGGCCCAAGCGCCGGCCAGACGGTCGAACACTTGCTTCGACGATGTCTCGCCGCCCATGGTCGCGTCATCGGTCGGCACCGAGCGCCAGAGGAATTCTGGCACGCCCTTTTCCTTGACCTTCTTGGTCTCGGACGGGACGCCTGCCTTGCGGAAATATTTCTGGGCGATCACATCAGAGGCGACCTGGCTCCAGCTGGAGGGCACTTCGACGTTATCGAGGCGAAAGACCACCGACCCGTCAGGATTGCGGATTTCGGAGGCCGTGCTCACAAAGTCCAGTTCTGCGTAGGCATCCTGACCGGATCGCGTGAATTTTCTCTCGATTTTCATAAGTGCTGCCCCAAATTTTCAAACTCTCAACCAGCGGCATGATCGGGCCGCCAAACCTATCGCCGGTGTGCATCGTCCCCCGCACCCGCATCAGGTTGGTCTTGGATCAAGCCGTTTAACCGGCGCAAAAGTGCGAAACCCAATTTCACCCGATCAGCACGCCACCCCGATCAATCACCAGATGTAGTGGCCCGCCCGTCGATTTACACAAACTGGCGTATGCAGCCCTATTGGGTCAACGGCTTTATTATCGAAATAAGGGAAGTTGCGTCTTGACCGGATCGGCATTTTTTGAAGCTTCGGTCAGCGCGGTGATTCAGCGAAATGATATGCACAGACAGCGGATCACGAGGGGGCTTTTTCACACCGCGGATAAAGTTAATAAACGCTAAGGTTTAGCGCGGATGGCTCATGTATCGCTTGAGTTATCCACAAAATCCCCGACAGCGGGCTGGGGATAAACATGGCGGAACTGTGGATGATAAAAATTTATGCAGCCACCAGATATAGGTTCGAAAACGCGGCTGTCTCACCAGATTTAGAGCGTGCATCTGTGACAAAAAAGAACGACTGCACACAAATACAGCGTTCTGATCTGCATGAAGCAGATCAGGAACACTATATGTGGTGGTTCTTAAAGTGGTCGGGGCGAGAAGATTCGAACTTCCGACCCCCTGTACCCAAAACAGGTGCGCTACCAGGCTGCGCCACGCCCCGACTGCGGCCTACTTAGCCCCAAGCAATCGGATTGAAAAGCCCTAAGTTCACAGAAAATGATAGTTTCTGACGAACTAACAGGGCCATGCCGGATTGCGCCCTGCAAACGCGGGATGGCGCAGCTCTGTCCCCGGTGTGATGCCCATCCGCGCGCTTAACCCGCCGTTGATTTCCAGCACCGCCAGCAGCGCATCACTGCCCCCCTCAAGCGGAGATTCGTCGAGCGGAACCGCATTGTGGTGAATGTGCTGCACCACACCACGGGAATCGATGAACAATAGGTCGAGGGGAATCAATGTGTTACGCATCCAAAAGCTGAGAGGCTGCGGTTCTTCATAGATAAAGAGCATACCCGCGCTGCCCGCCAGTGAGCTGCGATGCATCAATCCTTGGGCACGTTCACCGGCATCATCGGCAATCTCGACGCTAAAGCGCGCCTGCCCCCAGTCGCCGCGCAACGTCACGCTGGTGTCACTGCATTTGGCTGCGGCAGCCCCCGCCATCGCCAGAGTGGCAAAGGCCAAAAGACCCGCGCGGATCAGCTTTGCGCGGTGCCAGATGAATCGAGTCGTACCGTTTCCCATGCATGTACCTCTGCCGCCATCTGGCCGCGTTCCCCGTTAATGACCCGCAGCGCCAATGCCTCGCCCGGTTGCAAATCCGACAGGCCCGACTGGCGCAACACTTCTATATGTAGAAAGATGTCATCGCTTTTGCCAAACACATTCGCGAAACCAAAGCCTTTGGATTTATCAAACCATTTGACCCGCGCGGGTTCTAGCGGTGCGGCGGCCACCAGCGCGGGGTCAATGCCCACAATATCCGACAACGCCATCGCCTGAGCAGCAGCGGGCGGGTGTACCGCATGCACTTGGGTCGCCTGCACCCCGCGTTCGGTCTTTTGCACCGTCAGATCAATGCGCGCTCCGTCCGCGACAGAGCTTTGTCCGTAATTACGTAACACATTGACGTGCAACAGGATATCAGGCCCGCCAGCGTCTGAGACAACGAAACCGAACCCCTTCGCAGGGTCAAACCATTTCACCACGCCGGAAATGGCAGAGCTATTGCTGGATACTTCTGACACAAATGTCCTTTGGTCTTCTCTAGGTCAGGCAACAGCGTGCCCGCGTACAAAATATCAGCGGCAAAAGCCGCCTTATGGGTTCAATCTCGTTACGCTCCAATCACCGTTTTGTTCGGCACGTCGCCAGACAAAACGGTCATGCAATCTATACTCTCCGTCGGCCCAGAACTCGATTTCAGCCGGGGTGATCCGGTAGCCCCCCCAAAAAGGTGGACGGTCTGGGTTTGGCCCCTTTTTGGCGGTGACTTTTGCCACTTCGGCGACCAATGACGCACGGCTGGCTAAAGGGGACGATTGGTCAGAGGCCCAGGCCCCCAACCGGCTTTTGAGCGAACGCGACTTGTAATATGCGTCCGCCTGCGGGCCTTCTTCTTTGGAAACCACGCCGCGCACCCGTATCTGGCGGCGCAGGGATTTCCAATGCATCACGAAAGCAGCCTTGCCCGCGTGATCCAGTTCTTGCGCCTTGGCGCTGGTGTAGTTTGTGTAAAAGACGAATGCCGCGTCTTCGATTTCTTTCAGCAATACCATGCGCGCATTGGGCAAACCGTAGGCATCCACGGTCGATAGCGCGATGGCATTTGGGTCGTTGACCTCTGTCTGCGTTGCCTCATCCAGCCAGCGGCGCGCAATCACAAAGGGATCGTTACCGGCAAAAATGCCTTTGCGCACTTCCATGATCATGATCCCCTTCCTTGCGCATCGACGCAAACTTGCGACAATGCCTTACATCAAATGACATACTAGAACAACTAAACACACTGTCGCGCCTAAAAACCGCCAGGGCGGTCTATCACGGCGTCCTCTCAAGTGCCGCGATCACCGTGCAGCCTTGATGCCAAACTATCAATAGCATAAACCGGATAAAAGTTCAGTGACATAGTCGAAGGAAGTACAATGGCAAATGACCTGATGGCAGGCAAACGTGGGCTTATCATGGGCCTCGCCAATGACAAGTCGATTGCCTGGGGCATCGCACGCACCCTCGCGGATGCCGGTGCAGAACTGGCATTCTCGTATCAAGGCGAGGCGCTGAAAAAGCGGGTCGATCCGCTGGCAGCACAACTGGGCAGCGATCTGGTCCTGCCCTGCGATGTCGGGTCGGAAGAGTCGATTGACGCGCTGTTTACCGCTTTGGGCGAACGTTGGGACGGGATCGACTTTATCGTCCACGCGATCGGGTTCTCTGACAAGAACGAATTGCGCGGGCGCTATGTCGACACCAGCCGCGCCAATTTCGCGATGTCGATGGATATCTCTGTCTACTCCTTCACCGCTGTGATGCAGCGCGCGGAAAAGATGATGAAAGCCGGCGGCAGCGCGGTCACGCTCACCTATTACGGTGCCGAAAAAGTGATGCCGCATTATAATGTGATGGGCGTCGCCAAGGCCGCTCTGGAAGCATCGGTCAAATATCTGGCCGAGGATCTGGGCAAGGACGGCATCCGCGTCAACGCGATCAGCGCCGGCCCGATCAAGACATTGGCCGCATCCGGCATCGGCGACTTCCGCTATATCATGAAGTGGAACGAGTATAACTCGCCCCTGCGTCGCAACGTGACCATCGACGATGTGGGTAAATCCGCGCTGTTCCTGCTTAGCGATCTTGGCTCGGGCACGACGGGCGAGAATCTGCATGTGGATGCGGGCTATCACGTGGTGGGCATGAAAGCCGTCGACGCCCCAGACATGGCAAAGGAATAACGACATGAGCAAGGATGCCTCGCGCCTGCCCCATGAAAAAGGGTTTCACATCAGCTGGGACCAGATCCACCGTGACAGCCGTGCGCTGGCGTGGCGTCTGGACGGCATGGGCCCCGATGACGGCGGCTGGCGTGCTGTGGTTGCGATCACCCGTGGCGGTATGGCCCCCGCGATGATCGCCGCCCGCGAGCTGGATATCCGCACCGTCGACACGATTTCGATCAAGTCCTATGACCATCAGGATCAATCGGACGCGGTCGTGCTCAAGGCCCCCGATGCTGAGCTGATGGGCGACGGCACCGGTATCCTGATCATCGACGATCTGGTGGATTCCGGTAAAACCCTTGAAGTCGTGCGCCAGCTTTACCCCAATGCGCATCTGGCCACCGTCTATGCCAAGCCCAAGGGCCGCCCGCAGGTGGATACCTTCATTACCGAAGTCAGCCAGGATACGTGGATTTTCTTCCCCTGGGATATGGCGCTGCAATATGTAGAGCCCTACCGCGGCAAAGACTAAACGGCACCCCCGCAGATACCTGCCTTCGGCGAGGATTTAGGACCATTTGGAAGCAGCGGCCCCGCGCCGTGTCAGACTTTGCGCTGGTCCGCTCGCCGAAGCGCCCCCACCCTCGCCCAGTCAGGAGCATTGACCATGACCCCGCGTACCGCCGCGACTTTCTCTCCTCCGGTGATGGAGGCGCGCCGCTGGTTGACGGGCGTCCACTTTGACGCCGACCGGCCCCTGATCAACGTGAGCCAAGCCGCCCCTGTCGATCCGCCACCGCAGGCGATGCGTCAGGCCATGGCTGATGTCGCGC
Organism: Sulfitobacter sp. UBA1132; assembly: GCF_002311545.1. NCBI lineage: Bacteria > Pseudomonadati > Pseudomonadota > Alphaproteobacteria > Rhodobacterales > Roseobacteraceae > Sulfitobacter > Sulfitobacter sp. UBA1132. Next base: position 453,161 of record NZ_DCAN01000019.1, on the reverse strand, counting down.
TGAACAACGATGATGCGCATCTTTACGGGCCGGTGCTTGGTCTGCCCGAATTGCGCGACGAGCTGGCCGCGCAGGTCAGCGCCCATTACGCTGGCGCGGTAGAGCCCGCGCAAGCGGCGATTACATCGGGCTGCAATCAGGCCTTTGCCGCTGCGATTGCCACGCTCTGTGCCGAGGGGGACGAGGTGATCCTGCCGGTGCCGTGGTACTTTAACCACAAGATGTGGCTGGATATGTCGGGTGTCGCCGCCGTGCCGCTGCCGGTGGGGGATGCACTTTTGCCCGACCCGGAACAGGCTGCTGCCCTGATCACCGACCGCACCCGTGCCATCGCCTTGGTCACGCCCAACAACCCCGGCGGCGTTGAATACCCCGAAGAGTTGGTGCAGGCGTTTTTCGATCTGGCCCGTGCGCGCGGTATCGCCCTGATCCTGGACGAGACCTATCGCGACTTTGACAGTCGATCCGGTCCGCCGCACCGTCTGTTTCAGGACCCCGACTGGCACGATACGTTGATCCATTTATATTCTTTTTCAAAGGCCTACCGTCTGACTGGTCACCGAGTGGGCGCGATTGTCGCCTCTCAGGCACGTCTCGCCGAGGTTGAGAAGTTCCTGGATACCGTCGCCATTTGCCCCGGCCAGATCGGTCAGCATGCCGCCCTTTGGGGGATGCAGAACCTTGACACATGGCTGGCCGGCGAGCGGCGCGAGATCCTGGCGCGGCGACAGGCGATTGCCGACAGTATGCACCGTTTGGACGCGAAAGGCTGGAAGCTTTTGGGGCTTGGCGGTTATTTCGCCTATCTCTCGCATCCCTTTGACGAAAGCTCTGCCACATTGGCCCCGCGGCTGGTGCGCGAGGCGGCCGTGCTGACCCTGCCCGGCACCATGTTCCATCCGGCAGAGGATATCACCGGCGGGCGGCATCTGCGCATCGCTTTTGCCAATCTGGATGTCGCAGGCATCGAGGTGCTGTTTGACCGTCTGACACAGGTCTAACGCGGCTCTTGCCCCCCTGCCGCGCACCGCATAGACAGGGCAAAACGTGCGTTTAAGGGATGACACCATGAAAGCCAAAGGCAACAGCTTTACGAAAACCGCAGTATGGGGGCTGATGGGTCTTTTGATCCTGGGTCTGGGCGGTTTTGGCGCGGTCAATCTGAACGGCAGCGCACGCACCGTCGGCGAAGTGGGCGACAAGTCTATCTCGGTTGACGATTATGCCCGCGAGCTGCAGCAGCAGATCCGCGCCATCGAAAGCCAGTCCGGCGAACAGCTTAGCTTTCAAGAAGCCCAAGCCATCGGGCTGGACCGTGCCGTGCTGCAACGTCTGGTCCGTTTGCGCGCGCTTGACAATGAGGCCGACGAGATGGGCCTGTCCATCGGCGACGCAAACCTGCGCGAACGCGTTGTGGAAATCTCGTCGTTCCAGGGCGTTGACGGGAATTTTGACCGCGAGGGCTATCGCTTTGCCCTACAGCAGGCCGGTCTGAACGAGAATGAATTCGAACAATCGCTGCGCGAGGAAGCGGGCCGCACCCTGTTGCAGGAAGCGATCACCGGCGGGGTTGCGATGCCCGGTGCCTATGCCGACACGCTTGTATCCTATGTGGGCGAGCAGCGCAGCTTTACCTGGGCCAAACTGACGCAAGATGATCTGGACGCGCCCCTGCCCGACGCCACCGATGCGCAGTTGCAGGCCTATTACGACGAGAACGCCGACCAGTTCATTCTGCCCGCCAGCAAGACCATCAGCTATATCACCATGGGCCCGCAGGATCTGCTGGACGAAGTAGAGCTGACCGACGAAGAGCTGCAGGCCGCCTATGACGACCGCGCGGATGAATACATCCAGCCCGAACGCCGCTTGGTCGAACGTCTGGTTTTCCGCGATCAGGAGGCCGCCGATCAGGCTGCCGCCGCGCTCGAGGTTGATGGCAACACATTTGAGGGGCTGGTCGCGGACCGCGGGCTTTCCCTGTCGGATGTGGATCTTGGAGATCTGAGCCAGCAACAGCTGGGTGCCGCAGGGGACGCCGTGTTTGCTGCCGAAGTTGGTGATATTGTCGGCCCGCTGCCCAGCAACCTCGGGCCTGCATTGTTCCGTGTGAACGGTGTGCTGCCGTCGCTGAATACCACCTTCGAAGAAGCCCGCCCGACGCTGGTGCAAGACCTTGCCGCGGACCGCGCGGCCCGTCTGGTTGAGGTCCGCGCCCAAGATCTGGATGACCAATTGGCCGGGGGTGCCACGCTGGAACAGATCGCCGAGGAAAGCAAAATGACCCTCAGCACCATCGAATGGACGCAGGACAGCAGCGAAAGCATCGCCGCCTATGCCGGTTTCCGCGAGGCCGCGACACGTCTGACCGAAGGCGACTTCCCCCAGATCCAACAGCTGGATGACGGTAGCGTTTTTGCCATGCGTCTTGATGGCACCAAAGAGGAACGCCCCAACCCGTTTGACGCCGCCCGTGCTGACGTGGCCGAGGCGTGGCAGAACGAACAATTGATCACCGCCCTGCGTGCCAAGGCCGAGACCCTGCAGGCCGAGCTTGCCAATGGCGCTGATTTTGCCGAACTGGGGCTCGAGCCCAAGACCGGGACCGACCAGACCCGCGACGCCGTGGTCAGCGCCGCACCGCAGGGGTTCATTGCCGCTGTGTTTGACGCAGCCCCCGGCGAGGTCGAACTGCTGGAAGGTGCCGATGAGGTCGCGCTTGTCCGTCTTGATAGCATCAAGGACGCGGGCGAGAATGACCGGATGACGCAGGTCAAAACCCAGATCGCCACCCAGCTGGATGACCAGCTGTCGCAAGCGCTTTTTGCCGCTTTCTCTGACGACGTGATCCGCCGCACGGCACCGCGTGTCGATCAGCAGGCGATCAACGCCGTCCACGTGAACTTCCCCTAAGTTAGGTCTCCCATGTCGTTGACACCCGATTATGACAGCTTTGCCGCAGGCTATGCGGCGGGCAAGAACCAGATCGTTTACACCCGTCTGGCTGCCGATCTGGACACGCCTGTTTCGCTGATGCTCAAGCTCACCGGTACGGCACAGAACGCCTTTGTGCTGGAATCTGTGACCGGCGGCGAGGTCCGCGGGCGCTATTCGATTATCGGGATGAAACCCGATCTGATCTGGCGCTGTCAGGGCACCACGTCGGCCATCAACCGTTCGGCCCGCTATGACGTGGATGCCTTCGACGATGTCGCGGGCGATCCGCTGGATACTTTGCGTGCGGTGATCGCGGAGTCGAAGATCGACCTGCCTGATGACCTGCCGCAAGCCGCCGCCGGGCTGTTCGGCTATCTGGGGTATGACATGATCCGGCTGGTGGAACATCTGCCGAATGTGAACCCCGATCCCATGGGGCTGCCCGATGCGATGATGGTGCGCCCCTCGGTGATTGCCGTGCTTGACGGGGTCAAGGGCGAGGTCACGATCGTATCGCCAGCTTGGGTGTCTGACGGGCAATCGGCCAAGGCCGCTTATGCCCAAGCCGCCGAACGCGTGATGGATGCGGTGCGTGATCTGGAACGGTCGATGCCCGGCACCAGCCGTGATCTGGGCGACGCCCACGAAGAATCCGCCCCCGTCAGCAATTTCACCCGCGAAGGCTATAAATCCGCCGTTGAAAAAGCGCGGGAATATATCGTGGCGGGCGACATCTTTCAGGTGGTGCCGTCGCAACGGTGGGCGCAGGGTTTCTCGCAGCCGCCGTTCGCGCTGTATCGCAGTTTGCGCCGGACCAACCCGTCGCCCTTCATGTTCTATTTCAACTTTGGTGATTTCCATGTCGTCGGGGCCTCGCCCGAGATCCTGGTGCGCGTCTTCGGCAACGAGATCACGATCCGCCCCGTTGCAGGCACCCGTCGTCGCGGGGCCACGCCGGAAGAAGACCGCGCGCTGGAGGCTGATCTGCTGGCCGACCAGAAAGAGTTGGCTGAACATCTGATGCTGCTTGATCTGGGCCGCAATGACGTGGGCCGGGTCGCCAAGATCGGCACCGTGCGCCCGACCGAGGAATTCATCGTCGAACGCTACAGCCACGTGATGCATATCGTGTCCAATGTCGTGGGCGAGCTGCGCGAAGACCGCGATGCGCTGGATGCCTTCTTTGCCGGGATGCCTGCGGGCACAGTGTCAGGTGCACCCAAGGTCCGCGCGATGGAGATTATCGACGAGCTGGAGCCCGAGAAACGCGGGCTCTACGGCGGCGGTGTTGGCTACTTTAGCGCGGGCGGCGACATGGACATGTGCATCGCCCTGCGCACTGCCGTCATCAAGGATAAAACCCTGTATATTCAGGCCGGTGGCGGCGTCGTCTATGACAGCGACGCAGAGGCGGAGTATATGGAGACGGTGCATAAATCCGACGCGATCCGCCGTGCGGCGGCCGATGCAGCACGCTTCGCAGGTCAAGGGAACAGCTGAGGATGCCGACCCAAGCCCCGTTCGAGATTGCGGGTCAACACGTGGCACCCGGCACTCGGGCACAGATCGACTTGCCGATCTCGATCCTGCCGGACCACACGCCTGTCGGGCTCTCGCTTGAAGTGATCCACGGCAAGCGCCCCGGCCCCACCATGTTTGTCAGCGCCGCTGTTCACGGGGACGAGCTGATCGGGGTCGAGATCGTGCGCCGTCTGCTGCGCGCACCGCAGTTGAAATCCCTGCGGGGGACGCTGCTGGTGATCCCGGTGGTGAACTCTTTCGGCTTCCTAAACCGGTCGCGTTACCTGCCGGACCGGCGCGATCTGAACCGTTGTTTTCCGGGGCACCCGTCTGGGTCTTTGGGGTCACGGCTGGCGCATATCTTTTTGAACGACGTGGTGCTGCGCTGTGATTTCGGAATCGATCTACATTCGGCCGCGATCCACCGGACCAACCTGCCGCAGGTGCGGATCTCTCCATCAGATGCGGTGACGCGGCGCATGGCCGCCAGCTTTGCCGCACCGGTGGTGCTGACCTCGCCCCTGCGTGACGGATCGCTGCGCGCGGTCGCCGCCGCCAAGGGCACGCCGGTGCTGCTGTATGAGGCGGGCGAAGGGCTGCGCTTTGACGAAATGGCCGTGCGCGCGGGCGTTGCGGGTATCTTGCGGGTCATGCATGCCGAAGACATGCTGCCGGCCAAGGGCATCGCCCCCTCGCGCAGGCAATCCCATGTCTGCTCAAGCTCGACCTGGTTGCGCGCGCCCGCGGGTGGGCTGCTGCGTACCTTCAGGGCCGAGGGGGAGACCGTGAAACAGGGCGACGCGCTGGCGACAGTCTCTGATCCGTTCGGCAAGACCGAAGAGGATATTATCGCCCCCCATGACGGTATCCTGATCGGCCGCGCGATCCTGCCCGTGGTGAACGAGGGCGACGCGGTCTTCCACTTGGCAAAGCTGCTGCCCAAGGCCGTGGCAGACACGGTCGAGGATATGATCACGCAGCTCGAAAGTGACCCGCTGTTCGACGAAGACGAGATTATCTAGGCAGATCACATCCAAGCACGTCGAAGCCCGCGCAGCGCGCAGGTTTTGACGGCTTTACCGGTAGATCATTCAGGCGTGGCGTTTTTCAGCACGGCTGAAACAGGGGCAAGTGCAACTTGGCTGGCACGGTCCTGCAACCCCCAGACCAACAGCGCCGAGATCGTCTCGGGCCGCATCCGCCCCATCATGATCACCGACCCTTCGATCCCCGCCTTGAACGCGGCCTGATCAAGGAACCGCCGGATCACGGTGGGCGTCTGCCCCTTGCTGTCAAAGTCGCGGAACACGGGTGCAGCGGGCACGCCCTCTTTCACTGCAAGCTTGGGCATCGTGTTCAGCCCCTTGTCCTGGGTCACAAGGCCATAGCCCCCCTGCCCAAGGATCGCAGTCACCTGATCTGCTGTCGCGCGGTCGGGTTGCAGCCCGGCACCCAGCCCTTCCAGCACGCCGATCACTTCGGGCATGCGCGAGAAGGCGACCGCCAGCGTGGTCTCTGCATCGCTTGGCTGCGCGCCCTGAGGCAGGTCGACCATCGCCAGCACCTCGAACCCTTCGTTGCGGTAGGTCTGCATGCGCTCTGCGGCGTCGGGCAGGCTGACGTCGACGGCAAAGCTCAGCGGATAGGGAAAGCTGCGCAGCGCGGCGATACCGACCTCGCCCCCTTGCAAATCACTGCCCACGTCCATCAACAGGACGCTCATCAGCGGTTTGTCATCAGGATTCGCGAAAGGCTGGCCATAACGGATGATGGCGGGGCTTTCTGCGGTGGCTTGCGCCTCGGGGGCGGTCTGTTCGCCCGATTGGGCGTTCGGCAGGCGGTTGATCGTCACGCCCGTATCCCGTTCAGAGGTGATTGCCGCAGGGGTGCCGATTGTGGGCCGCCCGTCTGTGCGTTGCTCGGGCGCGCCAAAGACAACATCGGCAGGGGCTTCTTCGGGTTGCGCGTCGGGCGCGCTTGGCGCGGTGGCGACATCGGTGTCCGGCGTGGGCGACACGGGGGTGGTGTCCGGCGTGGGCGACACGGGGGTGGTGTCCGGCGTGGGCGACACGGGGGTGTCGACGCTTTCGTCGGCGGTGACGGGCGGTGCTGTCCGGGTCTCGATGCCAAGCGCATCCGGCTCGGTCGGTTCCATCGGCGCGAGCGCCATCGGATTGGGCAAGACAGGATCATCAAGCGTGATCTTCGGTGCAGCCGCACCGGGCACGGTCACGGGGGCTGTCGCGTCGATATCCTGCGCGATCTGCGGCGCGGGCTGCGGCGTCGGGGCGACCTCTGGCTCGGGCTTTGGTTCAAGCTGTGGTTCAGGCTCTACCGTCTCAGGCGATGCCGCGACGTCCGGCGCGTCCTCTAAAGGTGTGTCTTGCACAGCCTCTTGCGCGACCGGTGCTTCTACTTCTGGTGTGACCTCGGCTTTAGGTACAATCTCGGGCTCTGGTTCAACGATGGGCTCTTCGACGACAGGCTCTTCGACAACTGGCTCCGGCTCTGGCGTGATCACATCCTCGTTAGTGTCCTCAGCCGCCGTCAGGGGCGTTTCATCAGCCGCTACTACCGGGGGTTCCGCAATATCGGGCGCGTTGGTCGCGCGCTCTGCGTCAGGCGCGTCACTTGGCACAGGCGTGTCTTGCAAGGGCGCGGGCCCCATAGGCACCATGAAGGACGCGACACCGGCGACGCCGACACTGAATACCGCACCAATAAGGATGCCGCCAATAAACCCGCGTGACATATATGATCGCTCCTGTTTTTGTTCCGGTTCGCGCGGCTCTCCGGCCTGCTGCCCTTGACGATAGGTCTTAACCCTGAACATGTATCAGCGGACATTATACCGTGGTTTTGCGCGGTTCCTCTAGCCCTAAACCCTGCCCCAATACAAAGAATTGCCGCATGCTGCTCTTGATAGATAACTACGATAGCTTCACCTACAACCTCGTACACTATCTGGGTGACCTCGGGGCCGAAGTCGAAATCCGCCGCAATGACCAGATCGACGTGCAGGCCGCGATGGCGATGAACCCCGCGGGGATCATCCTGTCGCCCGGCCCCTGCGACCCGGATCAAGCGGGCATCTGCCTTGCGCTGACGGCAGCCGCCGCCGAAACAAGCACGCCGCTTTTGGGTGTGTGCCTTGGCCATCAGACGCTGGGTCAGGCGTTCGGCGGCAAGGTCGTGCGCGCGGGCGAGATCGTGCACGGCAAGATGGGCATGATGCACCACAAGGGTCAGGGCGTCTTTGCGGGGCTGCCATCGCCCTTTGCCGCGACACGCTATCATTCGCTGATCGTTGACCGCGCCACCCTGCCCGACTGTCTTGAGATCACGGCAGAGCTTGAGGACGGCACGATCATGGGCCTGCAGCACCGCGACCTGCCGCTGCATGGCGTTCAGTTCCACCCGGAATCGATCCGTTCGGATCACGGTCACCAGATGCTGCAAAACTTTCTGAACAACGTAAAGGTGCCCGCATGAGCGATGCTCTGAAACCTCTGATCGATGCGGCCGCCAATGGCCCGCTGACCCGGGATCAGGCCGAGACCGCGTTCCAGATCCTGTTCGAGGGCGAAGCGACTCCCAGCCAGATCGGTGGTTTCCTGATGGCCCTGCGCACCCGTGGCGAGACGGTGGATGAATATGCCGCCGCCGCCCATGTCATGCGCGCCAAATGCAATCCTGTCACAGCCCCCGAGGGCGCGATGGACATCGTGGGCACCGGCGGCGATGGCAAGGGCACGCTGAATATTTCTACCGCGACGGCCTTTGTCGTTGCCGGCGCGGGCGTCGTGGTGGCGAAACATGGCAACCGCAACCTGTCGTCCAAATCCGGCGCGGCGGATGCGCTGACGCAGATGGGGCTCAAGGTGATGGTCGGACCAAAGGTGGTCGAGGCCGCCCTGCGCGATGCGGGCATCGGCTTTATGATGGCCCCGATGCACCATCCCGCGATTGCCCATGTCATGCCCACACGGTCCGAACTGGGCACGCGCACGATCTTCAACATCCTCGGCCCGCTGACCAACCCTGCGGGCGTCAAACGGCAGCTGACCGGGGCCTATCGCCGCGATCTGATCCGCCCGATGGCCGAAACACTTGGCGCGCTTGGCTCTGAAAAAGCGTGGCTTGTGCATGGCTCCGACGGGACGGACGAGCTGACGATCACCGGCACCAGCTGGATCGCCGCGCTGAACCCTGATGGCACCATTTCCGAATTCGAGATCACGCCCGAAGACGCGGGCCTGCCAGTCCATCCGTTCGAGGATATCGTCGGCGGCACACCCGAAGAAAACGCACGTGATTTCAACGCGCTGCTGGACGGAACCCCATCGGCCTACCGCGATGCGGTCTTGCTCAATTCGGCGGCGGCGCTGGTCGTGGCCGATGCCGCACCCGATCTGAAAGCGGGGGTAGAGATGGCGCGCCACAGCATCGACAGCGGTGCGGCCCGTGACAAGATCACCCAAGTCGCGCGGATCACCCAGACCGCATGAGCCGTTTTGACCTGTCGCGCCTCGGGGCCTGGCGCGACCTTGCGTTCTTTGACGATACCCTGCCCGGCATCGCCGCAGCGCTGGCCGCGGACCCCCGCGAGACGCTGCCGCCCCGACCGCAGGTTTTCGCCGCGCTGGAACATACCCAGCCCGACGCGGTGCGCGTGGTGATCCTGGGGCAGGATCCCTATCCCACCCCCGGCCACGCCCACGGCTTTGCCTTCTCCGCCAGCGCCGATACCAAACCGCTGCCCCGTTCGCTGTCCAATATCTATAAGGAAATGGTGGATGACATCGGTGCCTGCCCACCGGATGCCGATCTGCGGTTCTGGGCGGATCAGGGCGTGCTGTTGTTGAACACCACATTGACCGTGCCTGCGCGGGACGCAGGCGGCCATGGGAAACTGGGCTGGCAGCAGCTGACCACGCAAATTCTTGGCCGCTTGGCCGACCGTCCCCGCGCCTATTTGCTGTGGGGCGCGCATGCGCAAAAGGTCGCGCGGGATGTGGACGGGGGAGCGAACTTCAAACTTGAAACCCCGCACCCGTCGCCCCTGTCCGCACGGCGCGGGTTTTTCGGGTCACGTCCCTTCTCGCGCTGCAATGACTGGTTGCACGCCCAAGGCCAAGCGGCCATAAACTGGGCAACACCGGAGACATCATGACCGATACCAACACTGGCACCATCCTAGACAAGATCAAAGCCTACAAGCTGGAAGAGATCGCCGCCGACAAGGCCGCCAAACCGCTTGAGGCCGTAGAGGCAGAGGCGCGCGCCGCCTCGCCCGTGCGCCCCTTTGCCGACGCGTTGTTCGACGCCTCGCGCGAGGGGTACGGGCTGATCGCCGAGGTCAAAAAAGCAAGCCCGTCAAAAGGGTTGATCCGCGCCGATTTTGACCCCGCTACACTGGCCGCTGCCTATGCCGCGGGTGGTGCGACCTGCCTGTCGGTGCTGACGGACACGCCCAGCTTTCAGGGGGCCAAGGAATATCTTGTCGCCGCCCGCGAGGCCTGCACCCTGCCCGTGCTGCGCAAGGATTTCATGTACGACCCCTATCAGGTCGCCGAAGCCCGCGCGCTTGGGGCGGATTGTATCCTGATCATCATGGCCTCTGTCAGCGATGCCCAAGCGATCGAGCTTGAGGACGCCGCCGCCCAATGGGGCATGGACGCGCTGATCGAGGTGCATGACAAGGCAGAGCTGGACCGCGCCGCCGTGCTGAAAAGCCGCATGATGGGGATCAACAACCGCAACCTCAAAACCTTCGAGACGACGCTTGATACCACGCGCCGCCTGTCGAAACATGTGGATGTGGAAAAGATGATCGTATCGGAAAGCGGGCTGAACACGCCCGAAGATCTGGCCGATATGGCGAAATACGGATCGCGGGTATTCCTGATCGGGGAAAGCCTGATGCGTCAGGACGATGTAGAGGTCGCAACCCGCAACCTGCTGGCCACACCGCTGCGGCCGGGGGGCATGTAATGGCGCTCACGCATTTTGACGGCAAGGGTGACGCGCATATGGTCGACGTGTCGGACAAGCCCGAGACGTCGCGGGTGGCCGTTGCTAAAACCCACATCAAGATGTTGCGCGAAACCTTTGATATCATTACCGAAGGACGCGCCAAAAAGGGTGACGTGATGGGTGTGGCCCGTCTGGCGGGGATCATGGCTGCAAAACGCACCGCCGATCTGATTCCGCTGTGCCACCCTCTGCCGATCACCAAAGTGTCGGTTGAGCTGACACCCGATGCCGACCTGCCCGGCCTGCGCATCGCCGCCACCGTCAAGACCACCGGCCAGACCGGCGTCGAGATGGAGGCGCTGACCGCCGCCTCTGTCGCCGCGCTGACCGTCTATGACATGGCCAAGGCCGTGGACAAAGGCATGGAAATCGGCGGCCTGCGGGTCGTGCTGAAAGACGGCGGCAAATCGGGCCGATACGAGGCAGAATGATCTCTGTCAGCGACGCCCTGTCGCATCTTTTCGATCTCGTCACCGCCACAGAGGTGGAAGCGGTCCCGCTGCGTCAGGCCGCGGGCCGTGTGCTGGCGCGCGATGTTGTTGCCACCCGCACCCAGCCGCCTTTCGCGGCCTCCTCTATGGATGGCTATGCCCTGCGCCAGACAGAGGTCGAGCCCGACGCGATGTTCAAGGTCATTGGCGAAGCGGCGGCGGGCCATCGGTTTGACGGTGTGGTCAAGGCCGGTCAGGCCGTGCGCATCTTTACCGGTGCCCCTGTCCCCGAAGGCGCTGATTTCGTTGTGATCCAAGAGGATACGACCCGTCGCGGCGATCTGATCATGCTGGGCCATGACATCGGCCCCAAGACCAATATCCGCCCCGCCGGTGGGGATTTCCATGCAGGCGACACGATGGATGCGCCGCGCCTGCTGCGCCCTGCCGATATCGCGCTGCTGGCGTCGATGAATGTGGCGATGGTGCCGGTCTATGCCAAACCACGTGTCGCGATCATCGCCACGGGGGACGAGCTGGTGCAACCCGGCGAGGAGCCGAACCCCGACCAGATCATCGCCTCCAATACCTATGGTCTGGCCGCGCTGCTCGAACAGCATGGTGCGCAGTGCCGCATGATCCCGATTGCCCGCGACACGGTGCCCTCGCTGACCCAAGCCTTCACCATGGCGCAGGATGCCGATCTGATCATCACCATCGGCGGTGCCTCTGTCGGAGACCACGATCTGGTTGCCCCCGTCGCTGCCCAAATGGGGATGGACCAGTCTTTCTACAAAGTCGCGATGCGCCCCGGCAAACCTCTTATGGCGGGGCGGCTGCGTGATGCCCCGATGATCGGCCTGCCCGGCAATCCGGTGTCGGCCATGGTCTGCGGGACGGTCTTTGTCGTGCCGGTACTGCGCAAGATGCTGGGCCTGCCCGCCGCGCCCGCCGCACGGGTCGATCTGCCGCTTGGCGTCGATCTGCCCGCCAATGGGCCACGCGAACATTATATGCGTGCCATGGTCCGTGACGGTGCCGTCCTGCCCGAAGACAATCAGGACAGTTCGCTGCTGGGTATCCTGTCGCGCGCCGATGTCCTGATGGTCCGCCCGCCCCACGATGGGGCCCGCACGGCCGGAGAGATCATAGGCTGTATTCCCCTCTGACGGTTGACACAAAACAGGAACATCTCTAGAACAAACCCCAAATAGAAACGGGGAATGTCCGGATGCTGACCAAGAAACAACTCGATCTGCTGGCCTTTATTCACAAACGTGTGCAGCGCGACGGCGTGCCGCCCAGCTTTGACGAGATGAAAGAAGCGCTTGATCTGCGGTCCAAATCCGGCATCCACCGTCTGATCACAGCGCTTGAGGAACGCGGATTCATCCGCCGCCTTGCGCATCGCGCCCGCGCGATAGAGGTGGTGAAACTGCCCGATAGCTTGGGCAGCCTGTCCGGTGCGGGCTTTACCCCGCGCGTGATTGACGGCGACCGCCCCGATGGGCCGCTCCCTTCTGCCGCGCAGCCGGTCAGCGCGTCGTCCTTTGATGTGCCGATGATGGGACGGATCGCCGCCGGTGTCCCGATCGAGGCGATCAGCACCATGACCCAATCTGTCGCCGTCCCCGGCGGGATGATCAGCGGCAGCGGCGAACATTACGCGCTTGAGGTGCAGGGTGATTCCATGATCGACGCAGGGATCAATGATGGCGACGTGGTGATCATCCGCGAAACCTCTGTCGCGGATGATGGGGATATCGTGGTTGCGCTGGTCGAAGACCACGAGGCGACGCTCAAGAAATTCCGCCGTCACGGCAGCTCTGTCGCGCTGGAAGCCGCTAACCCCGCCTATGAAACGCGGGTTCTTCCGTCGGATAAGGTCAAAGTGCAGGGACGTCTGGTCGGGTTGATCCGCACCTACTGACGCTTGCTACCGCGGCGGCCTGTCCTTGGGCCATGCTGTCCACAACCGCGAGCCCGCCTTTTGGCGGGCCGTTTGCATAGTGACCCGCCCCTTGTCGAGGGTGAGTGCAATTGCCCCCGTGGATCGCAACCGGTCGGGGTCAAACACACCGCAGCCGCCCGTCAGCGGCGGATCGGGCACAACTGACAGCACGATGATCTGATCCGCACGGCACGCCCCGAACGCCGCCCGCGCGCGTTTGCCGGACAGGTGGATCACCTCTCGCCCGCCGATCTTTGACCTTGTGGGCCAACGCGCTGCGGCTTGGGTCTGATCGGCGCCGTCGCCGTCATTCTCCAGCCAGTTAAGCGCGACAAAGCCTGCGCCTTTCGCCTTGCTTAGCGCACGGCCCGTGGGGGTCATCACCCCCACCAGACTGCCGGTGTCCGAGATCAGTACCGTCGGACGCTCTGCCCCGTGCCACAATACCCCCGCCGCAATCACGGCCCCCAGACCGGCAAACCGCAACCAGCCCTGCCACAGCAACAGCCACAAAAACCCGAGCGTCAGCAGCGGCAGCACCCAAGGGCCGGGGGCGGCCACATGCCCCTGCGCCCCGTCGATCTCTGCCACGCCTTGCGCGACCAGCAAGATCCAGCGCAACCCTGCGCCCATGACCTGCAGGGGGATCCACTCTAGCCCCAGCGGAGCCATGACCAAGGCCGCAACGGCGGCCGGCATCACCAAAACCCCCATCAGCGGGACCGACAGCAGGTTCGCGACCAAGCCATACTGCGCGATCGTGTTGAAATGGGCCGCCCCGATGGGCGCGGTAAAGCCCCCCGCCACAGCCGAGGAAATCACCGTCGCCACCGCCGGTGCCAGCCACTTCGGCCCGAGCGAGACCTCGGCGTTGCGCAACCAGCCAAAGATCGCAACCAACCCCGTGGTGGCGGCAAAGGACATCTGGAACCCCGGCCCCGTCAATGCCTCTGGCCGAAGGACCAATACGATCGTGGCCGCAATCGCCACGGCCCGCAGGGTCAGCGCTCGTCGCCCGATGATCAATGCGCCAAGGGCCACGGCGACCATGATGAACGCGCGTTCGGTTGCGACATTACCCCCCGACAACAGCAGATAGCCGCTGGCCGCCACCAGCGCCCCAGCGGCTGCGATGCTGCGCGTGGGCCAGCGCAGCGCGATCCATGGCACCAACGTCAGCACGATCCGCAACGCGCCGAAGACCACCGCGCTCAGCAATCCCATGTGCAAGCCCGAGATCGCCAGCAGATGCGCAAGGTTGCTGGCACGCAGATCGTGCAGCGCGTCTTGGCTGATGGCGCTGCGGTCGCCAGTGGTGATCGCGGTGGCAAACCCGCCGATATCACCCGACAAGATCCGCTGAATCCGGGCCGAGGCCGCCATGCGCGCCCGAAAGACCGCCAGCCCGCCATGCCCCGCCTCAGCCGGTGTCGCCGCCAGTAAGGGGGTGCGACTGTACCCCACAGCGCCCAAGCCCGCGAACCATGCATGCCGCTGGAAATCAAAGCCCTCAGGCTCGACCGGGCCGCTTGGCGGCGACAGATGCCCCGTGGTCATCACCCCCAACCCCGGCGTGATATCCGCGTCAAAGCGTCTGTCGCCGTGCAAGGACACGCGCACATGCAGCGGCGTGCGCGCCGCAGACACCCGTTCTAGCACGACCCGATCCAGCGTCAGCCGCAAGGCGTCGGACTGGCTGCGATCCACCGCCACGACGCGCCCCGCGATCGGGCCGTAATAGCGCCACCCCAGCACCGGCCCGCCGACAGCATGGGCCCGCCACGCCGCCAGATCAAAACCGACCAATGCAAAGGCCGCGCCCAACACCACAGGCCCCGCGACCTCGCCCGCCAGAAAGGCCGCAACCCCCAGCAGCGCCGCCCCGCCCGCGACCCCAAACAGGACGGTCAGCGAAGGCTCAACCCGCAGCGCAAAATAGCTGCCGATCCCCACGGCCAGACACACCGGCACCCAGCCGATCAGATGCCCCCGCTGTGCGCGCATGCACTGCGCCATATAGGACAACAGCCCCATACTTGCCCCCGTTCTCTGCACTGGGTAGATAGTCGGGGACGCTATCTCCAAAGGAGTTAGCAAATGATAAACGGCACCCCGAACGGGCGTTTTCCGTGAACTTCTGCTGCAAAGGATCCTCCGCCCATGACAACGCCTGTCGTTACCCGTTTCGCCCCGTCTCCTACCGGTTATCTGCACATCGGCGGCGCGCGGACGGCGCTGTTCAGCTGGCTTTATGCACGCGGTCGGGGCGGTAAATTCCTGCTGCGTATCGAGGACACCGACCGACAGCGCCACACCCCCGAGGCAACCGAAGCGATTCTGCAGGGCATGGCGTGGCTGGGACTGGATCACGACGGTGACGTGGTCAGCCAGTTCGAAAACGCCCCCCGCCACGCCGAGGTGGCGCTGCAACTACTTGCCGAAGGAAAGGCCTATAAGTGCTTTGCCTCGCAAGAAGAAATCGCCGCGTTCCGGGACCAGGCCAAGGCCGAGGGGCGCAGCACCCTGTACCAATCACCCTGGCGTGACGCCGCGCCCGAAACGCACCCCGACGCCCCCTATGTCGTACGGATCAAGGCCCCGTTGACGGGCGAAACCGTCATCCGCGACGCGGTGCAGGGCGACGTGGTGATCGGGAACGACCAGCTTGATGACATGGTGCTGTTACGTTCCGATGGTACGCCCGTCTATATGCTGGCCGTTGTTGTTGATGACCATGACATGGGCGTAACCCATGTGATCCGCGGGGATGATCACCTCAACAACGCCGCGCGCCAGATGATGATTTACAACGCCATGGGCTGGGACGTACCGGTCTGGGCGCATATCCCGCTGATCCACGGCGCGGATGGCAAGAAACTGTCGAAACGTCACGGCGCTTTGGGCGCGCAGGAGTATCAGGCCATGGGCTTTCCCGCAGCCGGTATGCGCAACTACCTCGCCCGTCTGGGGTGGAGCCATGGGGACGACGAATTCTTCACCGACGCCCAAGCGCAAGAATGGTTCGATCTGGACGGTATCCGCAAAAGCCCCGCGCAATTTGACCTCAAGAAGCTGGAAAACATCTGCGGGCAGCACATCGCCGCGGCGGATGATGCTGCATTGCGGCACGAGATCGAGGCCTATTTGACTGCTGCCGGTCTGCCCGCGCTCACAAATGCGCAAGCTGACGGGTTGGAGCGGGCGATGTATTGCTTAAAGGATCGCGCGAAGAAATTTCCTGATCTCCTTGAAAAAGCTGAGTTTATACTCGCCGAACGCCCCATCCAACCGGACGAGAAGGCAGACAAGCACTTGGACAATGTATCCCGTGGTATGCTGACTGAATTGACGCCGCAGTTGCAGAATGTTACTTGGGACAGAGAAACGCTGGAGGAGGCGCTGAACGGCTTTGCCGCCGCTCGGGACACCAAATTCGGCAAACTGGCGGGGCCGCTGCGCGCAGCACTCGCCGGGCGGGCAGCAACCCCATCAGTTTTCGATATGATGCTGGTACTTGGGCGCGACGAAAGCCTTGCCCGTTTAAACGATGCAGCTATCTAAGATATGCAAAAGCATATTCCTGATATGCTCAACAATAACTGAGGGGCGGACCGTTTCGGTATCTCCCCAGTCGACGGCATAACGCACGTCGATAAAACGATAGGAAGGGACTTCATGGCCGAAAGTACAAAATCCGCAACGTTGACCATCGACGGGAACAGCTTTGAACTGCCGATCTATTCCCCGTCGGCGGGCCCGGATGTCATGGACATCCGCAAGCTGTTCTCTCAGGCGAATGTGTTCACATATGACCCCGGCTTCACCTCGACAGCGGCCTGTGACAGCACGATCACCTTCATTGACGGTGACGAAGGCGTGTTGCTGCACCGTGGGTATCCGATCGACCAACTGGCCAGCGAATCTCACTACCTCGAAGTGTGCTACCTGCTGCTGTATGGCGAACTGCCCTCTGCCGCGCAGCTGGAAGAGTTCGAAAATCTGGTGACCAACCACACCATGATCCACGAGCAGATGATCAACTTCTTCCGTGGTTTCCGCCGTGATGCACACCCGATGGCGATCATGGTCGGCGTTGTGGGCGCGATGTCTGCCTTCTACCACGACAGCACCGACATCAACGACGCGCACCAGCGCGAAGTGGCAACGATCCGTCTGATCGCCAAGATGCCGACGATTGCCGCGATGGCCTATAAATACACCATCGGTCAACCGTTCGTCTATCCGCGTAACGACGTTGACTATGCCGGTAACTTCCTGCGCATGTGTTTCGCCGTTCCAGCCGAGGATTATGTCGTCGACCCGATCCTCGCCCGCGCGATGGACCGCATCTTTACCCTGCACGCCGACCACGAACAGAACGCATCGACATCGACCGTGCGTCTGGCGTCCTCTTCGGGGGCGAACCCCTTTGCCTGTATCGCTGCTGGCATTGCCTGCCTTTGGGGTCCGGCGCATGGTGGGGCGAACCAGGCTTGTCTGGAAATGCTGAAAGAAATCGGCACACCGGACCGCATCCCTGAATTCATCGCCCGCGCCAAGGACAAGAACGACCCGTTCCGTCTGATGGGCTTTGGTCACCGCGTCTACAAGAACCACGACCCACGCGCGACCGTGATGAAAGAAAGCGCGGACGAAGTGCTTGAGCTGCTGGGTGTCGAAAACAACCCGATCCTGCAGGTCGCGAAAGAGCTTGAAAAACAGGCGCTGGAAGATCCGTACTTCGCAGAGAAGAAGCTGTTCCCGAACGTCGATTTCTACTCGGGCATCATCCTCGAAGCGATGGGTTTCCCCACGTCGATGTTTACGCCGATCTTCGCGCTGGCACGGACCGTTGGCTGGATCTCGCAGTGGAAAGAGCAGATCAGCGATCCTCAGCTGAAAATCGGGCGTCCCCGTCAGCTGTATCTTGGCGAAACACCACGCGACTATGTGGATATCGAAAAGCGCTGAATGTCAGTACATTAGTCAAAACGCCCCGCCCCCACGGCGGGGCGTTTTGCGTTTCAGGGCGGGTTGGCGCTGCCTGAAACACAGGACAAAGAGAATCACCTGAAAGCTCGCCAGAAAGCGCCCCGTGATCAAAGCGCCTCTTTCCAGCCCACTGTTTCAACTCACTTTTCCCCATTTCGAAACCATAGGGTCCGAAATATGGCAGTTTTGTGTTGTTGTTTCCAAGCTGGGCATAATGGTCAAAATTGATTGACCAACTGCCCCGATCATCCCAGATTCATCGTCAATTCAGCGCAGGTTTACCCTGTGCGATGCACAGCAGACCCCAATACGCCCGCTGCCCCCCGCGGAAAGGATGACCGGATGAACGACCCTCGGCCTCGCCTGCAATGGGATAACGCGACCAGTCTAAGCTGCAAGACCGCACGACATCATCCCGCGCCGCAGGGATCGTTCGTGCATGATATCGAACAGAAATGTGACCAGATCGCGGTGGTCTATGACAAGGGCCAGACGCCGCCGCGGATCACGGTAAAGCAAGTGTCAGGCAGCGTTCACACGGTGCTCGCAGACGGGATAGCGGTGGCCGTGGTTGCCAGCGCCTCGCGTCCGACCCTCAACCCCGATGACGTGTTGCTGGTCGAACGCTCGGTCTAGCGGGATTAGCGGCCCTCGAAGCTCGCGGGGCGTTTCTGCATAAAGGCCATCACGCCCTCTTTGAAATCACGTGATTGCCCGCATTTGCCTTGTTCCTGCGCCTCTAGCGACAGCTGATCCTCCAGCGTATTGTCCCAGCTGGCGCGAATGGCGTTCTTGGCAGCGGCATAGGCTGCGGTCGGTCCTTGCGCCAGATGCGCCGCCTTGGCACGCCAATGGTTGTCAAACGCGGCATCAGCCACGGCTTCCCAAATCATCCCCCAGTCATCCGCCTGACGGGCAGAGATTTTATCCGCGAACAAGGCCGCGCCCATAGCCTTGGCCGTGCCCATCTGGCGGGGCAACGTGTAGGTGCCGCCCGCATCGGGCATCAGTCCAATGCGCGTAAATGCTTGCAGGAAATAAGAAGATTCCGTCGCAAAGACCACATCCGCAGCCAGTGCAAGGTTCGCCCCTGCCCCCGCCGCAGGACCATTGACCGCGGCGATCGTTGGCACAGGGCAGTTGGTGATCGCCCGCAGCATGGGGCCGTATTCCTCGCGCAGGGTGCGTTCCAGATCCAGCGAGCCCTTGCTGCTGCTGTCGCTGAGATCCTGACCGGTGCAAAACGCACGACCGGCACCGGTGATGACCACACAACGCGCGTCTTTGCCCGCTTGGGTAAACGCGTGCTCGATCTCTGCCCGCATTTGCGTGGTCAGCGCGTTCATCTTGTCGGGGCGGTTCATGGTGACCACGGCCAGCCCGTCGGTCAGTTCATAGGTCAGGGTTTGATAGTCCATGGCGCGGGTTCCTCATCTAGATTTCCCCCGCACCTTACCCATACGACAGGCCACCGCCAGTGAAACCCCGCGTTATCGCTTCAGAATGTCGTCCAGCCGAGCCTGTTCTTGTGCGCTGAGCGGGGCCTGTTCGACGGACGGTGCCTTCGCACGACCGCGCAGGTAGCCAAACCCGACCCCTGCCGCAATCAACAGCATGAGCGGTCCTGCCGCCCATAACACCCAGGTCGATCCCCGCGCAGGCGGGTTCAGCAGGACATATTCACCATAGCGGTCGACGATATAAGCGACCGCCTCTTCGTCGCTATCGCCGGCCACCAGACGTTCGCGCAGCAGGATACGCAGGTCGCGCGCAAGGCTGGCGTTGCTTTCGTCGATGCTTTCGTTGCGGCACACAAGGCAACGCAACCCTTTCGACAAGCTCCGCGCGCGTTGTTCAAGCGCCGGATCCGAGAGCACCTCGTCCGGCTGCACGGCCCAGGTCGGCGCAACCGACAGTACAGGGGCCGCGAACAACATTAGGGCGAGTATTAGCGCCCTCATTCCGCAGGCACCGGCTTTGATTTCGCCGCCCCTGCCGCAACGCGGTAGCGTCGGTCCGAAAGGCTTAAAACGCCGCCTAGGGCCATCAGTGCGCAGCCGATCCATATCCAGTTGGTCAGCGGTTTGACATAGGTGCGCACCACCCATCCGCCATTTGCCTGTTCATCCCCGATCACGACATAGACATCGCGCAGCAGGTTATAGTCGATCGCCGCTTCGGTCGTGGGCATCTGCGCCACGGGATAGAAGCGTTTCTCCGGTCGCAACTGCGCAATCTCTTCCCCGTCGTGGAACAATGTCACGCTGCCGGTCGTCGCCGTATAGTTCGGACCCTGGCCCTGGGTGACATCGTCCAACTGCACGGTATAGCGCCCCACATCGTAGGATTCCCCCAGCGGAACGGCGCGGATGTCATCAATCGACCACGCCGTCAGGCCAGCCACCCCAGCCATGGTAACCCCAAGACCGGCGTGGGCCACCATCTTGCCCCAATCCGCGCGCGGCAACCGCCCAAGCCGGCGCAGCCGGTTACTACCGCGCCCCGTGCGCCCCCACAGGTCAACAACGGTGCCCATCACGATCCACGCGCCCAAGAACAACCCGAGCGGACCCAGCAAGCTACGCCCCGACTGCATCGCGTAGGCCAGCCCCCCAATCGCAATCGCCAATACGAAGGCGTAGCGTAGCGGCTTTAGCGCCCGCGAAATCACCGCACGCTTCCAAGGCATCGCCGACCCGATCGGCAGGATCAGCCCCAG
The DNA here is from genome assembly GCF_002311545.1 of Sulfitobacter sp. UBA1132. Taxonomy (NCBI): domain Bacteria; kingdom Pseudomonadati; phylum Pseudomonadota; class Alphaproteobacteria; order Rhodobacterales; family Roseobacteraceae; genus Sulfitobacter; species Sulfitobacter sp. UBA1132. The sequence goes on along the minus strand of NZ_DCAN01000019.1, from coordinate 432,574 downwards.
CATAATCATGAAAGGTGTAAAGGCGGCGTTAAAAAACGGGGGGCCAACGCTCAATTTTCTGTCGAAGAACATTTCGGCCAGCAAGGGCCACATCGTGCCAATGAACACGACGAAACACGCAACGGCGAGCAATACGTTGTTTACCAGCAAAGCCGACTCTCGGCTGACCATGCTGAACACGCCTTTCGCCTCTAACGCGCTGGCGCGCGCCGCGAACAGAACCAGCGCACCGCCCATGAAAAACGCCATGATCATCAGGATAAACACGCCGCGTTCGGGGTCATTCGCAAAGGCGTGGACCGAGGTTAGCAACCCGGACCTGACGATAAACGTCCCGATCAGCGAGAAGCCAAAAGCCAGGATCGCAAGCAGGATCGTCCAGCTTTTCAGGCTTTCTCGTTTCTCCACAACGATGGCGGAGTGAAGCAGCGCCGCCGCCAGAAGCCAGGGCATAAAGCTAGCATTTTCAACGGGATCCCAGAACCAGAACCCGCCCCAGCCAAGTTCGTAATAGGCCCACCAGGACCCGAGAGCGATGCCAATCGTCAAAAACACCCACGCCGCCAAGGTCCAAGGGCGCACCCACCGGCCCCAAGCGGCATCAATCCGCCCTTCGATCAAGGCGGCAACGGCAAAGCTGAAGGTCATCGAAAGGCCGACATACCCCAAATACAAAAACGGCGGGTGGAAGGCGAGCCCGGGGTCCTGCAGAAGCGGGTTCAGATCCTGCCCGTCAAAAGGTGGCGTCGCCAGCCGCAAGAACGGGTTGGATGTGAAAAGGATGAAGGCAAAAAACGCCACACCGATTGCGGCTTGCACAGAAAGAACCCGCGCCCGCAAAGTCGGCGGCAGATTCCCCCCGAACCACGCGGCCATCGCCCCGAATAGCGAGACAATGAGCACCCACAGCAGCATTGAGCCTTCATGATTGCCCCAAGTACCGCTGATTTTATACAAAAGCGGCTTCATCGAGTGGCTGTTCAACACCACCAATCGCAGCGAGAAATCAGAGGTGACAAAGGCCCACATCAACGCCCCAAACGCCAGCAATGTCAGGGCGAATTGCGCCCCGGCGGCGGGCTCTGCCACAGCCATCCACCCGGGCCAGCGTTTATGGGCACCGATCAGGGGCACGACCATCTGAACGATGGCAACGCCGAAGGCGAGGATAAGGGCGAAATGTCCGAGCTCTGTAATCATACCCCGATCATAGAGCGGAGCACCGCCCCATACCATGCCGATTCACCGCGAAATCACACGACTGTGCGCAGCAAAGCGTCGCAGGGTCCCCCCTTACCCAGCAACTCTGCGCCAGTTACCCCGCAGCCCTGCGCCAGTCCGCAAGCGCCGCGTTGTCCGATCTGTCGCGCACTGCGCTAGATACGCCTTCCAGATCCCGCACGGCCCCTTCTTCAACACCATTAACACGTAGCGTTTCCAGCTCTTCGATATGTCGCATCACCGTTGGTGTCTGCGCGATGGTGCGCGCGATAGAGCGTTGGAACTCTTGTGTTTTCACCTGATACCGCGCGCCAAAGTAGAAGGACACGACAACCCCCAGAAGCCACCACAACGGCTCTGGCACCAGCGACACGCCCTGCATCCGGCTGGCAAACCAGACTGGGTCGACCATCGCCGTGATGAACAAGCCCAAGGTACCAAGCGCCAGCGCTGGACGCGGAAGCCGGTTCAGCCCGTCCATGAAACGGTCAAACCGTCCCTTGCGGGGCACAGCGAATTCCGCCCCAAATTGCACCATAGCCTGTTCCCGCGCGGTCGCATCACGGCCGGCCGTCTTTTCCGCATTGGGGCGAAATACCTCGACCGTGTCGCGCACCACATTGCGGCCGTCACCAAAGACCAACGCAAGCGCGGTATCAATCATCCCCATGCCGCGACCCTTTCGTTAAAGTCACGGATGCTCAGATGGTACCGCGGCGACATGAATTCCTCTGCCCGTTTGATCCATCCTCCCTTCTTTCCTGCCCTTGTGCGGGCGTATTTGCGACTTGCGGGGCGCTGATCCGCCAGCCCAAAGTAATAGTTACGCCGCGCCACGGCGTAGGCGTCCACCATCTGCGCAGGTGCAGCGGCATAGGCGCGCCCCGTAGCGCCAAGCGTTTGCGGTCCAAGCACCCCGTCCACGGCCACATCAAACCCCATATCTCTTAACAATCGCTGAAGAATCTTCACCGCATTCGCCCCCGCATTCACGTACATGTCGAAAACGGAGGGCTGGAGCGGACGGGGCAGCTGCGCGATCTTGGGTTTGTGGAAGTAATGGGTGATGAATATCTCGGTCGCTTGATCTTGAGTAAGCTCTTGAACATCGGCGAGATTTACTGCGCCGTCACGGTTCACATCCAGCCCCAGCCGACGCAGCGTGTGGATGGTGACGCCGTGGTTCGTTGCCCCGCCCGGATCATCGGGGTCATTCACAAAGCCCCCCTCACGCGCGACGATGGACTTTGCAATTTCCTCAACAGTTTGCATCAAATTGGCCCTTCCTGCAGGTTGCACTGCTGCAAGAATGACGTCTCAGATGTTAACGAAACCCGGCAGGCCCGTACGCATCACCCCTCGGGGGCAACATAAACGCCTTGCTCTTTCAGGGCGTCGACGACCTCTTTCGGCATGTAGGTCTCGTCATGTTTGGCAAGGATTTCCGTCGCTTCGAAGGTGCCGTTTATGTAACGCCCTGTCCCCACCATGCCTTGATTTTCCTCGAACAGATCGGGCAATACACCGCTGTAGGTCACAGGCACAGCCGCGCCGCCATCGGTCACGGAAAAGCGGATCGTCAGACCATCCCCGCGCACAAGGCTGCCCTCTTCAACGAGGCCACCGATGCGGAAAACCTCTGCCGGGCCGGGCGGTTCGGCGATCACCTGACTGGGCGCGCGGAAAAAGTTTATCCCGTCGCGCATGGCATATCCAATCAGCGCCGTGGACAGCACAAGCGCCACGACCGCGACGCCGATAATCTGGATACGCCGTTGCTTTTTAAGACTTTTCATGCGCCCTCAGGGAAATAGCGGAGCCATCATCAGCCCCTCGACCTCGTCAATACCTAACATCAGGTTGGCGTTTTGCAACGCCTGCCCGCTGGAGCCCTTGGTCAGATTATCGAGCGCGGCAACCACAATGGCGCGGCCGTCGATCCGGTCTGCCACCACGCCGATGTGACAGAAGTTCGACCCGCGAATATGGCGCGTGCTCGGGGCCTCCCCCATGGGCAGCAGTTCGATAAAGGGCTCGGCATCATAGGCCGCGGCAAGGGTTTTGTGGATCACCTCGGCGTCGCCTTTGACATAGACGGTCGCCAAAATCCCGCGGTTGGCGGGCACCAGATGCGGGGTGAACTGCACCTTGACCGGACGGCCGGCGATGGCGGAAAACTCCTGATCAAACTCACCCAGATGGCGGTGCGTCCCGCCAAGGGAATAGGCGTGGTACCCCTCGGACAGCTCTGCATGCAGCAGGTTTTCCTTCAACGACCGCCCCGCACCGGACACGGCGCATTTGAGGTCAAGGATGATGTCGTCCAGATCAATGACGCCTTTTTCGATCAAGGGGCGCAGGGCGAACTGGCCGGTGGCGGCGTTACAGCCTGTACCGGCCACAAGACGCGCGGATTTGATCTCTTCGCGGTAGAATTCGGTGAGGCCATAGACCGCCTCTTTCTGCTGCTCCAGCGCGGCATGGGAGTTGCCGTACCACTTGGCGTAGGCCTCGGGGTCGCGCAGCCGGAAATCTGCCGAAAGATCGACGATTTTCAGGTCTTTAGGCAGGTTCGCGATGACCTCTTGGCTGGTTTTATGCGGCAAGGCGCAAAAGCACAGGTCAATGTCCGAGAAATCGATCTCTTCGATGGTGATCAATGCGGGCAGGTCGAGATGACGCAGGTGTGGAAACACCTCTGCGATGGTTTGCCCCGCCTTGGAGTTTGCCCCCAAAGCTTTGATCTGCATAGAGGAATGGCCAGCGATCAGCCGGATCAGCTCGGCTCCGGTATAGCCGGAGGCACCAAGAATGGCGATATTATGGGTCATGTCGGGTTCCGTTCGGAAAGTGTTAGCAAATACGTGTTAGGCCGCTTGAAAGGTCAAGGGTCGTCGCAAGAATTGCGTGGCACGGCTGCTGACCTTTTTGGGGTCGCCCGTGGTCAGGAAAGCCGCCTCACCCGTGCCCAGCATATTGGGGTGACGCTGCAGATAGTCGCCTAAACTATGGGCGACCAGATTGGCCTGGCTGAACACTTTGACATCGGGGCCAAGCGCGTCCTGAAAGGTTTCCTGCATCAGCGGGTAATGGGTGCACCCCAGAATGGCAGCTTCGGGCGCGGGCATCTTGCGTTTCAGCGCGTCCACATGGCTGCGCACCAGCGCTTCGGCGAGGATGAAATCACCGTCCTCGATCGCATCGACGACCCCCCCACAGGCCTGCGCTTCGACATCGACCCCGATCGCCCGAAAGGCCAGTTCACGCTGGAACGCACGGCTTGCCACTGTTGCGGGCGTCGCAAACAGCGCCACGTGCTTTAGATCCACCTCGCGCGGGGGGGAATTGTCGCCCCATTGGCGTTCTGTCATCGCCTCGATCAGCGGCACAAAGACGCCCAACACACGCTTGTCCGACGGGATCCACCCTTCCTGCATCCGGCGTAGCGCCGCGGCAGAGGCCGTGTTGCACGCCAAGATCACCAGATCGCAGCCCGCATCGAACAGACGCTGGGTTGCAGCAGTGGTCAGGTTATAAATGTCATCCGCATTACGCACACCGTAGGGCGCATGGGCGCTATCGGCCAAATACACGAAATCCACATCCGGTAGCTGTGCCTGCACGGCATCCCAAACGGTCAGCCCGCCTAGCCCAGAATCGAAAATACCAACTGCCATAACACCTTGCCGTCACCTGTCGGCACGATGCCGATCTTCAAATTCAAACCCCAGATCAAAGGATTTTGCCGGGTCTGGTGACAACTCATACGTCGCTTTGCGCAGGAAATCCATCATAGCTTTTGCGTCTTTTGCCATGGGGTCCAGCACGTTTCTGCCGATGGGTTCGCCGATGACCACGCGCACGGGCGTGTCGACGCGTTTGCGGAATTCCTTGATCAGCAGTCCCATGCGCAGGGTGTGATGCAGATGGCTGGCAATCTGGAACAGGCGGCTGGTGTGGCCGTCGAAGTAGATCGGCACGACGGTGGCATCCGATTTCGCGATCATGCGGGCGGTAAAGCTGCGCCAGCCCGGGTCCATAGGGCGCGAAAACGGCCGTGCGCTGGTGCTGACGGTGCCCCCCGGAAAGATACCAACCGCGCCACCCTGCCCCAGATACTCCAGCGCGGTCTTGCGCGTGCGCAGGTTCAGCGCCAGCGCGGCCTTGTCCTCGTCAAAACTGATCGGCAGCAAATGGCGGTTCAGGTCGGGCGCGCGGTTAAAGACCGAATGCGCCATGATCTTGAACCCGTCCCGGCGGCGCGACAGCATATGCCCCAGCATCAACCCGTCCAGAATACCGTAAGGATGGTTCGCCAGCGCGATGACAGGCCCCGTTTCAGGGATATTCGCCAGACTGCCGCCCACGACGTCAAGCGTCAGCCCGTAGCGCTGCACCATCACGTCAAAGAACCCCATCCCGCGCGCCATGTCGTCTTCATAGCCGGTTGCGCGTTTCATCAGCCCCAACCGCCCTGTGCTATTCTCCATCAGGCGGATGAAGGCACGCGCGGGCCGCGATTTGGCGGAATAGGCATAGCTGATGTCACGCGCTGTCAGCGGCCGAAGATCGGGCTGCAAGAGGGTCAAGGTCGGTTCCTTTTCACGGGCTTTGCCTTGCCCTCTAGCAGTGGATCATGACAGTCGCGTGACAGACAGCCTATTCAGCCTATTCAGCCGCGCGCGAGTTTTGCGTGCCGCCTGACCGGATGACGGCCAGCAGCTCTTCGCGCCGCTTTGCGGCCTTGGCTTCATTCGACTGTTTCACCGGACCAAAGCCGCGGATCTGCAAGGGAAGCTCCGCCAAGGCGACAATCGCGTCATGGGTTGCGTCGGTCAGCTTGGGCAGAACATCCTTCATGTCGGCCTCGTATTGCGTGATCAACGACCGCTCCATCCGGCGTTCGTCGGTACGACCGAAGGGATCGAATGGCGTGCCGCGCAGGAATTTCATCCGCGCCAGCATGTTGAACGGCCCCTCCATCCACGCGCCAAAGGTCCGTTTCATCGGACGGCCATCCGCGCCGGTTTTCGACAGGATCGGTGGCGCAAGGTTGAAGGTCAGCTTGGGATCCCCCTCAAAGGCCTCTGCCACTTTGGCGCGGGTGGATTTCAACAGGCGCGCGACCTCGTATTCATCTTTATAGGACAGGAGCTTGTGGTAGCCCAAGGCCACGGCCTCTTTCAGGCGCGCGTCGGTAATGCCGTCCACCATGGTGCCATAGCGCTTCGCCAGCCGCGTGCCCTGATAGGCGATCAGGTGGTCCTTGCGGAAGGCGATCCGTTCATCCAGCGTCTTCGGCAGGGCGACAACATTGGGCGTCATCACGCGCTTGGCATCTTCGGGGTGCAGCACGGCCCAACGGCCCAGTTCAAACGCACGCAGGTTCCGCTCGACCGCGGCACCGTTCAACGTGATCGCCTGTTGCAAACTGTCCAGCGACAGCGGGATCAACCCCTGCTGCCAGGCCGCGCCGAAGATCATCATGTTTGAATAGATCGAATCCCCCAGCGTCGCCTTCGCCAGATCAGAGGCATCAAACAGCGCGACGTCATCCTTCAGCCGCGCCTCAAGCGCGAGGGTCAGCCGGTCATAGGGCATCTGGAACTCGGTATCGCGGGTAAACTCACCCGTGATGATCTGGTGCGAGTTCACAACCGCCCCCGTCCGCCCAGCGCGCGTCAGGCCAAGCGTCTTGGTCCCGGCAGAGACAACAAGATCGCCCCCGATCAACGCATCCGCTTCACCCGTTGCCACGCGAATGGCGCTGATATCTTCGGGACGGTTCGCAATACGGCAATGGATATGTACGGCACCGCCCTTTTGGGCAAGGCCTGCCATCTCCATCATCCCAGCGCCCTTGCCGTCAATCTGCGCGGCTTGCGCCAGCACGGCACCGATGGTCACAACGCCGGTCCCACCGACACCGGTGATCACCACGTTATGCGTGCCATTGATCGCAGGCAGGGTCGGCATGGGCAGGTCGGGGGTCTTGACCTCTGTCGTGGGATCCTTGCGGATCTTGGCCCCTTCCAGCGTCACGAAGGACGGGCAGAACCCTTTGACGCACGAGAAATCCTTGTTGCACGAGGATTGATCAATCGCCCGTTTGCGTCCCAATTCTGTTTCTTCGGGCACGATCGAGACGCAGTTGGACTGCACACCACAATCCCCGCAGCCTTCGCAGACATCGGTATTGATGAATACGCGCTTGTCGGGATCAGGGAACAGCCCCCGTTTGCGACGGCGACGTTTCTCGGCGGCACAGGTCTGGATATAGACGATAACGCTGACGCCTTTATGTTTGGCGAAATTCTCTTGCACGGTCTGCAGGTCTGCGCGCTCGTACATCGGCACGCCGCCAAAGGCTTTTTCGTCTACGTCTTCTTTCTCGTCATAGACCACTGCGATATTCTTGACGCCCATGGCCTTCACCTCTGCCACGATACGCGGAGCGTCCAGATCGCCTTCATTGTGCTGGCCACCGGTCATGGCAACGGCATCGTTATAAAGGATCTTGTAGGTGATGTTCGTCTTGGCCGCGATGGCCGCACGGATCGCCAGATTACCCGAATGGTTGTATGTCCCGTCCCCGAGGTTCTGGAACACATGGTCGCGTGTAGAGAACTTGGATTCACCGATCCAGTTCGCACCTTCCCCTCCCATATGGGTAAAGCCGGTTGTCTCGCGATCCATCCACTGCACCATATAGTGGCAACCGATCCCGGCGTAGGCGCGGCTCCCCTCTGGTAGCTTGGTTGATGAGTTATGCGGACAGCCCGAACAGAAGTAGGGCACACGCGCAGCGATGTCTTCGGCGTTGTCGGCACGACGCGCGGTATCCAGCGCTTCCATACCCGCCTTGATGCCATCGGTCGTCCGGCCTTCCTCGATAAAGATACCGCCCAGCTTTTCGGCAATCCAGATCGGGTCCAGTGCGCCACGGGTGGGGAACAGCTCTTCGCCATGCTCCATCCCGGCACCACCGCCTTTGTGCCAGCCATAGACGCGGCGATGCGTATCCGAGAACAGCGCCTCTTTGATCTGCACCTCGATCAGCTTGCGCTTCTCTTCCACGACGATCACCAGATCGAGCCCTTCGGCCCAGGAATGGAACCCCTTCATATCCAGCGGGAAGGTCTGCCCGATCTTATAGAGCGTGATCCCCAGACGTTCGGCTTCGTTCTCGTCGATGTTAAGCAAGCTCATGGCGTGGATCACATCCAGCCAGTTCTTACCGGCTGCCGCGATGCCGATCTTGGCCCCGCGCTTGCCCCACATGCGCTTGTCCATTTTGTTGGCATGGCTGAACGCTTCGGCGGCATATCGTTTATGGTCAATCATCCGCGCTTCTTGCAGATGCGGCGTGTCTTGCAGACGAATGTTCAGCCCACCGTCCGGCATATCGAACTGCGGGGTGACCAGCTTCATTCGGTTCGGGTCACCATTCACGACCGATGTCGCCTCTACGGTGTCCTTCATCGTCTTGAGCCCGACCCATAGTCCGCTGAAACGGCTTAGCGCCCAGCCGTAGATACCGTAATCAAGGATCTCCTGCACACCGGCGGGGCTGACGACGGGCATATAGGCATCCACCATCGCCCATTCTGACTGGTGCAACACGGTAGAGGATTCACCCGTATGGTCATCCCCCATGGCCATCAGAACACCACCGTTCGCGGACGAGCCCGCCATATTCGCGTGACGCATCACATCGCCAGAGCGGTCCACACCCGGGCCCTTACCGTACCACAGGCCAAACACACCGTCGTACTTCCCCTCACCGCGCAATTCTGCCTGCTGGCTGCCCCATAGGGCCGTAGCGGCAAGGTCTTCGTTCAGGCCTGGTTCGAACACGACGTTATGCGCGGCCAGCGTCTTGGCGGCGCGGTCCATCTGAAGGTCAACGGCCCCCAGTGGCGATCCACGATATCCGGTCACGTATCCGGCGGTATTCAACCCTGCCGCCTTGTCCCGTGCCGCCTGCATCATCGTCAGGCGCACCAACGCCTGTGTGCCGTTCAGCAACACGGGCGATTTCTCGAGGTCATACCGGTCAGTTAGTGAAATTTTTTGCGTACCCATAGCGCGTCCTCCCCTACGTGCAATCAATAGCTATGGCATCACACTAGGTCACAAAAGCTGACCTGTCTAGCGTTGTGTCTGACCCTAGGTCATAAAGCGCCAAGACGCGGGGCTTGATCTTTTGCCCCTTCGCCCGATCTATCCGTGATAAGATAACCGCACATATACCGATGCGCCGCGTCGGAGGGTTGTTTTTAAACTGCAAAACGCGCAAAGATGACCGTTCTTGCGAACACTGCGCTCATTATAAAGGTAGTCCTCATGGATTGGGACAAGCTCAGAATATTTCACGCCGTGGCGGACGCGGGCAGCTTGACCCATGCGGGCGACAAGCTGAATTTGTCGCAATCTGCCGTCAGTCGCCAGATCCGCGGACTGGAAGAGCAGCTGAATACCAACCTTTTCCACCGCCATGCACGCGGCCTGATCCTGACCGAACAAGGCGAGCTGCTGTTCGACGCCACCGTCGCCATGTCCAAACGGCTTGATACCGCCGCTGCGCGCATCCGCGACAGTGAGGAAGAAGTCTTTGGCGAATTGCGTGTCACCACGACCACGGGCTTTGGCACCCTATGGCTGGCCCCGCGTCTGCCGAAGCTCTACGAGAAATACCCCGACCTCAAGGTCGACCTGATGCTCGAAGAGCGCGTCCTTGACCTGCCCATGCGCGAAGCCGATGTCGCCATCCGCATGAAAGAGCCGTCGCAAGCCGATCTGGTGCGCAAGAAGCTGATGATGATCAAGATGTGCATGTACGCCTCGCCCGCCTATCTTGCGGCGAACGGCACGCCCCAGCGGCTTGAGGATATGTCGGACCACCGCCTGATCTGCCAGAACACCGACAGCAACCAGGTGCATGCGGGTCTGAACCTGATCCAGCAGCTGATGATGCATGACGTGCGGTCGATGCTGACGGTGAACAACTACTTTGGCGTATTGCAAGCGGTGATCAACAACCTCGGGATCGGCGTACTACCCGACTACCTCATCCAAGACTTCCCCGATCTCGTGCAAGTTCTGCCAGAGACCGAGTCGGCGGATGTGCCCGTATTCCTTGCCTACCCCGAAGAATTGCGCGCCTCCAAGCGGGTCGCGGCCTTTAAAGACTTCGTGCAGGACGAGATCATTACCCACCGCAAACTGCTGCGCGAGAAAGAGTCCCACTAGCTATGCGAAAACCGCATAACGGGCATGTCATAGATTAACGATTCCATCCTTGAACCGTGCACGAACGCCACTTAATTGGGCGGTATGAAGACGGGCGGCTTCGCGCCGCTACTTCATACCTCCCTGTTGGACTCGGCCGAGCTTCGTGCTCGGCCTTTTTTTTGGCTACGGCCCTTCACGAGCCTTAGGTCTTTTCCCCGCGCTGCGCTTGATCTAAGAGGTGTGGCATATTGCTAGGGGAAAACGCGCACCATGACCGAACCAGCCATCACCCAAGACCTGATTTCCAGCCACGGCATCAACGCCGAAGAATATCAGCGTATTCTGGATATCATCGGGCGCGAACCCACCTTTACCGAACTGGGCATCTTTTCGGCCATGTGGAACGAACACTGTTCCTACAAGTCGTCGAAGAAATGGCTGCGTACCCTACCGACCGAAGGCCCACAGGTGATCTGCGGACCGGGCGAGAATGCGGGCATCGTTGATATCGGCGACGGCCAAGCGCTGGTCTTCAAAATGGAAAGCCACAACCACCCGTCCTACATCGAACCCTATCAGGGTGCGGCGACTGGCGTGGGCGGCATCCTGCGGGACGTCTTTACGATGGGCGCGCGTCCGATCGCGGCGATGAACTCTCTTAGCTTCGGGTCGCCCGACCACCGCAAGACGCGCCAGCTGGTGCATGGCGTCGTTGCAGGCGTTGGCGGCTATGGTAACTGCTTTGGCGTGCCGACGGTGGGGGGCGAAGTGCGCTTTGACACCGCCTATGACGGCAACTGCCTTGTGAACGCCTTTGCTGCGGGTTTGGCCGACACCGACAAGATCTTCTATTCCGCCGCTTCCGGCGTTGGCATGCCGGTCGTTTACCTTGGTGCGAAAACCGGCCGCGACGGTGTGGGCGGCGCGACGATGGCATCGGCCGAGTTCGACGACACCATCGAAGACAAACGTCCCACCGTTCAGGTCGGCGACCCCTTCACCGAAAAACGCCTGATGGAAGCCACGCTCGAACTGATGGCGACCGGTGCCGTGATCTCCATTCAGGATATGGGTGCCGCAGGCCTGACCTGTTCGGCCGTGGAAATGGGCGACAAGGGCAACCTTGGTGTGCGCCTTGATCTTGAGAAAGTACCGACCCGCGAACACGCCATGACCGCCTATGAGATGATGCTGTCGGAATCCCAGGAACGGATGCTGATGGTCCTGCGTCCCGAACTTGAGGCAGAGGCAAAAGCCGTCTTCGACAAATGGGACCTCGATTTCGCCATCGTGGGCGAAACAATCGCCGAGGACCGTTTCCTGATCGTGCACAATGGCGAGGTCAAAGCCGACCTGCCGCTTAAAGCGCTGTCGGGCAATGCGCCCGAATACGACCGCCCCTATGTCGAGACACCAGCAGCCGAACCGCTGTCGGATGTCCCCGGCATCGACCCCATCGACGGGCTGAGCGCGCTGATCTCCAGCCCGAACTACGCGTCCAAAGCGTGGGTGTTTGAACAATACGACACGATGGTCATGGGCGACAGCGCCCGCACCCCCGGTTTGGGATCAGGCATCGTGCGCGTGCATGGCACCGACAAGGCGATCGCCTTTACCTCGGATGTGACGCCCCGCTACGTCAAGGCGAACCCTGTCGAAGGCGGCAAACAGGCCGTGGCCGAAGCCTACCGCAACCTCTGCGCCGTGGGGGCGCTGCCGCTAGCGACCACCGACAACCTCAACTTCGGCAACCCCGAAAAGCCCGAGATCATGGGCCAGTTCGTCGGCGCGCTGAAAGGCATCGGCGAAGCGGTTGCCGCGCTGGACATGCCGATCGTATCGGGCAACGTGTCGCTGTATAACGAAACCGACGGCAAAGGCATTCTGCCCACCCCCACCATTGGCGCGGTCGGCCTGCTGAAGCACACGGACGAGATCATCGGCAAAGAGGTCCGCGAGGGCCATGTCGCTTTGGTTCTGGGGGCCACCGAAGGTCACATCGGACAATCCGCCCTGCTGCTTGAAGTGTTCAACCGCCGCGATGGCGACGCCCCCCATGTCGATCTGGCGCTGGAGAAGGCCCACGGTGAATTCATCCGTGCCAACCGCGCGTTGATCAAAGCCTGCACCGACCTGTCGGATGGCGGTCTGGCACTGGCAGCCTTTGAACTGGCGGACGAGGCCGGCGTCGGCGTGACCCTGGATTCTGCCGATACGCAGGTTCTGTTTGGCGAGGATCAAGCCCGCTATCTGATCGCCTGTAACTTCGATCAGGCCGAAGCCCTGATGATCGCCGCGCAAAACGCCGGTCTGCATCTGGAAAGCGTCGGCAAGTTCGGCGGGGATCAAGTCAACTTCGGCGGCGTCAAAGCGCCTTTGGCTGACCTGTCAGCGACCTATCGCGGGGCTTTTGCTGAAACCTTCGCCTAAGGGGTCGCCCCTATCATCTGCATCAAACGCGGTTTCTCGCCCCGGTCATCGGGGCGGGAGATCACCTCTGCCAGTTCTTGCAACGACGCAATCGAGTGACCGGCCCGAAAGCTGTCGGTGAAGGGCAACATCGCACGGATACCCGCCGCTTTGGGCGCGAACCCGTCCCACCGCAGCAGCGGATTTAACCAGATCAGCCGACGTGCGGACAGGTGCAACCGCTGCATCTGTCGCGCCAGATCATCGGGCGCATCGCGGTCCAGCCCGTCAGTGATCAACAGCACAACCGCACCCTGCCCCATAACCCGCCGCGACCAATCGCGGTTGAACGCCTCTATGCAGGCCCCGATGCGCGTGCCGCCCTCCCAATCCTGCGCCTCTGCCCCCGCCGCCTTGAGCGCTGCATCCACGTCGCGCGTCGCCAGATGGCGGGTGATATTGGTCAGCCGCGTGCCAAAGGTAAACGCATGCACTTGCGCCCACCCCGCGCCCTTGGCATTGCTCACCGCATGCAGGAAATGCAGCACCATGCGGGAATATTGGCTCATGGAACCGGAGATATCGCACAGCACCACCAGATTGGGATAGCGTGGGCGCGGGGTTTTCAGCACCAGCTTGTCCATCTCTCCGCCCCGGCGCAGCGCGGCCCGCAGGCTGCGCCCCGCGTCGATCCGCCCCCTTGGGGACGTCATGGCACGGCGGGACGGCACGGGTTTGACCGGCAGGCGCAACCGCGCCAGCATCTTTTTGGCCTCCGCCACCTCCCCGATGCTCATCAATTCGAAATCAAGACTACGCAGCCGTTCTTGCGAGGACATGGTCAGGCTGGCATCGACCTCGATCTCTGTCTCGCGCTCGTCTTGCGGTTCTTCGCGGTCGCGTTCCGGCGCTTCGGCACCGTCCAGCAGCGCCTCTGCCGCGCGTTTTTCGGCGGCTTGGGCGGGGCGGTCTTCCTGCACGCCACGGATCGCGGGCAGCATCGCGGCCATCATATGTTCCAGATACCGCGGGTCGCGCCAATAAAGCCGGAAGAGCTGCGCAAAGATGGTCCGGTGTTCAGGACGGTTCACAAAGCAGGCGTGCAGGGTCCAGTAGAAGTCGGTTTTATCGGTGAACCCCGCCACCTCTACCGCGCGGATTGCGTCAATCACGCGACCGGGGCCAATAGGCAAACCGGCGCGACGCAGGGCACGGGCGAAATGGGTGATATTGCCGGCGAGTTTGGGGTTATCGGGCAGATCCAGGGGCAGATGTTCCATCAGCTCGGCCGCCGCCGGGGGCTGTCGGCCCCCGGACCCCCGAGGATTTTAGACCATTTGGAAGCGGCAGTATCCGTCAAGGGGTCGCGTCCAGCGTGGCTTTGGCTTGATCGAGGATGCGTTTCGCCTCTGATCCTTGCAGTTTGGCGATGTCATCCTGGTATTTCAGGATCGCCCCAAGCGTATCCGCAATGGTTTCGGGGCTGAGGTTGATCACATCCAGCGCCAGCAGACATTTTGCCCAATCGATGGTTTCGGCCACGCCGGGCTTCTTGAACAGGTCCTCGGTCCGAAGGTGCTGGACAAAGGCCACGACCTCGCGGCTGAGCGCGGCCGAGGCTTCGGGGGCGCGGGCTGCCAGAATCTCCATCTCGCGGGGGAAATCGGGATAATCGACCCAGTGATAAAGACAGCGGCGTTTGAGCGCGTCATGCACCTCGCGCGTGCGGTTCGAGGTCAGGATCACAATGGGGGGCTCAGGAGCCTTGATCGTGCCGAGTTCGGGGATCGTGACCTGAAAATCGCTGAGCGCCTCAAGCAGGAAGGCTTCGAACGGGGCGTCCGTGCGGTCAAGCTCGTCGATCAACAGGATGGGGGCGCCGCGTCCGTCAGGGCGCATCGCTTCAAGCAGGGGGCGTTCGATCAGAAAGTCGTCGCTAAAGAGTTCTGTTGTGAGCTGCTGTCGCGAGCGATCGCCCGTGGCCTCGGCCGTGCGGATTGCCACCATCTGGGCAGGGAAGTTCCATTCGTAGACCGCCGTGGCGGCATCCAGCCCTTCATAGCATTGCAACCGGATCAACTTGCGGTCCAAGGCCAGCGCCAATGCTTTGGCGATCTCTGTCTTGCCGACGCCTGCCTCTCCCTCGAGGAACAGCGGCCGGCCCAAGGTCAGGCTCAGGAACACCACCGTGGCCAAAGGCCGCCCGCAGACATATCCCTGCCCCGCAAGCAGCTCTTGCACGGCGTCGATCGAAGGGGGCAGTTGCATGGCATTCTCCGGTTGTGATTGGGACGAGTGGTGCATTCTGATCCCGCGCGGTCAAGGGGTCTGCACGGGGTTCAGCAGACTCTATGCCTTGGAGCGACCACAGAATGTGCTATAAATGTGCTTCAAATCTCCGCATTTTCGCCTTAATGCGCCGATACCTCAGACCAAAAGCCAGGGGGTTTCCTGTGCCCAGATACGATTGAGGAAGTTTACCATGATCGATACCGCCGTAACGCTCGACACGTCTTTTGAGGACTATTCCAAAAGCGAGTGGATGGATGCTGTGAAGCAGGTCGCGCAGAATGGCGGGTTCTATGAAGCGCTCGGGTCACGACACCACGCGATGTTTCTGGAAAAATCCTCTACCCTGCTGGTCAGCTTTGAAACCATCAACGGGATGCGCGCCTTGTCATCGATGGCGCATCCATTGGGCTGGGAAATGGTGCGCAGCGAAGGTTGGTCGCATCTTTGCCTGGCGTCAGAAGGGGATACATGGTTCCGCGACGCGCCAGTTTACGCGTTTTTCGACCGGCTGATCGACGATGGCTTTTTCGACGGCTTTGACCGCGTGGTCTTTTATGGCGCCGGTCCGGGCGGCTATGCGGCTGCGGCATTCTCTGTCGCGGCACCGGGGGCGAAGGTCGTTGCCATCCAGCCGCAAGCGACGCTGGACCCCAGCGTGACCGAATGGGACGATCGCTTTGTCGAGATGCGGCGCACGGATTTCACCTCCCGGTTCGGATATGCCCCCGATATGCTGGACGCGGCCGAGGCCGCTTTTGTGATCTATGACCCGACTGTGCCGCTGGACGCGATGCATGCCAGCCTCTTTACCCGCCCCAATGTGACCAAACTTCGGATGCGGCGGATGGGCACGGCGTTGCAATCGAAACTGCTGGAGCTTGACCAGTTCGAAAACCTGCTGACCCTTGCAGCCGATGGCGAGCTGACAATAGAAAGCTTTGCACGCATCGCCCGGGCGCGCCGCGATCACCGCCCCTATCTGAAGGGCCTGCTTGCCGCGCTGGAACGCGAGCAGCGCGATCCGTTGACGCTCACGCTTTGCAATTTCGTGACAGGGCACATGTCGGCCCCTCGGTTTGTCCGGCGCAAAAAGCAGTTAGAGGCCGAACTGGCCCTGCGCGTCGCACAGGAAAACGGGACCGCAGAGGAACAGGATACGCAATCGCAGGATGCAGCCAAAACCACCGGCTGACGTTTGCTGCGGTCCCTTTGAGCAACCCGAGACTAGCGCGCCCGCACGCCCTGTGCTAGCGGGGAGCCCATGACACAGACCCTCACGCTTCGACGCCCCGATGATTGGCACCTGCACCTGCGCGACGGCGCGATGCTGGACGCCGTGTTGCCCCATACCGCCGCGCATTTTGCCCGCGCCATCATCATGCCCAATCTGGTGCCCCCGGTGGTGCGCGGTGCCGATGCAGCCGCCTACCGCGATCGTATCCTGGCGGCACTGCCCGAGGGCGCGGATTTCAAGCCGCTGATGACCCTGTATCTGACCGAGGATACCGATCCCGACGATGTGGCCGCCGCCCATGCCAGCGGGTTGATCACCGCGGTCAAGCTCTACCCCGCCGGTGCGACGACAAATTCAGCCAGCGGCGTGTCGAACTTTGACACTGTTGCACCCGTGCTGGAACGCATGGCCGAGATCGGCCTGCCCCTGTGCACCCACGGCGAGGTCACCGACCCCGAGATCGACATTTTCGACCGCGAGGCCGTGTTCATCGACCGCGTGCTTGACCCGATCCGCACCCGTCATGCGGGGCTGAAAGTCGTGATGGAGCATATTACCACCGCCGACGCCGCCCAATATGTCACGGAAAGCACCGGCAATCTGGGCGCGACCATCACCACGCACCATCTGGTGATCAACCGCAACCATATCCTCGCCGGTGGGATCAAACCGCATTACTACTGCCTGCCCGTCGCCAAACGCGAAAGCCACCGTCTGGCCCTGCGTGCTGCCGCGACTTCGGGCGACGCGCGCTTCTTTCTGGGCACGGATTCCGCGCCTCACACGGACGCGAACAAGCTGCTGCCCTGCGGCTGTGCCGGCTGCTTTACCGCGCCCAATACGATGTCGATCCTGGCCGAGGTCTTTGAACAGGAAGACGCGCTGGACCAATTGGAACGGTTTACCTCGCTGAACGGGCCGGATTTCTACGGGCTGGCCCCGAACGACGCGACGATGACGCTGACCCGCGCACCGGCGACCTACCCCGATCACATCGAGACGCCCGACGGGCCGGTCACCGTGTTCGATCCGATGATGCCGCTGAACTGGTCCGTCACCGACTGACGCCCCCCTACCAAAGACAGTTTACCGGTCGCAGCAGGATGAGACCGGCCACCACCGCCCTCAACGCCAAGGCCCCAAAAGGAACGCATGACATGATCCCCACCAGCTACCCCGACTCTACCGAAATGGCGCGCTTGACCGCGCGGATGTTGCTGGAGATCAAGGCCGTTCATTTCAACGCGGCAGAGCCCTTTACCCTCGCCTCTGGTCTGCCGAGCCCGACCTATATCGATTGCCGCAAGCTGATCAGCTATCCGCGCATCCGCGCCACCTTGATGGACTTCCTGACCGTCACAGTGATGCGCGAAGCGGGGTTCGAGGCGTTTGACAATATCGCGGGCGGTGAAACCGCGGGCATCCCCTTTGCCGCGATGGTGGCCGAGCGCATGGCGCTGCCCATGACCTATGTGCGCAAGAAGCCCAAAGGCTATGGCCGCAACGCCCGCATCGAAGGTGAGATGACCGAAGGCCAACGCGTTCTGCTGGTCGAGGATCTAACCACCGATGGCGGCTCGAAGATCAGCTTTGTCGACGCGATTCGCGATACCGGTGCAACCTGCGCGCATACGGCGGTGATCTTTTACTACGGCATTTTTCCGCAGACAGAAAAGACCTTGGGCGATCACGGGGTTACGTTGCACAGCCTGTGCACCTGGTGGGATGTGCTGGCAGAGGCCAAAGCGCAGAACGCGTTTGACACAGAAACCCTGACCGAAGTCGAAGCCTTCCTGAACGCGCCCGAAGCGTGGCAGGATGCGCGGAAAAAAACCTAAGCAATCCACATGATATTGTGTCGCGTGGTGTAAAATCACGCGACATATGCTACGCTAGCGCAGAGATCAGGTTATCCACAGCTTATAAAGATTGCGGGATGACGGGCGGCTCGGGTAGATAAGCCTCGGGTCATTAATCAGTGGGGCAACACGTAGCATGAACGAGATTTCAAGCATCGACGGTAACCAGCTAACGGTTCAAGCGGCCGAGACAATGCCGCATTCCATCGAAGCGGAACAGCAGTTGTTGGGCGCGATCCTGACCAACAACGATATCTACGACCGCGTGGCGTCTGTCATCGGTCCCAAGCATTTCTACGACCCCGTTCACGCCCGTATTTTCGAGATCGCCGCCGCGCGGATCGCCAAGAACAACCTTGCCTCCCCCGTGACGCTCAAGGCGTTTATGGAGGATGACGAAGGGCTGAAAGAGCTGGGTGGCCCCGCCTATCTGGTGCGCCTTGCCGGTGCCGCGATCAGCGCCTTTGCCGTGCGCGACTATGCGCAGATGATCTATGATCTGGCGGTGCGCCGCGACCTGATCCAGCTGGGCCGTGACATCGCGGCCAAAGCCGCACAGGTCGATGTCGCGTCAGAGCCGCGCGAACAGATCGTCGAGGCCGAACAAAAGCTCTATAAGCTCGCCGAGCAGGGTCAGACCGAAAGCGGTTTCCAGAGCTTTCTGAAAGCCGTGACCGATGCGGTCAACGTGGCCAATGCGGCCTACCAGCGCGACGGTGGCCTATCCGGTGTCTCTACCGGTCTGATTGATATGGATAAAAAGCTGGGCGGTTTGCACCCCTCTGACCTTTTGATCCTTGCCGGTCGTCCGTCGATGGGGAAAACCTCGCTTGCGACGAACATCGCCTTCAACGTCGCCAAAGCCTACCGCCGGGGCACCTTGCATGACGGCACCGAAGGCGCTGTAGATGGTGGCGTTGTCGGGTTCTACAGCCTCGAGATGAGCGCGGAGCAGTTGGCCGCGCGTATCCTGTCCGAAGCGGCCGAGATCCCGTCTCACCAGATCCGGTCGGGTGATATGACAGAGACCGAATTCCGCCGTTTCGTCGATGCCGCAAAAGCGCTGGAAGCCTGCCCGTTGTATATCGACGACACGCCCGCCCTGCCGATCAGCCAGCTGGCCGCCCGTGCGCGGCGGCTCAAACGGACCCACGGGCTGGACGTGTTGATTATCGACTATCTCCAGCTGGTGCGCGGGACGGGCAAAGGCGAAAACCGGGTGAATGAAATCTCGGAAATCACCATGGGCCTCAAGGCCATCGCGAAAGAGCTCAACATTCCCGTGATCGCCCTGTCGCAGCTGTCGCGTCAGGTGGAAAACCGCGAAGATAAGCGTCCGCAGCTGTCGGACTTGCGTGAATCCGGGTCGATCGAACAGGATGCCGACGTCGTGATGTTCGTGTTCCGCGAGGAATACTACAAGGAACGCGAAAAGCCCGGCGATCACGAGCTGGATAAAATGGCGATCTGGCAAGAAGAGATGGAGCGTCTGCACGGTCGCGCCGAAGTGGTCATCGGCAAGCAGCGTCACGGCCCGATTGGTACTGTCGATCTCAGCTTTGAAGGGCGCTACACCCGCTTTGGTAACCTTGTGAAACCGTGGCAGAGTGAAAATGGCGGCGGCGATCAGGAGTTCTGATCGCCACACCCCGTTAATTTGATGAATACACGCCCTGTGCGGAGGTCAGACAACCGCCGCGCGGGCGATCTCTGCCTCTGACAGATTGTATTTCGCGGCAAAGCGTTCCCGCGCTGCGATCAGCCTTGGGTCATTGGGCCGCATCTCCAAAGTACGAATAAATTCAATCCGTTGCTGGTGCTTTAGCGCCTCGCGGTCAATCGCCGTCCCCATAGCCCGGTCAATCACGGCCCCGCCGGGGCTGACGTGGAACCATTTGCTGAAATCGCGGAAGTGATGCTGGTTGTGGAGCGTGGTCACATAACGCTCTACCCGCGTTTTTGACACGTTCACATGGGCGGTCATGTGGAACCACTCATAGACCAGAAAGGTCAGCACCCCGCCCACTGGCACGATGGCCACGGCAATCCAGCCCGCCTGCGGCACACCCAATAGGGCAAGAACACCCCACAGCACCCCTCCGTTCACCAGTAGCATCGGCAAAGCGACCCAGATCGGCACGAAAAACAGTTTGGTGTTGGTCGGGAAATCATGATGACCGTAGTGCGCCATATACAGCAGGTTGAATGCCCATTGCGCCCGCGGGGGCGACAGGTGGAACACATAGCGGTGCAGGTTGTATTCATTCAGCATCTGCGCGGCGACCCCCAAGGGGATCAGCGCCCAGACCCATAGCGGCGCGAACAGCGCCAATCCCACCAGCCCCGCCCCACAGGCGACCGCCATCACCACGACGGCCGCATGCGAGAACATGATACGCAAGCGCATCATCAGCGGTGCTCCTTACTCGGGCGACAGGGTTTCATAGCGCAACCCTTTGGCGGTGTCCTTGTCGAACCCCTTCCAATAGCTGTGATCTTCCTTCGGGGTGCCATCCTCGTTCATCGACCAGACTCCGTCGTTGGAGTTTTCGACCAGATCAAGATAGGCCCCCATCTCGGCATCGCCCTTGAGGTGCTGCGCCATCCAGACGGTGGCGAAATGCTGCGCGATGTTGTTCATGCGCACCGTGTCCCAGACCGGATCGGTATAGTGGCCCGACACGTTGAACCCCAGATCAGCGTCATCGCGAAAGGATTCCGCAGGCGCAGGCATCGGGGCCGCCGCATTATGGCCGCCGTTTTCAAAGGTCAGCAAGGCGCGGTCGACGCTGCTGGCGTTTTCCCAAATGGCGCGCACGCCTTTTTCGTACAGCGATACCATATCCTCGGACCCGGCCATGAAGAGCATGGGGATCTGCACGCCCTTCAAGCCTTCGGCATCCCAGAAACCTGTGTTCATGCCCCAGGGGCCGATCGCGATGGCGGTCTTGATACGTGGATCGGGCAGGTTGTTATGCGTCTCGGACCCCGCCTGATGGATGCCCAAGGTGCCATGCGGCCCGCCCCAGCCATAGCCGACCGACGCTTCGGTCACACCACCACCTGCGGTGATCACCGCGCCGTAGCCGCCCATGGAATAGCCGATCAAACCGGTGTTATCCGCATCCACCAACCCATTGAGAAAAGAGCTTTCGTCTTGCGACAGACGCGCCATTTCATCCAGCACGAAAAGCTGGTCCAGCGACCGGTTCACCAGCGTAGAGCCAAAGGCCGCCTGCGTGCGATAGGTGGAATCCAGGTGATCGATGGACGCCACGACATAGCCCTTTGACGCGATATTCTCGGCCAGATGGGACATCAGGAAGCGGTTGCCGGGATAGCCGTGGGAAACGATGACCAGCGGATAGGCCGCGTCGGGCTGTGCGGGATCCGCGTCGCGCATGGCTTTGCCTTGCAAGGTGACCTCGGTCTTGCCATCACGGATGAACGCCTTGATCGCGGTGTCGCCGGTAGCCCCATCAGCGGCGGGGTACCAGACCTCGACCGTCAGCGGGCGATCATAGCGCGGCAGGGTTTCAGGTTTGTCCGCTGCGGGATCGATGGACAGGATATCGATCTGGTCCTTATGCACCAGATCAAGCTGGCGCACGCCGATCGCTTCGTCGCCATAGGCCGCCATATCAGGGGCTGTGGGCATCTGGGTATCGATCCGGTTCTCGGCCAGCGCCATAGGCGCGGTCATCGCCGTGACCACCGCCAGCACGGGCCCCGTTGTCATTGTTGAAACTCGCATTGAACTCTCTCCCGTTTTATATCCGGCTACTGCGCGCAGCCTGTCTTTTGTCAGGAACCAAGCTATCGCGTTCGCGCCACCATGCAAGCATCATGCGAAGGTTTCGTTACGTTAGGGAAATGGACCAAACACTCCGCCCCCCTCCCCGCAAGGCGAGGGATTATTGGTCGGTGGCCCTGCTCGTGGCTTGACCTTGGCGGGCATACGGTCAAAACAAATCCCATGACAACAGCCACCCTCTCTATCGACCTCAATGCGATTGCCGCCAATTGGCAGGCGCTGAACAAAATGACCGGCTGCGACACCGGTGCCGTGATCAAGGCGAATGCCTATGGTCTGGGCATTGACCGCGTGGCGCCGGTTCTCGCCGCCCAAGGCGCGCGCAAGTTCTTTGTCGCTGTCGCGGAAGAGGGCGTGGCCCTGCGTCGCGTGTTGGGGCCCGGCCCTGCGATCAACGTCTTTGCGGGGCATATGCCCGGTGACGCCGATATGATCCGGAGCGCCGCCCTGACGCCAATGATCAATTCGGTCGACCAGATGATCGCCCATGTCGAAGCCCTGCCCGGCCATCGTTTCGGGGTGCAACTGAACAGCGGCATGAACCGCCTTGGCATGGACCCTGCGGAATGGGCCGCGCTGCGCGACATCGCCCTGGCGCAGAACCCGACCTTGATCATGTCGCATCTGGCCTGCGCGGATGAACCGAACCACCCGATGAATGCCCGCCAGCTCAAGACCTTCCGCGAGATGACGGATGGGTTGAACGTGCCACGATCCTTGGCCGCGACGGGGGGGATCATGCTTGGCCGTGACTACCACTTTGACCTGACCCGCCCGGGCATCGGGGTCTACGGCGGATTGCCCTTCGCCGATGCGATGCCGGTGGTGACGCTGGATGTGCCTGTTATCCAGGTGCGCGAAGTCGCCACGGGCCAGACCGTCGGCTATGGCTGCGCCTGGACGGCCCCCCGCCCGACATTGGTCGCCACGGTTGCTGCGGGTTATGCCGACGGGTTGATCCGCGCCTTGGGCAACGGGGCCACTTTGACCCACGAGGGGCGCAAACTGCCCGTTGTTGGCCGTGTCTCTATGGATCTGATCTCCGTCGATGTGACCAGCCTGGCAGAGGTGCCAGAGCATTTGCAGCTGATCGGGAACTATCAGTCTGTTGATACGGTCGCCGGGTTTGCGGGCACCATCGGCTACGAGGTGCTGACCGCGCTTGGCGCGCGCTATGACCGGGTCTATGTGGAGTGATGGGGCACGCCCCCGCGCAGATCGCTGTGATATGCTGCTGCGCGTCGCAAACCTGTCTCTGCTGATCCTCTACCCCGTTGCATGGGCCGCGCCCTTGTTGCGGGCGGGCGTGCTGCCGCTGTTCGGGCTCACCGAAATCTCTGTCCTGAGCGGGCTGAAATCCCTCTGGGACACCGACCTATTTCTGGCGCTGATCGTCGCGATTTTTGCGCTTGTCGCGCCTTATGTAAAGACCGTCGGTCTGACGCTGGTTCAGTTCCACCTGATCGGCCCACGCGCCCTTCCCGTCTTGCAGACAATCGGCAAATTGGCGATGGCGGATGTGTTTCTGATCGCGCTTTATGTGACCCTGTCAAAGGGGATAGGCATCGGGCGGATCGAGACGGCTTGGGGGCTATACCTGTTCACAGGCTGCATCCTCGCATCCCTGTTTATCGGGCACCGCGCGCAGAAAATCGCCTAAGCAAGCTGGTGTTTTCACGCGACCAACCCACCCGCCTGGGTAGAATTACTCGGAATTTCCCAAGTAAAATCGATTCATTTACGGAAAATTCAAGATTTTCTTCGCCTTTTGCCAACATCGGCATATTCTTGCTTACAACAGCAACTCAAGCACAAGGTGAGACAGATGAACGCGTTGACGGCACTTATTCAGTATCTTTTTCAAAGACTCGCATTCGCGGTTTTCGCTGTTGCCGCCGTGGCGATCACCGTCTGTACCGTTATGGCCGCGCTTAGCCAATGGGCCTGGATTGAACTGCCGCTCAACTATGACGGGCAACCCGTTGAGAATGCAGGGATGTATGCGCAGATCGGCCTGACCATTCTGGCCGTGGGCATCTGCTTTTTCATCCCCACCAACCGCCGCATCATGCAGCTTGAGACATCGCACCGCAAATTTGCGCTGAACATGGATGACATCACCCGCGCCTACGGGGCGGTGCATGCGGCGGATCGGGGTGACGTTTTTCACATGTCTTCCGAATTCGACTCGGTCCGCGAACGGCTGGCTTATCTGCGCGATCACCCTGATCTCAGCACCCTTGAACCCGCCCTTCTGGAAGTCGCCGCGCAGATGAGCCACATCTCGAAAGAGCTGGCGACCGTCTATGCCGACGAGAAAATCGAACGCGCGCGCAATTTCCTCAAGCAGCGTCAGGAAGAAGTGAACCTGTTCAACAGCCGTCTGGATCAGGCCAAAGGCATCACGTCCGAAATGAAGCACTGGCTGCACGAGGTCGAGCTGGAAGAAAGCGTGGCCGCAGCACAGCTGGACCGCCTGCGCGCCGAAATGCGCGAGATCATGCCCGAACTGGGAATCGAACGTACCGTATCGGCGGATGAAATGGCCCGCGATTCACGCGTGGTAGAGCTGCCGCCCAAAGCAGCGGAGTAACCCCGCGCAGGCACCAAGGTTTTGCTTTGACGTTTCCCCTTTGTTCGGCCAGAAAGACGCATGGCTAAATCTCCCGTTACATTTTCGTGCACGGCTTGCGGTGCGACCTATAACAAATGGTCCGGGCGCTGTGATGCCTGCGGCGAATGGAATACGATCCAGCAGGACAAGGGCATTTCATCCGGCCCGCCCAGCAAATCGCTTGGCACCCGTCGCGGTGCGGCGATGGTGCTGACCGACCTCACCACCAAGGACACGCCCCCGCCCCGCAGCCAATCCGGCATTGCCGAGCTGGACCGCGTTTTGGGCGGCGGGCTGGTACCGTCTTCTGCCATTCTGGTGGGCGGTGATCCGGGCATCGGGAAATCCACCCTTTTGCTGCAAGCAGCGGCCCATTTTGCCCGCAGCGGTTTGAAAACAATCTACGTCAGCGGAGAGGAAGCCTCGGCGCAGGTCCGTATGCGTGCGCAGCGTTTGGGGCTGTCCGACGCCTCGGTGCAGTTGGCCGCCGAAACCAATCTGCGCGATATCCTGACCACGCTTGAAGAGGTGAAGCCCGATCTGGTCATCATCGATTCGATTCAGACCATGTGGGCCGATAACGTCGATTCCGCCCCCGGGTCCGTCAGTCAGGTCCGCGCCGCCGCGCACGAGCTGACAAGCTTTGCCAAACGGCGCGGCGTTTCCGTGATTCTTGTGGGGCATGTCACCAAGGACGGGCAGATCGCGGGGCCGCGCGTGGTCGAGCATATGGTCGATACCGTGCTGTATTTCGAGGGCGAGCGCGGCCACCAGTTCCGTATTCTGCGCGCGGTCAAGAACCGCTTTGGCCCCGCAGACGAGATCGGCGTGTTCGAGATGACCGGCGAAGGGCTGGCAGAGGTCACCAACCCCTCTGCCCTGTTTCTGTCCGAACGCGGCACGCCCGCCGCGGGGTCAGTGGTTTTCGCAGGTATCGAAGGCACCCGCCCTGTTTTATGCGAGCTTCAGGCCCTTGTGGCCCCGTCGCCTCATTCGCAGGCGCGGCGTACGGTTGTGGGCTGGGACGGGGGACGGCTTGCGATGATCCTCGCCGTGCTAGAGGCCCGTTGCGGCATCCCCTTCGCGGGGCTTGATGTTTACCTCAACGTGGCGGGCGGGATGAAAATCTCGGAGCCGGCGGCGGATTTGGCGGTCGCGGCCGCCTTGCTCAGCGCGCGCGAAGACGTGGCCTTGCCCGCGGAAACCGTTGTTTTCGGCGAAATCAGCCTATCCGGTGCGCTACGCCCCGCCAGTCAGACCGAAAACAGGTTGAAAGAAGCGCAAAAACTTGGTTTTACCAGCGCCATCGCGCCCGCGGGCGGAAAACCGGTTGGCAAGAACGGCATAACGCTTAACACCATGAGCGATCTCACCGGATTTGTAGGCGAAATATTCGGGGCTGGCTAACCGCCCCTTCAAGGAAGGCAAGACGACCATGGAAGGTTTTACCATCATTGACGGGGTTGTGGCGCTTGTCATCGTTCTGTCGGCTTTGCTGGCTTATGGCCGCGGGCTTGTACGCGAATTTATGGCGATCGTGGGCTGGATTGCCGCCGCCATCCTTGCGTTCCTCTTCGCGCCGCAGGTTGAACCGCTGGTGTCAGAGATCCCTGTTGTAGGCGAATTCCTTGCCGACAGTTGTGAACTATCGATTATCGGGGCCTTTGCCATCGTCTTTGCCATCGCGCTGATTGTGGTCTCGCTGTTCACCCCGCTGTTTTCGTCGCTGGTGCAGCGCTCTGTTCTGGGTGGTCTGGATCAGGGGCTCGGGTTTCTATTCGGCGTGGCGCGCGGCATTCTTTTGGTCGCCATCGCCTTCTTTGTCTATGACACAGTGATCACCGGCCAGACTTTCACCATGGTGGACGAAAGCCGGTCGGCACAGGTCTTCGGGCGCTTTACCGGCCAGATCGAAGAGCAGAACCCCGAAGCCGCATTGGGCTGGATCACCACCCGCTACGAGGCGTTGGTTGGTGCTTGCGGTGCCTAATCGCCACTGAGGCTGCCAAAAGTTAAACACGCGCCCCCGTTTTCGGGGGCGTTTGCGTTTCTGCCATATGTTGCATCGCAGCATATGCGGGGGCAAAATGTAACGGCGGGGTGACAAGGCCCGCCCAAAGTCCTACATAGCCCCTATCCCTTCATCGGATTCGGAGTTGCCCCGTTGTCCAAGATCATGCCCCCCGCGCACCCGTTTGATTCCTCCTATCTGCGTGATGCAGATGACGGGGATAAACTCAAAGAAGAATGCGGGGTGTTCGGCGTGATCGGCGTTGCAGACGCCTCGAACTTTGTGGCCCTCGGCCTGCACGCGTTGCAGCACCGTGGTCAGGAAGCCGGCGGGATCGTCAGCTATGACCCCGCTGCCGGTTTCCAGTCCGCCCGCCGCTTCGGCTATGTGCGAGACAACTTCACCTCGCAAAAGGTGATGGAGACGCTGCCCGGCGAACTGTCTATCGGGCATGTGCGTTATTCGACCTCTGGTCACAAAGGCCCGACAGCGATCCGCGATGTGCAGCCCTTCTTTGGCGAATTCGCCATGGGCGGTGCCGCGATTGCCCATAATGGCAATATCACCAACGCCAACGCCCTGCGCCGCGAGCTGATTGAACGCGGGTCGATCTTCCAGTCCTCGTCGGACAGCGAATGTATCATCCACCTGATGGCGCGGTCCCTGCAACGCAACATTCCCGAACGCATGGAAGATGCGCTGCGCCGTGTCGAAGGCGCGTTTTCGGTGGTGGCGATGACCCGCACCAAGCTGATCGGCGTGCGCGATCCTTTGGGCGTGCGCCCGCTGGTTCTGGGCAAGCTTGGCGACGGTTGGGCGCTCAGCTCCGAGACCTGCGCGCTGGATATCATCGGTGCCGAATTCGTCCGCGAGATCGAGCCCGGCGAGATGGTCGTGATCACCCCTTCGGGCGTCGAAAGCCATTTCCCCTTCCGCCGTGTCGCATCGCGTTTCTGTATCTTTGAACACGTCTATTTCAGCCGCCCCGACAGCATCCTTGGCGGTCGTTCGGTCTATGAAACCCGTGAAGCCATCGGGCGCGAGCTGGCAAAGGAATCGCCGGTAGAGGCGGATCTTGTCTGCCCCGTCCCCGACAGCGGCACGCCTGCGGCCATCGGTTTCAGCCTCGAATCGGGTATTCCCTATGCGATGGGGATTATCCGCAACCAATACATGGGCCGGACCTTCATCGAACCGACCGAGCAGATCCGCAACATGGGCGTGAGGCTAAAGCTCAACGTGAACCGCGCGCTGATCAAGGGCAAGCGGGTCATTCTGGTCGACGATTCGGTTGTGCGTGGCACCACCAGCCGCAAGATCAAAGAGATGATCCTTGATGCCGGCGCGAAAGAGGTCCACTTCCGCATTGCTTCGCCCCCCACCGCGTGGCCCTGTTTCTACGGTGTGGACACGCCGCAACGTGAAAAGCTGCTGGCGGCCACCATGTCCGAAGAAGAAATGCGCGAGCATTTGCAAGTGGATAGCCTCAAGTTCATTTCGCTCGACGGGCTTTACCGCGCCGTGGGCGAGGCAGAGGGGCGCAACAACAAGTGCCCTCAATATTGCGATGCGTGCTTCTCGGGCGATTACCCCGTCACCCCTGCCGACCAGATCAATCAAGGGTTCGAGATGAAGCCAGCCGCCGAATAAGGCCGCCGCTTTCCGACAAGTTCCGCAAGGGCGGGCGCAGGGTTCAACCCCTCGCCCGCCCTTTTGCTATTTCGCCCCCACGTGCCGCTGGCAAAGCTTTGCCGACGTGCAAGCCAGTCTTTGCCAGCTTCCCCCGCGCCCTCTTTCGGCTGTCAGGCAGCTTTGTTAGCCCCTCGGTCTAACCATTCTTTGCCCCCCTAAGCGCAGCAAGAGGCACCCATGTCGACTGACGAAAAAGGCACTCCGACCCCGCAGAAAACACTTAATCTGGCAACGCAGCAGGCGTCCCTGCCCAAGCTCGCCCTGATTGGGACCTTCGGCAGCCTGACCGACCCCGGCGCGTTGATCCGCGATGGCCGCGGACGCATCCACCGCGTGACCTTGAACGACAAGATCAGCGACGGCATCGTCGCTGCCATTGGCGACGACAGCGTAGTTCTGGCGCAGCGCGGGCGCACGGTGACGCTCAAACTTCCCAAAGGGTGAAACGCCCCGCGACATGACCACGGGTGCCGCGCCCCTCTTGACGGGGCGCGGTGGCTCAGGCAAAGCCACCCCATGACAAAAACAGCTCTTATCACTGGCGCGTCCCGCGGTCTTGGTGCCGCCCTGGCCGAAGCACTTTGCGACACGCATCACATCATTGCAGTCGCCAAAACCACCGGTGCCCTGGAAGAGCTGGACGACCGCATCCAGTCCCGCGGCGGCAGCGCGACGTTGGCACCGATGGACATCACCAATGCCGATGCGATGGCGACCCTGTGCCGTGGCATCTATGACCGCTGGGGCAGCCTTGATCTTTGGCTGCACACCGCTGTCCATGCCGCCCCCTTGGCCCCGACCGATCACATCGACGCCAAAGACATGGCCAAATCGGTCGCCTGTAACGTCACCGCCACCTCGACCCTGATCACCTATGTGGCACCGCTGCTGGGGCAATCGGGTCAGGCCGTGTTCTTTGACGATCCGGTTGTGGCAACCAAGTTCTTTGGCAGCTACGGGGCCACCAAGGCCGCACAGATCGCGCTGGCCAAAAGCTGGCAGTCCGAAGCCGTGGCAATCGGCCCGCGCGTCCACATCATGACGCCCGCCCCTATGCCAACCGCGACACGCGCGCGTTTCCACCCCGGTGAAGACCGCGAGGCGCTGAACACGCCACAGTCGCAAGCCGCTGAAATTCTGGCGCAACTGGCTGTTTCCCAGCCTTAAAACATGATGCGGTGAAGGCTCCTGCCTTGCCGCGCCGCGCCCCGTCGCCTATCAAGGCGCAAAGGGGAATTTATGCGCATTCTGATCACCAACGACGACGGTATTCACGCTCCGGGTCTGAAGACCCTGCAAGGCATTGCCACCGACCTGGCCGGACCCGATGGCGAGGTCTGGATCGTGGCCCCCGCCTATGAACAATCCGGCGTCGGGCATTGCATCAGCTACACCAAGCCGATGATGGTCGAAAAGGTCAGCGACCGGCGCTTTTCAGTCGAGGGCAGCCCGGCCGATTGTGTGATGGCGGCACTGCATGACTGTATGCTGGATGCCCGCCCTGATCTGGTGCTGTCGGGTGTGAACCGCGGCAACAACGCGGCCGAAAACACGCTCTATTCCGGCACGATCGGTGGCGCGATGGAGGCGGCGCTGCAAGGCATCCCCGCCGTGGCGCTGTCGCAATATTACGGCCCTGCCAACCGTGATCTGGATGATCCGTTCGAGGCCGCCGCCGGCCACGGGGCCGATGTGATCCGCCGTATTCTGGATGCGACACCGGCGCATGGGGATGGCTACCGTCTGTTTTATAACGTGAATTTCCCGCCCGTCGCAGCGGCAGAGGTTCAGGGCATCCGTTTGGCTCCCCAAGGGATGCGCCGCGATACCAGCTTTTCCACGATCCCGCAGTTGTCGCCGTCAGGGCGGCGGTTCTTGTGGATCAAGGGCGCGGACCAGCAGATCCCGACGGACGACGGCACCGACGCGGCGCTGAACCTTGACGGCTATATCTCGGTCACGCCCATGCGCGCCGACCTCACCGCTCATGATACATTTGACGCGCTAAAAGCCATCAATACATGAACGACGAAGAAGACATCACAGACGCGACACGCAAGATGCAATTTCTTTACGCACTCCGTTCCAAGGGCGTCACCGATGCCCGTGTCCTGAACGCGATGGAGCAGATCGATCGTGGTCCCTTCATCCGCGGCCTTTTCGCGTCCCGCGCCTACGAGGACATGCCCCTGCCGATCGCCTGCGGTCAGACCATCAGCCAGCCTTCGGTTGTGGCGCTGATGACGCAGGCGCTGGATGTGTCGTCGCGTGACAAGGTGCTCGAGGTGGGGACCGGATCAGGCTATCAGGCCGCGATCCTCAGCAAACTAGCGCGGCGCGTCTATACCATCGACCGCCACCGCAGGCTGGTGGTAGAGGCCCGCCAGATCTTCGAGGATCTGGCCCTGTCCAACATCACGGCGATCATTGGCGACGGCAGCTTTGGCCTGCCCGAACAGGCCCCCTTTGACCGGATCATCGTGACCGCCGCCGCCGAAGACCCCCCCGGCCCGCTTCTGGCCCAGCTCAAGGTGGGCGGCATCATGGTCGTGCCCGTGGGCCAGTCGGACACGGTTCAACACCTCATACGTGTACGCAAAACCGAGACCGGGCTGGAATATGACGAGCTGCGCAAGGTCCGCTTTGTTCCCTTGCTTGAAGGGCTGGGAAAAGACGGCTAAATGCAGTATAGCAAGGGGAACTCCGCCCGAACGGGGACCCCAAGGCGCTGACGGCACCGAAGACGAGGACGAGCAGATGACCCAACCAAACGTGACCCGTACCCTCAGGCTGACGGTACTGGCGGGCAGCTCTGCGCTTTTGCTCGCCGCGTGTGAACAGCCCCTTGATATGGATTTGCGCGGCGGCTTTGGCGACGGTTTCACCACCGCCCACGCAGCCACCGGCCCGCTGGATGAACGCCCCGCACCGGACAACCGCGGTGTGATTTCCTACCCCAACTATCAGGTCGCCGTGGCGCGGCGTGGCGATACGCTGTCTGACGTGGCCACCCGCGTGGGCGCCGATGTGGGCAGCCTGTCGCGCTACAACGGCATCGACCCCGCTGTCCCCCTCCGCAAGGGAGAGATCATCGCCCTACCGACCCGCGTCGCCGAACCCTCGCCCGCGACTGGCGCGTCGGGCACCGGTCCGATTACCACCGCTGCGGTCGATATCCAGACCATCGCAGGCGGCGCGATCAACCGGGCACCCGCCACCCCCGGCGTGCAGACCACCACCCTGCCCTCGGCGCAGACCACGACCCGCGAGAACCCCGCGAAACAGACCGGGATCGAGCCTGTGCGCCACAAGGTGGAACGTGGGGAAACCGCCTATACCATCGCGCGTCTCTATGCCGTGCCGGTTGAAACGCTGGCCGAATGGAACGGGCTTGGCGCTGATTTCTCTGTCCGCGAAGGGCAGTTCCTGCTGATCCCCGTGGCGCAGCAGGCCGCCCCGAAACGCAGCGCTGCAGTGCCAGCCGCCGCGACGGCCACCGCGCCGACAACGACCAGCTTGCCCGGCACCGGATCGCCAACGCCGACCCCGCCAAGCGCCGCGAAGCCGCTGCCGCCGGTGGATGAAAAGCCCGCCGCGCCAAAGCCTGAACCCGCCGCAGCCAAGCCTGTCGCCGATGTGGGCAAGACGACGCAGCCCGCCTCTTCCGGCCGCATGTCGCCCCCCGTACAGGGCAGCATCATCCGCGCCTATTCCAAGGGCAAGAACGAGGGCATCAACATCAAGGGCACACCGGGCGCTGCGGTCAAAGCCGCCGATAGCGGCACAGTTGCCGCGATCACCAAAAGCGCCGAGGGCGTGCCGATTGTCGTGATCCGCCACCCTGACAACCTGCTGACCGTATATGCCAATGTCGCCAATGTGTCGGTCGCCAAAGGGGATAGCGTCTCTAAAGGCGCAAGCATCGCCAAGCTGCGCCCGGGCGATGATTCATTCGTACACTTCGAGGTGCGCAAAGGCTTTGATAGCGTCGATCCGACGCCCTACCTGAACTAAACCAACTGGAAAGCTGAACAGTTTTAACACGCGGCCCCTTTTCGGGGCCGCTTGCTTTTGTGCAGGCCGCTTATCGCTTACAGCGCGACGCCGCGCCGCCCTGCCAGATCAACGAAATACTGCCACGCCACACGGCCCGACCGCGCGCCACGGGTCGCTTGCCATTCGATCGCTTCGGCGTGCAGGGTCTTGGCGTCAATCTCGACCCCATAGGCATCGCAATAACCGCGGATCATATCCAGATACTGCTTCTGGTCGCAGGGGTGGAACCCCAGCCACAGCCCGAACCGATCCGACAGCGAGACTTTCTCTTCCACCGCCTCGGCAGGGTTGATGGCAGAGCCACGTTCGTTCTCGATCATGTCACGGGGCATCAGATGCCGCCGGTTCGACGTGGCATAAAGCACGACATTCTCTGGCCGCCCCTCGATCCCGCCATCCAGCACCGCCTTCAGCGATTTGTAATGCGCGTCGTCATGACCAAAGCTCAGATCATCACAATACAGGATAAACCGTTGCCGCGCACCGCGCAGCAGACTCAGCAGACGGCCGACCGATGGCAGGTCTTCGCGTTGCAGTTCCACGATGCGCAGACGGTCGTGCGTCTCTCGGACATGGGCGTGCACGGCTTTCACAAGGCTCGACTTGCCCATCCCCCGCGCGCCCCACAGCAGGGCGTTGTTGGCGGGCAGACCGGCGGCGAATTGCATCGTGTTGGCCAGCAACGTGTCGCGCGCGCGATCCACCCCGACCAGCAGCGACAGATCAACCTTGCTGACCGTTTCGACCGGTGCCAGATGGTCCGGACCTGTCTGCCAGACAAAGGCCCCCGCTACATCAAAATCCGGGGTTTTCAGCGGCGGAGGAGACATCCTCTCCAACGCCGCTGCAATACGGTCCATCGGGTCACGGTTCACTTCAGGTCGTCCTCATCCTCTTCGAACTCTGCGAGGATCGGGTCATCATATTCCTCGTCATAATACCCGTCTGCGCGCAGCTGCTCTTCTCGTTTGCGTTCAACCCGCCCTACAAGAAAGATAGAGATTTCGTAAAGCCCGTAGACCACAACAAACAGGATCCCTTGGGTGATCACATCCGGCGGCGTGACAAGTGCGGCCAGGACCAGAATACCAACCACCGCATATTTGCGTACGTTGCCAAGCCCTTCGGCGCTGACCAGACCGGCCTTGCCCATCAAGGTCAGCAATACGGGCAGCTGAAAGCACAGGCCAAAGGCCACGATGAACTTGATCGTCAGGCTCAGATACTCCTGAGCCGACCCCTGGAACGCGATGGCCGCGATCCCGCCTGCGTTATCCGTCCCCTCGCCGACAAGCGTGCCCGCCTGCTGGAACCCAAGAAAGAAATCGAAAGCCAGCGGCGTCACGACATAAAAGGCAAAGGACGCGCCCAAAAAGAACATCAGCGGGCTCGAGATCAGGAAGGGCAGAAACGCGCCCTTCTCGTTCTTGTAAAGGCCCGGTGCCACGAAGCGCCACAGCTGGTAGCTGATATACGGAAAGCCCAGCACCAGCCCGCCCAGCAAAGAGATAGAGATGGCGACGAAAAAGCCCTCTTGCAGCTTGATCAGGATCAACCCGCAGTCTTCCTGCCCACGCTCGGCCATAGCCGAACACAAAGGGTTCGTCAGGAAGTTAAAGATCGGATTCCAAACGGTAAAACAGATCATCATGCCGATGATAAACGCGATCACCGAATGGATCAGCCGCGTGCGCAGCTCGGCCAGATGCTCGATCAGCGGGGCGGCGCTGTCGTCAATATCGTCTGATGCACTCATGTGTCACTCTTTTTGGCCGCTGGCGCTTTGGACGCGGCTTTCTTGGCCGCAGGTTTCGCTGCGGCAGGTTTCTTGGCGGCAGGCTTCTTGGCGGGCGTGGCTTTGGCTGGCGCTTTGGCGGCGGCTGCCTTCTTGGCTGGCGCTTTCTTGGCAGGAGCTTTCGCCGCCGGCTTCTCGATCTGCGGCGCGGCGGCGGGTGTCGCGAGTTTCGCTTCTGCGGCGTCGGCCTGTGCCAGCGCTTCGGCAGCTTCACGCTGTTTGCGCTCGGCACCGGCACGGGCGGTGGCGGCCTGGATCTTCTTGACATCCTCGGCCCGCTGCGAGGCCAGTTTGCCCGTCTCGCTTTCGGGGTCGAATTTGGACAGGGATTTGGTCGCTGATTTTACTTCGTCCATCGCCGACCCCAGCGGGTTCGTCGCGGTTTTCAGCGTCTTGTTCAAACTGGACGACATTTCGCGCATGCCCGTGTCATCGGCGGCGTCATTCATCGCATTGCTGAACTCGCGCGCCATCCCCTTGGCCTTGCCCACAAACTGGCCGACCTTGCGAAACAGCACGGGCAGGTCCTTGGGACCCACCACAATCAGCGCGACAACGCCAACGACCAACAGCTCTGACCACCCCATATCAAACATGAGAGCTTACACCCGGTCCTTGTCGGTCTTCGTGTCAGTGACAACAACGGTGTCATCGCTCAGCTCGGCAGTGTCCTTGTCGCCGTTTTTCACATCATCTTCGCCTTCGCTGATGCCTTTCTTAAAGCTGGTGATGCCCTTGCCGACTTCGCCCATCAGGCTGGAAATTTTGCCGCGCCCGAACAGGACCAGCACCACAACTGCAATCAGCAAAAGACCCGGAAGGCCGATATTGTTCAACATAGTCTCAACTCCATAATCCGAATGTGAGGCAGGGGGACTGCCCCCGCCGGTAAACTCTGTCTCTTTTTAGGCCCCTGCTCTGGCAGCTTGAAGGGCCAAAGCGTTTCCCCCGCCGCGTGGCCCCGCAAAATTTACGCCCTCCGACGACCGCCCCAACACTCCTGACAGTTTTTTGGCAGTTGCCTTGCGCCCTGACCCCCTGCGTGGCAAACAGAAACCATGCGCCGCAGCGACCGATTGTTTTCCCTGCTCTCCCTCTTGGGCGACCACCAGCTTCACCGGGCCGAGGATATGGCGCAGGTAGCGGGCGTGTCCTTGCGCACGCTCTACCGCGACATTGCGCGGCTGCAGGCGTCGGGCGTTGCGATCACCGGCACCCGTGGCGCAGGCTACCGGCTGACACCGGCGACGGTGCTGTCGCCGCTATCCCTCTCCCCCGAAGAGATTGAGGCGCTTCAACTCGCCCTCGCCGTTGTGCTTGAAACAACCGACCCCGACCTACAGGCCGCCGCGACCTCACTGGCGCAAAAGATCGACGCGGCCTTGCCCGAAACCGCACAGCCCGCAACGCAGGACTGGCAGCGCATCGAACACCCTTTCGCCAATGCCGCGCGGGGGATGGGGCATCTGCCCGTGCTGCGCGCCGCAATCCGCGCGCGCCAGAAACTCAGGATCGTCTATAACGCCGACGATGGCTCGCTTGATACGCTGGTGCTCCACCCCCACAGGCTCAGCCATGCCGCCCGCAGTTGGACCCTGTCAGGTTGGGATGAAACCAAAGGGCAAAACACCACCCTGCGGCTTGACCTGATCGAGGCGACACACCCGCTGCCCGCGCTATTCACCGCGCCGCCCGCCTTCCAAATGGAATAAATCCTCGCCGAAGGCATCCCGCGGTGCCACAGGGGCAGCCGCCAGCGGTCTACCCTGCCGCATGCACCGGAAAAACAAAACAACGATCGCGGCGCACGGTCAGCCACATGACGGCCCCGGGCTGCGGCAAGAAGACATTGGGCACGGTGGCACGCAGGGTGCTGCCGTCATGGTCCATGACAAACTCCACGAGACTTTCATTCCCCATGAAACGCGCACGCGCAACAACGGCGCGGGCTGCGGTGCCATCGGTCGAGGTTGGCAACGGCCCCTTGCCCGCACGGTCAAAGTCGATGCGCAAATGCTGGGGGCGGAACACGATATCCACCTGTGTCCCGTCCGGCACGCCGGGGGCCAGAAACCGGCCAAAGACCGTATGCGCAAGCGCCCCAGACACCTCGGCCCGCAGCACATTCGCGTCCGAGAAAAACGCCACCGACGCGCGGTCAACGGGACGCGTATACACGTTATAGGGGGCCCCCTGCTGCACGATCTTGCCATCGCGCATCAAGGCGATCTCGTCCGCCATGCGCATGGCTTCCTCGGGCTCGTGGGTGACCAGCAAGACGGCGGTACCTTCCTCTTTCAGGATGCCCAAAGTCTCGTCCCGGATATCATCGCGCAGCCGGTTATCAAGACCCGAGAACGGCTCGTCCATCAGCATGATCTTGGGCCGCGGGGCCAAGGCACGCGCCAGCGCGACACGCTGTTGTTCGCCCCCCGACAGTTGATGCGGGTAGCCGTCGATAAATCGCAGCAGGTCCACACGTTCAAGCAGTTCCTCGATACGGGCGCGGCGTTCGGCCTTGGTGCCGGTTTTCAAGCCAAAGCCCACGTTGTCGGCCACGCTAAGATGCGGAAACAGCGCGAAATCCTGAAACATCAACCCGATCTCGCGCCGTTCGGGGGGCACGCGGAAGACCGTGTCACAGATCAGCTTGCCATCAACGTGGATCGTACCGCTCTCCTGCATCTCGACGCCGGCGATCATCCGCAGGGTGGTCGACTTGCCACAGCCCGATGGCCCCAGAAGGCAGGTCACCTGCCCCGGCATGATTTTCAGGCTGACATCATCCACGACGGCCCGCCCGCCATAGGCGCGCTGTAGGTTCTTGATTTCCAGTCTCGGGTGCACGTCAGTCACTTCAGTCATGGGCGCAGTCTAATCCGATCAATTCGCTCGGGATCGACCGCTATCAGCCCCGCCGCGCGCCCGCAAGCACCGCCGCGAAGCCTGCGACCAGAACGACCACACAAATCACCAAAAGCTGTTCGTATTTATGCCCCTCTGGCAGCACCGCGGCAAAGGCGGGCCACGCACGGGCAAAATAGGCAAAGGCCCCGATCATCGCCGCCCCGAAGGCCGCCAGATAGGCCCATAGGGCGATCTGCCGTTGCATCACCAGCCCGACCACCAGCACCGGCGTCAGGAACATCGACGCAGTACCCGACACAGCCACCGCGTCGAACAGCGTCGCATTGCCCCAGAGCGTCAGCACCGTGCCCGCGGCCATAAAGCCCAGCATCACGATCCGCCCGCCGTTCAGGCTACGCGGTGCGAGCTTCAGCTCTTCAACCACCAGACGCGCGGCAGAAGAGAGCGCGGAATCCAGCGTGCTCAGCGCTGAGACCAGCAGCGAAATCATCAGCGCCACAAACACCCACGCAGGAAACATCGTGGCCCAGGTGCCGATCAGCTCGCCCTCGTAGGCCGCACCGACAAGGCTCGCCTGAATGCCGAAGAACCCGAAGCCGATGATACACAGGGTCGAGATCCAGAAGGCATGCAGAAAGGACCGGCGAGTCACCTCCGGGTCGGCGATAAAGCCCCGGTCCATCATCACCGGATCATGCGCGGGGTAGGAAAACACTTGCAACAGCGCCACGGCGAGCAAGACCCAGCCGTTATAGGCCCCTGCTGTCCCCGGTGCCGTGACAACCGCCCCCAGATCAAAGCCCGGCGACACGACCAGCGCCACAAAGGCGACACCGAAAACCACGAGGAACACGACCATCTGCACCACATCGGTGCGCAGCGCAGCGCTCAGCCCGCCCCAAGCGGAATAGCCCAGCCCCACGAGCGCCACGATCAGGATCGCAGGCGTGCCGCTGCCCGCCAGCACGGCGTTAAAG
This sequence comes from Sulfitobacter sp. UBA1132, assembly GCF_002311545.1. Lineage (NCBI taxonomy): Bacteria > Pseudomonadati > Pseudomonadota > Alphaproteobacteria > Rhodobacterales > Roseobacteraceae > Sulfitobacter > Sulfitobacter sp. UBA1132. The sequence continues at coordinate 394,498 of NZ_DCAN01000019.1, read as the reverse complement.
ATCAGCCCCACCACCAGCAGATTGGCAAACACCTCGGACAAGAGCCGCAACGCGATGACCAGATTATAGCAGGCATTGCCCGCCCCGCCAAAGCGCGCGCCCAGCCAATCCTGCACCGACATGGCTCCGTTCTGGCGCAGACGTCCGACGATAAAGCCCCCGGTCAGGAAAGACCCGTAATAGGCCGCATAGGCCAGCGTGCCCGCGATGCCGTAATAATATCCCAGGATCGCCGCGTTCATCAGGCTGCGCGCGAAAATCCATGTGGTGACCTGGCTGAGCACCAGCGTCCAAAGCCCCGGCGCACCGCCTTGGGCCGTCATCCCGCCAAAGAACCCCTCGACCGAGGCACGGCGCGGTGCGGCCAGCAGACTTGCGGCGATGATGGCACCGAAGAGGACAAACAGAACAATGGAGGACATCCGGGAATACCTTTGAAAGGGACAGTAACGTCCATGGGTAGCCTAGCAAAAACCGCCGCGCTATCTGTTGCGCGGCGGTCTGTCGTAAACGTGATGAAATATGTCAGACGGGCGCGTGTGCCGCGCGGACATCACAGCGCCCGGCCCTCGCACTTACATCGTGATATTGGTCGCCCCGCCGTCCAGCAGCAAGTTCTGCCCGACGATAAATCCCGCGTGTTGCGAGCACAGGAAAGCACAGGCCGCGCCGAATTCATGCCGCGTGCCATAGCGCCCTGCGGGAATCGTCGATGCGCGCTCGGTGCGGGCCTCGTCCAGCGTGATGCCCTTTTGTTTGACGACGCCGCCATCCAGTGCATCGGCGCGGTCGGTGGCGTGGATGCCGGGCAGCAGGTTGTTGATCGTGACACCCTTGCCCGCGACCTGACGCGAGGTGCCCGCGACATAGCCGGTCAGACCGGTACGGGCCGAGTTGCTGAGCCCCAGAACGCCGATTGGCGCACGCACGGATTGCGAGGTGATGTTGACGACGCGGCCCCAGCCACGGTCCATCATCGCGGGCACCAGCGCCTTGATCATCGCGATGGGGGCCAACATGTTCGCATCGAGCGCCTTGATGAAATCCTCGCGGTCCCAATCGCTCCACATGCCGGGGGGTGGGCCGCCTGCGTTATTGACCAGAATGTCGATCTGGCCCGCGGCCTCCAGCACCAGCTTCTGACCTTCGTCCGTGGCGATATCGGCAGCGATGGTGGTGACCTCGACGCCATAGTCCTGACGGATGCGTTCGGCGGCTGTTTCCAGATCAGCGGCACCGCGTGCGTTCATCACCAGATCCACACCCGCTTCGGCCAGCGCCTCTGCGCAGCCCAGGCCGAGGCCCTTTGACGATGCGCAAACCAATGCGCGTTTTCCCTTGATTCCCAGATCCATAGCGATCTCTCCCGGTTAGTGTTCGCGCAAGTCGTAGCACTGTCTTTGCGGACAATGCCAGCAAAAGGCCAAAGGCTTGACCCGAATGGGACACAATCCTATGGCAAGGACACAAGAACCACCGGCAGTTGTGTGACTGCCGACCCCGATATCATTCACCTTTCGCGCGCAAAGGCCCGCCCCATGACCTCGCCCCGCCCTTCCCCTCCGCAAAGTGTCCCTGTCTTTCGTGCGACGCAATTCACGGCGACAGATGGTGCGAATATGGGCGACGCGCTGTCTTTTGCTTCGGAACTGTTGCTGGATGATGTGTACGAGCTGTCCTATGGGGCGGAACCAGTGCGCCTGTCGATCCAGACGGCACCGGATGGCAGCCTGTCGATCGCGCCCGATACGCAAACCGGCACCAGCGGGGCCGCCCTGCATCTGGATTGCGCACTGACCTTCATGTCGCCTGACGGGCAGATCAACGATGCGATCCTGCTGGTCGAAGTGGCCGATGACGGCCATGCCGAAGCAATCTATCTCATCCCGCTCAGCGCGCTGTCGTCGAAAGTGGAATACCGGCTGGTTGGCATCGACACCGAGACGATGCGCCAGAAGTTCGCGCAGGTCGCCTGTGTGTCCTTCACACGCGGCACGCACATTACCATGGCCACCGGTGAGCAGCGCCCGATCGAAGAACTCTGCGTCGGGGACAAGGTCCTGACCCGCGATGACGGCGTGCAGGCGATCCGCTGGATCGGGCAAAGCACCGTGCGCGCGGTTGGCGAATTCGCCCCGATCTGCATCAACGCGGGCACGTTGAACAACGACAATGACCTGATCGTCAGCCCCGATCACCGCCTGTTCATCTACCAACGCGAAGACCGTCTGGGTGCCGGCCGGTCAGAGCTGCTGGTCAAGGTCCGCCATCTGGTCAACGGCGATACGGTACGGGTGCAGGACGGCGGCTTTGTCGACTATTTCCAACTGCTGTTTGACGGGCACCAGATCATCTATGCCGAAGGCATCGCGGCGGAATCCATGCTGATCGACAGCCGGACCAAAGGCGTGCTGCCGCAAGAGCTGTCGGACGCCATGGGCGATGTCATCCCCGGCCATTCCGACCTGCCCCATGCGGGGCTGGATGTATCGGAGCCGCTGCTGGACCGCCCCGACGCAGCTGAACTGCTGCGCCGCGCCAGCATGCGCTGATCAGCCAAAGAATTCCTCGCGCACGATCTTGCCATTGGCCACGTGGTAGATGGCGACCTCTTTCATCTCCATCTCGGTGCCGCTGTCTTTTTCGCGCGCCGCAACATCAAAGATGACGGCAAAACGGTCATCGCCGTGGAACATCGGGTCGCTGACAGTCTGACGCGTCACCTCCATCGCGCTGTCCCACCACGCATGCTTGCCCTTGATGCCCTCAAGGCCCTGCGTCTCGCGCTCGTTTCCGTGGTCCATCCCCTCAACCGACACGGCGTCCTGCGCGTAAAGCCGATCAAGGTTCGCCACCTCATGGCCCTCGCGGCAGCCTTTTACCAACGCATCTGCGATCTCTTTCAATTCCATTGTCACACCCCCTCAGGTTTCATCTGCCCCCATCATACCGCAGTTTCGCGCCACCCCCCAAGAAAATGCCACCACCCGCCTGATCCAAGCAGACTTGCGCGTGTGTTCGGGCGTGGATATATGCCAATCCATGTTGGATACCCCCTCAAACCGCCCCGCTTTGCCTGCCGAAATCGCTCGGCGTCGCACCTTTGCGATCATTTCCCACCCCGATGCGGGGAAAACCACGCTGACAGAGAAATTCCTGCTGTTCGGCGGGGCGATCCAGATGGCCGGACAGGTCCGCGCCAAAGGTGAAGCACGTCGCACCCGCTCTGACTTTATGGCGATGGAAAAGGATCGCGGCATCTCTGTCTCGGCCTCGGCCATGTCGTTCGATTTCATGAACAAGGGTACGAATTTCCGCTTTAACCTTGTGGATACGCCCGGCCACTCTGACTTTTCCGAAGATACCTACCGCACGCTGACCGCCGTTGACGCGGCCGTGATGGTGATTGACGGCGCGAAAGGCGTGGAGAGCCAGACGCAAAAGCTGTTCGAGGTCTGCCGCATGCGCGACCTGCCGATCCTGACATTCTGTAACAAGATGGACCGCGAAAGCCGCGATGTCTTCGAGATCATCGACGAAATTCAGGAAAACCTTGCCATTGATGTGACCCCTGCAAGCTGGCCCATCGGCGTGGGCCGCGACTTTATCGGCTGTTACGACATCCTGCGTGACCGACTTGAACTGATGGACCGTGCGGACCGGAACAAGGTCGCTGAAAGCATCGCAATCGAAGGGTTGGATGACCCGAAGCTGGCCGAACACGTGCCCGCCGCCCTGCTTGAAAAACTGCGCGAAGACCTTGAGATGGTGCGCGAGCTGATGCCGCCGCTGGATGCGGCGCTGATGGCCGAAGGGTCGCTGACACCGATCTGGTTCGGCTCTGCGATCAACAGCTTTGGCGTCAAGGAGCTGATGGACGGCATCGCCACCTACGGCCCCGAACCGCAAATTCAATCGGCAGAGCCAAGACAGATTTTACCTGAAGAACCAAAGGTTTCCGGCTTTGTCTTCAAGGTTCAGGCGAACATGGACCCCAAGCACCGCGACCGCGTGGCTTTTGTCCGTCTGGCGTCGGGCCACTTTACCCGTGGCATGAAACTGACCCATGTGCGGTCCAAGAAAACCATGTCTGTCACCAACCCCGTGATGTTCCTTGCCGCCGACCGCGAGCTGGCCGAGGAAGCATGGGCCGGTGACATCATCGGCATCCCCAACCACGGGCAGCTGCGCATCGGTGACACCCTGACCGAGGGCGAGGCGATCCGCGTCAGTGGCATCCCGTCCTTCGCGCCAGAGCTGTTGCAGGGCGTGCGCGCGGGCGATCCGATGAAATCGAAACACCTTGAGAAAGCGCTGATGCAATTCGCCGAAGAAGGTGCAGCGAAGGTCTTTAAACCCGCCATCGGCTCGGGCTTTGTTGTGGGCGTCGTCGGGCAGCTACAGTTCGAAGTGCTCGCCAGCCGGATCGAGCTGGAATACGGGCTGCCGGTGCGGTTCGAACAATCGCAGTTCACCTCGGCGCGATGGGTGAACGGTGACCGACAAGCCGTTGATAAATTTACAGAAGCCAATAAACAGCATATCGCCCATGACCACGATGGCGACATCGTTTACCTGACGCGGCTGCAATGGGATATCGACCGTGTGGACCGCGATTACCCCGATGTGCGCCTGACCGCGACCAAGGAAATGATGGTCTGACTTGGGCTTGCCAGCCCGACCGACGCACCGCAAACTGGCCCCATGACTGATGTGACATGGGGCATCGCCTCTACCATTCTGGCACCGACGCGCGACATATTGCAGTTCGCCGCCTATCATCTGGCGGCGGGCGCGCAGCGGCTGTACATCTATCTGGATGCGCCCAATGAGGAGGCCTTTGCCCATCTGGACGCCCATCCCAAGATCCGTGTCATCACCTGCGACGCGCGCTATTGGAAGCAGCGCAAACGCGACCGACCAGACGCCCACCAGCAACGCCAGACGGCAAATGCGACCCATGCCTACAACCGCCGCCGCGAGGTAGACTGGCTGATCCACATGGATGCGGACGAGTATCTGGTCGCAGACCGCCCGATCGCTGGCCTTCTGGCCGATATCCCGCAAGCTGCGCCCGCCACCCGCATCCGCCCGATGGAGCAGCTTTCAGGCGATCCGACGGCGTTCAAGGGGTTCATCCCCGCCGGCCCCGACCGCGCGCGCATTGTGGCAGAGCTTTATCCGACCTATGGCACTTATTTGAAGGGCGGGTTTCTCAGCCATCTTGCGGGCAAGGTATTTGTCCGCACGGGGCTGCCGAATATGCAACTGCGCATCCACAACGTCTTTCAAAAGGGCGAGATGCTGGACTGTCACGACGCCCCGCCCGACATCACGCTGGCCCATGCCCATGCGAAAACATGGGACGACTGGATCGCCGCTTACCGCTACCGCGTCACCAAGGGCAGCTACCGCCCCGAACTGCGCCCCAACCGCCCCTATGACCAAGGCGGTCTGTCGCTCAACGACCTTTTCTCGATGATAGAGAGTGAAAGCGGAGAGGACGGGTTGCGCGCGTTTTTCGACGAAGTCTGCGCAGATACACCGGAATTGCGCAGCCGCCTGCGCGACCACGGGCTGCTACGCGAGGTTGATCTGGCGCTGCCCAACCAACTGGCAACACATTTCCCCCGTTTCACAGGGCTTTAGCGCATCCATTTGACGCGACGGGGAGTCTTTGTTAATGGGTGCAGAACATGTCGCGGAGAGCCTCCGCCCCTTGGGCCATGCGGGCCGACATGAATGCTGCCGCGGGCCAAGTGTATGTCCGCTATCATCGGACACACATGACAAAATTTTCTGATCTAAACCTTAATCCTAAAGTCCTGAAAGCCATTGATGAGGCCGGGTATGAAACCCCCACGCCAATTCAGGCCGGCGCGATCCCCCCTGCCCTTGAAGGCAAGGATGTCTTGGGAATCGCCCAAACAGGCACCGGCAAAACTGCCAGCTTTACCCTGCCCATGATCACCCTGCTTGCCCGTGGCCGCGCCCGCGCCCGGATGCCGCGCAGTCTGGTGCTGTGCCCCACGCGGGAACTGGCGGCACAGGTGGCCGAGAACTTCGACACCTATACCAAGCACCTGAAACTGACCAAAGCGCTGCTGATCGGCGGCGTGTCGTTCGGAGAGCAGGACAAGCTGATCGACAAGGGCGTTGACGTTTTGATCGCCACGCCCGGCCGCCTCATCGACCACTTTGAGCGCGGCAAGCTGATCTTGTCCGACGTGAAGATCATGGTCGTAGACGAGGCCGACCGTATGCTGGATATGGGGTTCATCCCCGATATCGAACGCATCTTCCAGATGACGCCCTTTACCCGTCAGACGCTGTTCTTCTCGGCCACGATGGCCCCCGAGATCGAGCGGATTACGAACACCTTCCTCTCTGCGCCCGAGCGTATCGAAGTGGCCCGTCAGGCCACCACGAGCGAGAATATCGAGCAAGGCGTGCTGATGTTCAAAGCCTCGCGCAAGGACCGCGAAGCGACGGAAAAACGTAAAGTGCTGCGCGCGTTGATCGACGCCGAAGGCGACAAATGCACCAACGCGATCATCTTCTGCAACCGCAAGATGGATGTGGATACGGTCGCTAAGTCGTTGAAAAAATACGGCTATGACGCGGCTCCGATCCATGGGGATCTTGATCAAAGCCAGCGGACCAAAACACTGGAAGGGTTCCGCAACGGCGATCTGCGCTTCCTTGTTGCCTCTGACGTGGCCGCGCGCGGCCTTGATGTGCCGTCGGTCAGCCACGTGTATAACTACGACGTGCCCTCCCATGCCGAGGATTACGTGCACCGGATCGGCCGCACGGGTCGCGCGGGACGTGATGGCAAGGCTATCATGATCTGCGTCCCGCGGGACGAAAAGAACCTCGAAGACGTTGAACGTCTGGTACAGCGCGAGATCCCGCGCCTCGACAACCCCTTGGGCGGTTCGGAGGCAAAAGTGGCCACCGCGGCAGAGGCCAAGACAACCGATGCCCCCGCTGCGAAATCCGATGAGGCAGCCAAATCTGAAAAGCCCAAACGCACCCGCACGCGCAGCCGCAAAAAGCCTGATGCGGCTAAGGTTGACGCTGAACAGACAGAGACGGCGCAGGCGGACAGCCCTAAGGCTGACAAACCCGATGCCAAAGCGGACGCCAAATCTGATGCAAAGCCGCAAGACAAAAAGTCGGACAAACCAGCCAAGGAGTCCGCAGACAAGGCCCCTGCCCAAAAGGCAGACGCTGCTCGAGACGACAAACCCAACAACCGTCGCGGTGGCCGTGGCGGGCGCGGTGATAACAACCGTCAGCAGAACAACCGCAACGACAACCGCGTCGTCGGTCTGGGCGATCACACGCCCGAGTTCATCGGCCTGAGCTTTGCCGAGCGTCGCGAATAACCCCGCGCACCAACTGACTGAAACGATTAAAGGCGCAGAGCATCCTCTGCGCCTTTTTCTTTATGGTTACCGCTTTGCCTTGCAGCCGCTCCGACGCGCCACACCCTGCCCCCACAAACGCAAAACGCCGCGCAGAGGGCTGCGCGGCGCTTCTATTTAGCGTGAGAGCATTTTAGCTCAGGCGGCTGACCACGATGGTAACCTCGGGCTTTTTGCCGATCTCATCGTTGGCGGACTGACGCACAGTGCGCTTCAGACCGTCGTGCAGCTTGTCGTCGTCGCGCAGGGTCTTGGCATTCGCACGGCCAAGGAACTGGGCCAGATCGGCTTCCAGCACGTCAACCAGCGACGTCTTGGATCGCCCTTGCTCTGGCAGACCCATGGCATCGACCCAAGGATCGCCCAAGGCTTCGTCATTCTCGTCCATGATGACAGTCACGGTGACGTGGCCGTTCAGCGCCATGCGGATACGGTCGCGCACAACGCCATCCATCGCGCCAATCTGGGTCGAGCCGTCAAGGTAGGTCCGCCCGCTGTCGACATATTCAACGACCTTGGGCTCGTTGCCCGACAGGTCGATCATCATGCCGTTGACGGCCAGAACACCCTTCATCCCCTTGGCGTTGGCGATTTTGGTGTGCTCACGCAGGTGGCGGTGCTCACCATGCATCGGGATCAGGATCTGCGGCTTGACCACGTCATGCAGCGTTTCCAGATCGGGACGGTTGGCGTGGCCCGATACGTGATACAGACCCGAGCTGTCGTCGACGATATCAACGCCCATCTCGGAGAATGCGTTGATCACCTTGATCACCCCACGCTCGTTGCCCGGAATGGTTTTGGAGGAGAACAGGAACATGTCCCCCTCCTTCATCTCCAGCCCCATGTATTTGCCGCGTGCCAGCTGTGCCGACGCCGCACGGCGCTCCCCTTGCGAGCCTGTCACCAGCAGCATCAGGTTCTCGCGCGGGATGCCGCGGGCTTCTTCCGGGCTCACGACCGGGGGGAAGTCCTTCATCACGCCGGTTTCAAGCGAGGCTTCGACCATGCGTTTCATCGCGCGTCCCAGCAGCACAACCGACCGCCCTGCCCGTTCGCCCGCATCCGCCAGCGTCTTCACACGCGCGACGTTAGAGGCAAAGGTCGTCGCGACGACCATACCCTGCGCGGTGCCGAGCAGCTTTTCAATCTCTGGCCCGACGGTCGCTTCGGACCGACCGGCATGCTGCGAGAAGACGTTGGTACTGTCACAGATCAGCGCCTTGACGCCGTCTTTGGACACGTCGGCCCAAAGTTCGGGGTCGTAGGGTTCACCAACGCCGGGTGTCATGTCGATTTTGAAGTCGCCCGAGTGGATCAGCCGATCGCCGGCCACGTCAATCACCAGCGACGACGATTCAGGGATGGAGTGGGACATGGGCAGGAAGCCCACTTTGAACGGCCCTACGGTCGTTTGCTGCGGCCAAGGGGCCACGGTGGTCACCGCATCGTCGGGGTGGCCGTATTCGTCCATCTTGCGCTTGGCGATATTGGCGGTGAATTTCCGCGTATAGATCGGCGCGCGCAGGCGGTCATAGGTATGGGCCACGGCACCGATATGGTCTTCGTGGGCGTGGGTGATGAAAATCGCCTCGATCTGGTCGCGGCGTTCTTCAAGCCAGGCGATATCGGGGATGATCAGATCCACGCCGGGGCTTGTGTCCATGTCGGGGAAGGCCACGCCAAGGTCGACAACAATCAGCCGCTCCTTACCGGGTTTCCCGTATCCATAGACATAGGCATTCATGCCAATTTCACCTGCCCCACCGAGGGGCAGATAGATCAATCTTTCGCTGCTCATATGACTAAGCGGTATCCTTGTTATAGTTATAAATCACGGTCAGGCCGTGCATCGTCAAATCATCTTGGTATGCATCAAACAGATCGACTGTCTGTTGAAAGAGCGGGGCCAGCCCGCCTGTGGCAATCACGCGCATTTCGCGGCCGCGCTCAGCCTTTATTCGGGCACATATCTCACGGACGAGGCCAACATAACCCCAAAAAATGCCCGATTGTATGCAAGAGACGGTATTTGTACCAATCACCGCCTGTGGTTTCGAGATGTCTACATGAGGTAAGGCCGCTGCGGCGTTATGCAATGCCTCAAGGCTCAGGTTTACACCGGGGGCAATCACCCCGCCGATATAGGCCCCGTCCGTATCGACCACGTCAAAGGTCGTCGCCGTGCCGAAATCGACAATGATCAGATCACCGCCATAAAGATCATGCCCCGCCACCGTGTTGACCAGACGGTCAGGCCCCACGGCGGTGCCTTCGTCAACGCGGACATCCACCGGTAGCAGGCAATCGGGTTTGCCCACCACAATGGGCCGCGTGTCAAAATAGCGGTCCGCCAGAACGCGCAGGTTGAACACCACCCGCGGCACGGTCGAGCTGATGATGACATCGGTGATATCTGCCTCGACGCCCTGAAACTTCATCAAGGTGCTGAGCCAGACGTAATATTGGTCAGAGGTACGCTGCCATTCGGTAGAGGTCCGCCACGTCCCGAGGAACCGCGCCCCGTCCCAGATCGAAAAGACTGTATTGGTGTTTCCGCAGTCAATCGCCAACAGCATGGCACATCCCTCCGCTCGCGCTTAGAAAAATACATCCGCCGCAGTGATGGGCACGCGGCCTTTGGGGGTACGCAGGATCAGGTTGCCTTGCGCGTCCACGTCTTCGAACACACCACGGGTTTCGTCCTTCATGGTGCGCGCGACGATCTCTTCGCCCAAACGCGCGGCATGGGACAACCACGCGGTACGGATGGGGGCAAAACCATAGGTCTGGAACTGGGTTTCCAACTGCGCGTATTCCGCCGCCAGCGCATCTAGAAAGACCTCGGGCGGGACCACCTTGCCGGTCTCTGCCACGACGGAAACGGGGCGTAGGGCCCCTGCCTCGACCTGATCGGCACCGGGCGCATGGGCAAGGTTCACCCCGATTCCGATGGCCAGAAAATCACCGATGCTTTCCAGCAGGATGCCCGCGACCTTACCGCCATTCAGCAGCACGTCGTTGGGCCACTTCAGGGTAAAGGCCCCCTCGTCCCGCGTGGTGGCGACAAAGGCGCGGCGCAGGGCAAGCGAGGCGACAAAGCTGCGCAGCGCCGCGGTCGAGGGGCTTTCGGACCGGCGCATCATCAGCGTCGCTGCAAAATTGCCCCGTGGCGTGGCCCAGGACCGCCCGCGCCGACCGCGTGCGGCGGTCTGCTCCTGCGCGAGGATCCATGTGGACCCCGTCAGCTCGCTCGCTTGGCGTGCCGCCTCGCTCAGCGTGGAATCGACGCTATCGAAAACCTGCCGCCCATAGCCATCGGGCCAAGACGCGTTCTGCGCCTTGGCCCCCGTTGCTCCCGCGGTGGAAGCGCCATTGTTCACCGATGTCACCGGCAGATCAGTTGATCAGCGTCGCCGCTGCAGAGATCGCAGCAGTTTCGACGCCAAACATATTCAGGATCCCCACGACCATGATCACGGCAGAGGCAACAACGAACCCCGACAGCAGGCTGCTTTTGCCTTCATCCAGACGGTCATCGCCTTCGGCACCGAAATACATCAGGAAAACGATACGCAGGTAATAATAGGCACCGATGGCCGAGGCGACGGCACTGGCGACAACCAGCCAGACCAGCCCCGCATCCACACCCGCCTGCCAGACACCCAGCTTGGCGAAGAAGCCCAGCATCGGCGGCACACCAGCAAGCGAGAACAGCAGCACCAGCATCGCCAGCGCCTTACCCGGCGCGCGTTTGGAATACATGTTCAACGCCGAGATATCGGTGACCGGCTGGCCGTCTTTCTCCATCCCGAGGATGAAGGCAAAGGTGCCGATGTTCATGGTCACGTAGATCGCCAGATAGACCAGCATGGATTTGACACCCAGCTCAGTCCCGGCGGCAAGGCCGATCAGCGCATAGCCCATGTGGGCGATCGAGGAATAGGCCATCAGGCGTTTGATGTTGGTCTGACCAATCGCGGCGACGGCACCAAGGAACATGGACAGGACCGACAGCAGCGCGACGATCTGGCTCCAGTCGGCGACAGCATTGCCGAAGGCGTCATGCAGCACGCGGGCAAACAGCGCCATCGCGGCAACTTTGGGGGCTGTGGCGAAGAAAGCTGTAACCGGCGTCGGTGCGCCTTCGTAGACATCGGGCGTCCACATGTGGAACGGCACGGCCGACACCTTGAACGCCAGACCGGAGACGACAAAGACGATCCCGAACAACAGGCCAATCGATGTCTGCCCTGCGCTCGCAAGGCTCATGACGCCCGCGAATTGCGTGGTACCGGCGTAGCCATAGACCAGCGACACACCGTACAGCAGCAGACCTGAGGACAAAGCGCCCAGAACGAAATACTTCAGACCCGCTTCGGTCGATTTCACGCTGTCACGACGCAGAGAGGCGACGACATAAAGCGCCAGCGATTGCAGCTCGAGGCCCATGTAAAGGGTCATCAGGTCGCCCGCGCTGACCATCATCATCATGCCGACGACGCTCAGCGCGATCAGCACCGGATATTCAAACCGCAGCAGCCCGCGCTTTTTCATATAGGCTTCGGACATCGCCAGCACCGCCGCCGCGCTGAGCAGCATGGTGACCTTGGCAAAACGGGCAAAGCTGTCTTCGACGAACAGACCGTTAAAGGCGATGCGCGTGGTGCCACCGCTGGTCATACCGATCCAGATCGCCAGCAGCGTCATCACGATTGCTGTGGCCCAGACGATCACCCCCGCGGCGGCGTCCTTGTTGGTGTAAACCGCCCCAAGCAGTGCCAGGATCGCGAAAAGCGCCAGCAGGATTTCGGGCAGGATGACATTCAGATCAGCGGAAATCATCGCGCGGTCCTTTATTCTGAGGCCGTCTGGACAGCGGCACCTGCCGCCTCCAGGGCCGTATCATAGCTATCAACAAGGGCGGCAACCGATGGCCCGATCATGTCGAGCACCAGCGCCGGGTAGACACCCAACAGCAACGTCATTGCCACCAGCGGGGCAAAGATCCAGCGTTCGCGGCGCGACATGTCGGTGATGGTGCGCAGGCTTTCCTTGATCAGATCGCCCATCACCACGCGGCGATAGAGCCACAGCGCATAGGCCGCCGAGAAGATCACCCCGGAGGTAGCTACCGCCGCGACCCAGGTGTTCACCTGGAACGTGCCCATCAGCGTCAGGAACTCCCCGACAAAGCCCGATGTCCCCGGCAGACCGACGTTGGCCATGGTGAAGAACATGAACACCAGCGCATAGGCAGGCATCCGGTTCACCAGACCGCCATAGGCGTCAATCTCGCGGGTGTGCATCCGGTCATAGATGACGCCCACACAGAGGAACAACGCAGCCGAGATGAAGCCGTGGCTGATCATCTGGAAGATCGCGCCATCCAGACCCTGCTGGTTAAAGGTAAAGATACCCATGGTCACGAAACCCATATGCGCAACCGAGGAATAGGCGATCAGCTTTTTCATGTCTTCCTGCACCAGCGCCACCAGCGAAGTATAGACAATCGCGATCGCCGACGTCCACAGCACCAGCGGGGCCATCACGTCTGCCCCCACAGGGAACATCGGCACCGAGAAGCGCAAGAAGCCGTAGCCGCCCATTTTCAGCAGGATCGCCGCCAGCACCACGGAACCGGCTGTCGGCGCCTGAACGTGTGCGTCAGGCAACCATGTGTGCACCGGCCACATCGGCATTTTCACCGCAAAGCTGGCAAAGAACGCCAGGAACATCATGGTCTGCAGCCCGCCGACCACCGTGATCCCCGCAATCGAGAAGCTGTCGGAGGCAAAGGTATGGGTCAGCAAGCTGACCTCGCACCCGCCGATACAGGTCGTGCCGGCATCCGCGTACATCATCACCATCGCCACCAGCATCAGGACAGAGCCGAGGAAGGTATAGAGGAAGAACTTGAACGAAGCGTAAATGCGGTTCGCCCCGCCCCAGATGCCGATGATCAGGAACATCGGGATCAGACCCGCTTCGAAGAAGAGGTAGAAGAGCACCAGATCCAGCGCCATGAACACGCCGAGCATCAGCGTTTCCAGCAGCAGGAAGGCGATCATATATTCCTTAACCCGCGTCTCTACGTTCCAGCTGGCGGCAATGACCAGTGGCATCATAAAGGTGGTCAGCATCACGAAGAGGATCGAAATCCCGTCAACGCCCAGGCGATATTTCAGGCCCATCAGCCACTGCGCCTCGTCGACGAACTGGAACCCGGTGTTGGACGGGTCGAAGTCGAACAGGATGAACAGCGAGATCAGAAAGGTGACCGTCGTCGTGATCAGTGCGAGCCACTTTGCATTGCGCCCCGCTGCGGCGTCATCGCCCCGCAGGAACACAGCCAGAATAAGCGCCGCAAAGCTGGGCATGAAGGTAATGATGGAAAGCAAGTGATGATCCATTAGTGTGCCCCCCCGCTCATCGTCATCCAGGTCACAAGGACCGCGATGCCGATCACCATGGCAAAGGCGTAGGTAAAGATATAGCCGGACTGCGCGCGCCCTGCCAGTCGGGTGAGGAACGGGATGATCCCCATAGCGACACCGTTCAGCGTGCCGTCGATCACATTGCCGTCCCCGCGCTTCCAGAAGAAGCGACCGATGGCCATCGCGGGTTTGACGAAGATCACGTTATAAAGTTCGTCGAAATACCACTTGTTCAGCAAGAACAGATAAAGCGGCCGCTGGTTCGCCGCCAGACGCGACGGCAGGGTCGGGTTCCAGATGTAGAACCACAGGGCCATCACAAGGCCAAAGACCATCGCGATGAACGGGCTGACCTTGACCCATGCCGGTGCGGCGTGGGCGTCGTCCAGAACGTGGTTGTCCGGTGCGATATACAATGCCCCCTCGCCCGGTGCACCGGCGAAGGCGGGACCGTGGTGACCGGCATCGGCACCTTGGCCGTCTTCAGCGTGGTCGCCTGCGTCGGCGTGGCTGTCTTCCGCCCCTTCAACATGGGTTTCACCACCGGCGGCCATCTCGGCCATGGGGATGCCATAGAACTCGCCCACATCCTCGGCATGACCAAAGAAGCTGTTGTACCAGATCATACCCGCAAAGATCGCGCCAAGGCTTAGCACGCCAAGCGGCACCAGCATGACCATCGGGCTTTCATGTGCGTGGTCATGGGTATGCTTGTCGCCGCGCGCCTTGCCAAAGAAGGTCAGGAACATCAGGCGCCAGCTGTAGAAGCTTGTCATCGCAGCGGCGATCACCAGCATCCAGAAGCCATACATGGACCCGCCGCCCCAGGCGCTTTCGATGATCGCATCCTTGGACAGGAAGCCCGCGAAGCCGAAATGCGTCAACGGAATACCGACACCGGTAATGGCCAGCGTACCGATCATCATCGCCCAGAACGTATAGGGGATTTTCTTACGCAGCGCGCCATAGTTACGCATGTCCTGCTCGTGGTGCATGGCGTGGATCACCGACCCCGCCCCCAAGAACAACATCGCCTTAAAGAACGCGTGGGTGAACAGGTGGAACATCGCGGCAGAATACATGCCAACGCCAGCGGCCACGAACATGTAGCCAAGCTGCGACATGGTCGAATAGGCGATGACGCGTTTGATGTCGTTCTGCACCAGACCGATGGTCGCGGCGACAAAGGCGGTGGTGGCTCCAAGGAAGGTGACGAATGTCATTGCCTCGGGGGCGACCTCCATCAACGGAGACATGCGGCAGACAAGGAAAACACCGGCCGTCACCATCGTCGCGGCGTGGATCAGCGCCGACACAGGCGTCGGGCCTTCCATCGCGTCGGGCAACCATGTGTGCAGGAAGAGCTGCGCCGATTTACCCATCGCACCGATGAACAGCAGGATCGCGATCAGGTTCGCGGCATTCCAGTCGGCCCAAAGGAAACCAACGGTTGTTTCCGCCAGTTCGGGTGTTGCGGCGAAGACATCGTCGAACTTGATCGAGTCGGTCAGATAGAACAGGCCGAAGATACCAAGCGCAAAGCCGAAGTCACCGACACGGTTGACCACAAACGCCTTGATCGCCGCCGCATTCGCCGTGGGCTTCTTATAGTAGAAGCCGATCAGCAGATAGGATGCGACGCCCACGCCTTCCCAGCCAAAGAACATCTGAACAAGGTTGTCAGATGTCACCAGCATCAGCATCGCGAAGGTGAAGAACGACAGATAGGCGAAGAAACGGGCGCGATAGGGCTCCGCGTCCGAGAAATTCTCGTCGTGGGCCATGTAGCCGAAGGAATAGAGATGCACGAGGCTGGAGACCGTGGTGATCACGATCAGCATGATCGCGGTCAGACGGTCGAGACGGATCGCCCAATCGGTCGACAGGCTGCCGCTTTCGATCCAGCGCAGGATCTGGATGTGCTGTGTTTCACCGTCAAACGAAAGGAAGACGATCCAGCTGAGCAGCGCCGCGAGGAACAGTAGACCCGTTGCCACATATTGGCCGGTCTTCTCCCCGATCAGCTTCCAGCCGAAACCACAGATCAATGCACCGACAAGTGGTGCGAAAAGAATGATCGTTTCCATGATCTTAGCCCTTCATCACGTTGACATCTTCAACCGCGATCGTACCCCGATTGCGGAAGAAGCAGACCAGAATGGCCAGCCCGATTGCGGCCTCTGCCGCAGCGACGGTCAGGACGAACAGCGTGAACACCTGCCCCACCAAATCACCCAGATAATAGGAGAAGGCGACAAAGTTGATGTTCACCGCCAAGAGCATAAGCTCGATCGACATCAACATGATGATGATGTTCTTGCGGTTCAGGAATAGCCCGAAAATGCCAATGACAAACAGCGTCGCCGCTACTGTCAGGTAATGTTCAATTCCGATCATGTCGTCCCTCGGTTCTTTTGCCCGTTTCAGGCGTTCTTTAGTTCTTGTCGCGAGATGTTTCCATCCCGATCCCGTCGCATCTAGAAAATGCTGTAGCCGCCCACGACCACGATCAAAACCACGACAAGCACCACAATTGTATTACGTGACATGCATCACATCCTTGATTGGGCAGGCCGCTTAAAGGCCCTGCCCGGGTTTCACATCATTCAGTTTCATCGCCAGCTTCGGATCGCGCATCATCTGATCGACCACGTTCTGGCGTTTCACATCCGCACGGTGGCGCAGCGTCAGCACAATCGCCCCGATCATCGCGACCAGCAGGATCAGACCCGACAGCTGGAACAGCAGGAAGTATTGATCATAAAGGATCAGCCCCAATGCGGCGGTGTTGTGCACCTCGTCAGTGATCACCTGCGTGCGCAGACCTTCGGCGGCAGAGTTCGCATCCCACGCGCCGAACGCCATCACGAATTGCATCAGGATCACCAGACCGATCAGCAGGGCCAGCGGCATATAGCGCGCCATTTCGGCCTTGAACTCGGCGAAATCGACATCAAGCATCATGACAACGAACAGGAACAGAACCGCGACCGCGCCGACATAGACAATGATCAGCAGCATCGCGACGAATTCGGCGTTGAGCAGCACGAAAAGCCCCGCCGCGCTGAGGAAGGACAGGATCAACCACAGCACCGAATGCACGGGGTTGCGGCTGATCACAGTGAACAGCCCGCCAGCGATCACGCTGATCGCGAAGAGGTAAAATGCGAAAACGCTCATGCGTCACCTTCCTTGTCATCCAAAACACCCTGCGCGATTTCCATTGCGCGGGTCATGGCGGGGATGCCGGCGAAAACCGCCATCTGCCCGATCGTCTCTATCACTTGCTGCTTGTGGGCGCCTGCCTCTACCGCGTGGATCACGGCCTGACGCAGCGCCACGTCATTCTGGGCACCCTGCATGGTCAGCCCCGAAATCGTCAGCAACATCCGTGTTTTGGCATCCAACCCGTTGGGGTTCATCGTATTGCCAAAAAACGTTTCCATCATGTCTTTGGGCATCTTGCCCATCATCGCCTCGAACCCTTTGGGGGAAAACGCATCCATTGCAGGAAAGGCTTTGGCCATATCCTGCATCTGACGCATCATCTCTTCAAAAGGGTTCTGGCTGTCGGTCATCGGTACGGCGCGTCCAGTTCGAGGTTGCGCGCGATTTCAGCTTCCCAGCGTTCGCCGTTGTCCAGCAGCTTGGCCTTGTCATAGAACAGCTCTTCGCGGGTCTCGGTCGAGAATTCAAAGTTCGGCCCCTCGACAATCGCGTCAACCGGGCAGGCTTCCTGACAGAAACCGCAATAAATGCATTTGGTCATGTCGATGTCGTAGCGCGTAGTGCGGCGGCTGCCATCATCGCGCGGTTCCGCGTCGATGGTGATCGCCTGCGCCGGGCACACCGCTTCGCACAGTTTGCACGCGATGCAACGCTCTTCCCCGTTGGGATAGCGGCGCAGGGCATGTTCACCACGGAAACGAGGGCTCAGCGGGCCCTTTTCATGCGGGTAGTTGATCGTCGCCTTGGGCTTGAACATATACTTAATGCCCAGCTTCAAGCCTTGATAGAAATCCTGCAGCAGGAAGTATTTCGCGTGACGGGTATAGTCGGTGTTAGCCATATCAGCCCCCTACTGTCCAACGGGCATAGATACCCCAGAACCAATCGAATTTCGCGGCGAAGGATACGAAGACAACCCAGAACAGGCTGAACGGCAGGAACACTTTCCATCCCAGACGCATCAGCTGGTCATAGCGGTACCGCGGGGTGATCGCCTTGACCAACGAGAAGAAGAAGAACACCAGCCCCATTTTCGCGACCATCCAGAAGATGCCGTCCGGCAGGCCGGGGATCGGCGACAGCCAACCGCCAAAGAACATCAGCGAGATCAGCGCGCACATCAGCACCACGGCGACCAGTTCGCCGATCATGAACAGCAAGAAGGGCGTGGAGGAATATTCGACCTGATACCCGGCAACCAGTTCCGACTCCGCTTCGGGAAGGTCGAACGGCGGGCGGTTGGTTTCGGCCAGCGCCGAGATAAAGAACAGGATCAGCATCGGGAAGTGCGGCAGCCAGTACCAGTTCAGCAGACCGTAGTCGCCGCTTTGCGACAGCACGATGTCCCCGAAGTTCAACGAGCCAGAGCTGATGACGACGCCGATGATGATCAGGCCGATCGACACCTCGTAAGAGATCATCTGCGCGGCAGAGCGCAGCGAGCCCAGAAACGGGTATTTGGAGTTTGACGCCCACCCGCCCATGATCACGCCATAGACTTCAAGCGACGAGATCGCGAAGACATAAAGGATCGCGACGTTGATGTTCGACAGAACCCAACCGTCGTTGAACGGGATCACCGCCCAGGCGACCAGCGCCATAACCAATGTGACCATCGGGGCCATGAAGAACACGGCGCGGTCCGCACCGGCGGGCACGACCACCTCTTTGACGATGTATTTCGCGAAATCCGCAAAGGATTGCAGCAGACCGTAGATGCCTACAACGTTCGGGCCGCGGCGCAGCTGTACCGACGCCCAGATTTTCCGGTCGGCGTACATCAGGAACGCAAGGGCAAGAAGCAGGGGAATCACAACAAGGAAAATCTGGCCAATAATCAGCAGGATCGTCCCCAGCGTGGTGTTGAAAAAGAAGTCAGCCATAGGTCCTCACACCGTCGGTATGCCTTTTTCCATGCAGTTCTGCACGGTCACTTCAGCATCTATTGTCTTCAAGCCCGCAGGCAGGCTTGGCGAGATGGTGTAAACAGCATCTGCGTGCCAGACACCACCCTCGATCGCAACATTTGTACGCACGTGGCGGGCAAAACCAAAGCCCCGGATCAAAGTATAGCGCGCCGCGGCACATTCCGCGTATTCCGCTACATTCTCGGATGACTGCGCTTTGGTCATCGCCACGTCGAACTGGACAAGATCCCCGTCCAGCAGTTTGGTTTCAACACCGCGATACTCGGGAATGAAATCTTCGGCCATGGGCGCTTGCGTCTCGCAGGCACCCAGAACCAAAGGCAAGATCATCCCCAAAATCCTCACTCCGCCGCCAGTGGTTTTTCGCGGCGGGCTTTGGCGTTGGCCGAAAGCTCTGCCATCAACTGGCTGGCGCGGGCGATGGGGTTGGACAGGTAGAAATCGGCAATCGCAAAGCGCAACGGGCTGTCGCCCAGATCGCCTGTGGCCACAGGCTGCCATGCGTTTTCAGCAACCTGATCAATATTCCCCAGATGCGGGACATCAGCGACCAGCGCCTTGCGCAATGCTGCAAGCGAATCGAACGGCAGCTTGGCGTCCAGCTCGGCACTCAGCGCGCGCAGGATGGCCCAGTTTTCCTTGGCCTGACCGGGGGCAAAGCTGGCGCGCGCGGCAAGCTGCGGACGGCCTTCGGTATTGACGAACAAACCGCCCTCTTCCGTATAGGCGGCACCGGGCAGAATGATATCGGCACGGTGCGCGCCGCGATCCCCGTGCGAGCCTTGATAGATCACGAAGGGGCCAGCAGGAATGTCGCCCTCATCGGCCCCGAGGTTATAGATCACATCGGCGGCCAGCACATCGTTGATGCCATTTTCAGCAACGGCACCGACATCCATCGCACCCACACGGGATGCGGCAGTGTGCAAGACCATAAAGCCGGATTGCGTCGCCTCGGCCAGCGCCATGGCAGCGGCCAGAACCTCAGCCCCGTCGTCGCGCGCCAAGGCCCCCATGCCCACAACGATGACCGAGGATTTCTCGGCAATGTCGGCGTGATCCTTTTTCAGCAGGTCATTCAGCAGCGACGGGCTGTCGCCCAGATGATCGTAATCGTAGGTCAGATCGACCGCTGGGCCCATCAGCGCCACATCCGCGCCGCGGGTCCACGCCTTGCGGATACGGGCGTTCAGCACCGGTGCTTCCACTGCGGGGTTCGCGCCGATCAGCATCACGGCTTGCGCGTGATCCAGATCTTCGACCGTGGCGGTCCCGACATAGCCCGACCGGTTGCCCGCAGGCAGCTTCGCGCCATCGGTCCGGCATTCGACAACGCCGCCCTGCCCTTCGATCAGTTGTTTCAACGCATATGTCGCCTCGACCGAGGAAAGGTCACCGATCAGACCGGCGACATTCTTACCCTTCATCGCAGCAGCGGCAGCGGCCAATGCTTCGGGCCAGTCCGCTTTGCGCAGTTTACCGTTTTCACGAATATAGGGCGTGTCCAGACGCTGGCGGCGCAGTCCGTCCCAGACGAAACGGGTTTTATCGGAAATCCATTCCTCGTTCACGCCATCATGGTTGCGCGGCAAGAAGCGCATGACTTCGCGGCCTTTCGTATCCACACGGATGTTCGACCCAAGCGCATCCATCACGTCGATCGATTCGGTCTTTGACAGCTCCCACGGCCGTGCGGTGAAAGCATAGGGTTTCGAGACCAGCGCCCCCACGGGGCACAGATCAATGATGTTGCCCTGCAGGTTCGAATCGAGCGTCTGCCCCAGATAGGCTGTAATCTCGGCGTCTTCACCACGGCCGGTCTGGCCCATCTGGTGAATGCCCGCGACCTCGGTGGTGAAGCGCACACAACGGGTGCAGGAAATGCAGCGCGTCATATGGGTTTCAACCAATGGACCCAGATCCAGATCTTCGGTCGCGCGTTTCGGCTCGCGGTAGCGGCTGAAGTCAACGCCGTAGGCCATCGCCTGATCCTGAAGGTCACACTCGCCGCCCTGATCGCAGATCGGGCAATCCAGTGGGTGGTTGATCAGCAGGAATTCCATGACCCCCTCGCGGGCCTTTTTAACCATGGGCGAATTGGTTTTGACGACAGGCGGCTGGCCCTCTGGGCCAGGACGCAAGTCGCGCACCTGCATGGCGCAGGACGCCGCAGGCTTGGGTGGGCCGCCCACGACCTCCACAAGACACATCCGGCAGTTACCGGCAATCGACAGACGTTCATGGTAACAGAAACGCGGAATTTCCACCCCTGCTTCCTCGCACGCCTGAATGAGCGTCATCGCCCCTTCGACTTCGACTTCCTTGCCGTCAATGATGATCTTGCGGGTATCGCTCATATGCTTATTTCGCTCTCAGTAACGAACCGATCCGGCTCGATTTTTGGATTTCTGCACGCCCTAACGCACAATAGCTTTGCGGGTCCGAAGTATCGACCCCCTTCGCCTTTAAATATGCGGCCCCACGGGCCTTCATGCGCGCCTTTTCAGCATCGCTTTTACGGTAGGCGTCAATTTCGTCCGACGTATAGCCCAAAGATTTCGCCGTATTGTGCACAGTGTTCAAATAGCTGAGTGCGCGGATCATACGGGCCGAGATATCGGGGCATTCTTTGCGAATCCGGTCGGCCAGTCCAAGATCAAGCAGCGCATCATCAACAGCCGGTACATCACGCAGCGGCGGCTTTGCGGCGACAGGGCTGGCCATTAGGGCCACGGTTGTTACGGCGATCAATACGTTACGCATCTTACTCTCCTCATGTAGCGGGGCGGACTGCCCCTTGCTACACATGGGAACTGACCCCGATGTTATTCAATAACATCTCCGGATCAGCCATTTGCCAGCGGTATGTCGCGCAAACGGTCAGGAAGGGCAAGCCCCCTGAAACGTCAAAGCGTCGTCCACAAGGCGCAAATTCTCGGGCGGGGTGTCCGGCCCCACGACCCATTTGATATCCGAACTGCCATAGTTGGTCACACAATAAACCGTCGCTTCATAGCGCGCCGCTTCGCGGGCACCGTTGATCGACTGTGACGCATTGCGCACCCGCAGGGTAAAGACATCGCGTTGCCCGTCGACTTTGCTCAGCTTGGTGCGGAAATATTTACCATCAAAGGCCAGACGGTCTTCGCGGGCGGTACAGCCGGCCAAGACCGCGGCCGTTATACAAAATAGAACAATCTGCTTCATCTTCCCTCACTCTGCCGGTGTGGCCGGACCCGTCTTTTTGTGCAGCCCCCTGCCCGATCAACGGGTGAAAGCTATCGTTCTTCAGTCGTGCCTCAGAAGGCTGCGAAAATCGCCAGGACCGCCAAGGCCAGAATACAGACCAGCCCCAGCATAAAGAACAGCGACCGCATCGGCTGGTTGGTTGTCCCGATATGCACCACGGCCATCGCGACCCGCACCACCACGAACAGCGCCGCAAAGAGGTTCACCCAGAACACAGGCGCGCCAAGCAGCACCGCCGCAAGCGTCGATGCCAGAAACGGGCCCGACGCCTCTATCGCGTTCATGAACGCGCGTTCGCGGCGATAGACCACATCGTCGTAGTTCCGCTTGGGCTTGCCGCAATCGCAGCGTCCCTCAGGCGTGCGCCCCATGGTAGAGAGCGCGCCAAGGACACTGATCAGAATGGCCCAAAAAGCCAAAGCAGTCAGCGCGTGGCTATAGGCGGCAAAGCTTTCCATCAAAGGTTACTCCGCCGCGACGGCGCTGACGCGGCCGGTGCGTTTGTGCTTGATGCGATCCTCGATCTCGTCGCGGAAGTGACGGATCAGACCCTGAATGGGCCAAGCCGCCGCATCCCCAAGGGCGCAGATCGTGTGGCCTTCGACCTGCTTGGTCACGTCGAGCAGCATGTCGATTTCTTCGGGCTCCGCATCGCCGCGCACCAAACGGTCCATTACGCGCATCATCCAGCCGGTCCCTTCGCGGCATGGCGTACACTGACCACAGGATTCGTGCTTGTAGAACTTCGCCAGACGCCAGATCGCCTTGATCACATCGGTGGAGTTATCCATCACGATGACCGCAGCCGTCCCCAGGCCCGAGCGTTGTTCGCGCAAATAGTCGAAATCCATGATCGCGTCGCGCATCTGCGCACCGGGGATCATCGGCACAGACGACCCGCCGGGGATCACAGCCTTGAGGTTGTCCCAGCCGCCACGGATACCGCCGCAATGCTTTTCGATCAGCTCTTCAAAGGTGATGCTCATCGCTTCTTCGACGACGCAAGGATTATTCACATGGCCCGAGATCGCAAACAGCTTGGTGCCCGCGTTGTTCGGACGGCCAAAGCTTGAAAACCATTCTGGACCGCGACGCAGGATTGTCGGGACCACCGCGATGGATTCCACGTTGTTCACCGTGGTCGGGCACCCATAAAGACCGGCCCCCGCAGGGAACGGCGGCTTCATCCGCGGCATGCCTTTCTTGCCTTCAAGGCTTTCCAGCAGCGCGGTTTCCTCGCCACAGATATAGGCACCTGCCCCGTGGTGCAGATAGATGTCGAAATCATAGCCGGATTTGCAGGCGTTCTTGCCCACAAGACCCGCGTCATACGCCTCGTCAATCGCGGCTTGCAGCGCTTCGCGCTCGCGGATGTATTCGCCGCGGATGTAGATGTAGCAAGCGTTGGCATTCATCGCGAAGCTCGCGATCAGGCAGCCCTCGATCAGCGTGTGCGGATCGTGGCGCATGATCTCGCGGTCCTTGCAGGTGCCGGGCTCGGATTCATCGGCGTTCACCACCAGATAGCTGGGGCGACCGTCGCTTTCCTTGGGCATGAAGGACCACTTCAGACCGGTAGGGAAGCCCGCACCGCCACGGCCCCGCAGCCCCGAGGCTTTCATCTGGTCGATGATCCAGTCGCGCCCGTTCTTGAGGATGCCCGCCGTGCCATCCCAATGGCCACGCGCCTGCGCGCCTTTCAGCGTGCGGTCGTGCATACCGTAGATATTGGTAAAGATGCGGTCTTGATCCTGAAGCATGAAGCTAACCTTTATGTGTCACGGCTGGCCGCGCGGGCCCGCCTCATCTGATATATATTGACCATCGCCCAGATCAGGGCTGCCAGCGCGGCAAAATCGAACAGCAGCGCATAGCGTCCGGGCAAGCCGAACTGCGGCGCAAGCCATTGCGCCGCGATCCAAAGCAACATGGTGCCGGCAATGACAAGGCCGACCATCCGGCCCTTACGGGCCAGCGCGATTTCTTCCTTATCTGTCATCACACGGCATCCATGTCAGGCTCAGGTCTTTTTACTACGGGTGGAGAATTCGGTCTCTCCACCGGAGGCGAGGGTTTTGGCCTGCGCCATCCAGTCATCACGTTGAATACGGCCTTTGAACCGCACGCGGGCATCAACCCAAGCGATTTCAGCCGCGGTCCATTTGGCGATCTGATCAAAGTGATAGATCCCCAGCTCATTCAGCGTTTGTTCAAGTTTCGGCCCTACCCCACTGATAAGCTTGAGGTTATCGGCACCGCCAGCGCGCGGTTGGTCCAGCGTTTCGGGGCTGCTTTCCACAGTACCCGCCGGAATATCCGCGATCCCCGAACGGGTCGAGGTCGCCCCCTTGACGGTGGCCGGTGCCTGCGGTTTTTCAGCCGGCGTTGGTTCCGGGATAGAGGCGACAGGTTCCGCCGCCGCTTCTGTTGCTGGCGCAGAAGCCGGAGCCGCCTTGGCCTGTGCAGGCTCGGCTGCGGGGGCTTCGTATTTGTAGCTGCCCTTGCGCGCAGCGAGTTCCTCTTGGCCCTTCAGCTTGGCCGTGGGCTTGATCCCCGAGAAAGCGGCGGGTTCGTCTTTGGCTGCCGGCGAGGTGCCCGCTGTCGCCTCTGACGCGGCACCGCCGACATCGGCCTCGGCCTGACCGCCGGTCGTGTCTTCGGGGCGGGTCTCTACCGTTTCGGTGGCAGCGGGTTCCGCCTCCAGCGTCGGCTCAGGCTCTACCGCCGCGTCGCTGGTTGGTGCGGCGCTGGCCGCTTGGGTTGTGGCCGCCGTTGCAGGTGCCGCCGCCGCCGCAGGGGTGCTGGCCGTCTGCATAGGCTCATCCCCAAGCGACCCGCACATGAATTTGGACAGGACCACAAAGGTCACAAGCCCCAGTATGATTCCAAGGAACAGCGAGGCGATAAAGCCCCAGCCGAAAACCAGCCAAAATAGCAACGCGAGGACAAGGCCGACCCCGGCCCCCCACCGCATGCAACCGCGTTTGCATTGCTCTTTTTGCGTCAAATCAGTCATGTCCGTCCCTTCGTTCGCCATTCAAGATGATCTATTATGTGTTATAGATACCATCTTTTGTGGCGCGCGACGAGAATTCTGTTTCTTCACCAGCAGCAAGCTTTTTCGCCTGCTCGACCCAGTTGTCGCGGGTCACGCGACCCTTGAAACCTTCGAGGTTCTGATCCACCCAGGATACCTCGTTCGGGCCCCAGTCAGCAATCTGGCTAAAGTGGTAAAAGCCCATCTTGTTCACCAGCGCTTCGAGCTTGGGACCAATGCCCTTGATCATCTTGAGGTCATCCGCCGCGCCGCCTTCGGGGGCATCCAGCGTCTTGGGCTTGGTGGCCGCAGCATCCGCATTGGCCTCGGCAGATTTCGCAACCGATGCTTTTTTGGTGCCCGCGGTCGAGGCTTTGGGCGCAGGGGCCGGATCGCCGGGTGCGACGCTGCCTGCTTCGGGTTTGCCCACAGCTTCGGTGCCGTCAGCCTCTCCCGGTGCTTCGGAGTGTTGATCCGAGGCATCGCCCACGTCACGTGGTGCGTCTTCCTCTGCGGCGGTACGACCGCCTTGGGCACCGTCAGGACCTTCGGGTGGCATATTGTCATTGCGCGCCACAGGCTGTTCCTTGTCGGAACCGGCGCTGTCTGCACCATCTTTACCCTGCCAGGGTGCCGTCAGCGGCACTTCGGTACCATCGATGCGCTTGAGCGTGTCGCCGATGTCCACGGCCAGCTGCGCGCTGGCGTTGTATTGTGTCTTGCCGCTGTCGTGATCGGTCAGGCTGGTCAGCCCGGACAGCGGTTCAGAGGCATAGCGCCCGTTCTGCGGGCCGGGTACAGGCACCTGCCCCGCCGCCATCTCGTCGATCATGGCGCGGAAGCCGTCGACGGTCAGATCTTCGTAATAGTCCTTGCCGATCTGCGCCATGGGCGCGTTGGAACAGGCCCCCAGACATTCGACTTCTTCCCACGAGAATTTGCCGTCTTCGCTGATCTGATGTGCCTTGGGCGCGATGCGCTCCTTGCAGACCTCGATCAGGTCTTCGGCACCGCAGATCATGCAGGATGTCGTACCGCAAATCTGGAAATGCGCGACCTCGCCCACAGGCTGAAGCTGGAACATAAAGTAGAATGTCGCAACCTCGAGCCCGCGGATATAGGCCATGCCCAGCATTTCAGAGACATGTTCGATTGCAGGGCGGCTCAGCCAGCCTTCCTGTTCCTGCGCACGCCATAGCAAAGGGATGATCGCGCTGGCCTGACGGCCTTCGGGGTATTTCGTGATCTGCGCTTCGGCCCAAGCCTGGTTGGCGGGGGTGAAGGCAAAGCTTGTCGGTTGGTCAGGGTGCAAACGGCGCAGCATCAGATCAGGCTTTCGTTCTTGCGGAAACGGCGGGCGCCTCCGGCGGGAGTTTATTTGGCAAAATGAAGAGGACCCGGCTCAACGGTCGACCTCTCCGAAAACGATGTCCATGGTGCCGATGATCGCCGCGACATCCGCCAGCTGGTGCCCCTTGGCGACATAGTCCATCGCTTGCAGGTGCAGGTAGCCGGGCGCGCGCAGTTTGGCACGGTAGGGTTTGTTCGATCCATCGGCCACAAGGTAGACGCCGAATTCGCCCTTGGGGGCCTCGACCGCGCAATAGACTTCGCCGGCCGGGACGTGGAACCCTTCGGTGTAGAGCTTGAAGTGGTGGATCAGGCTTTCCATGTCGGTTTTCATCGCGGTCCGGCTGGGTGGCGTGATCTTGCCCCGCGCCAATACATCGCCCTGCCCTTCGGGCGCGCGCAGCTTTTCGATGGCTTGCTGGATGATGTAGGTGGACTGGCGCATTTCTTCCATCCGGACGAGGTAGCGGTCATAGCAATCGCCGTTCACACCGGTCGGGATCTGGAAGTCGAATTCATCGTAGCATTCATAGGGCTGCGCACGGCGCAAATCCCATGCCAGGCCAGAGCCGCGGACCATCACGCCCGAGAAGCCCCAATCCTGAATGTCCTGTTCAGACACGATGCCGATGTCAGCGTTACGTTGTTTGAAGATCCGGTTTTCTGTCAGCAGCTGATCCACGTCGACCATGAAGCCCGACAGGAACTTGTGGGTCCATGCCTCGATATCATCAAGCAGCGCGGGCGGCAGATCCTGGTGGACCCCGCCGGGGCGGAAATAGGCCGCGTGCAGACGGGCACCGCAGGCGCGTTCGTAGAAGATCATCAGATCTTCGCGTTCTTCAAAGCCCCAGAGCGGCGGTGTCAGCGCGCCCACGTCCATCGCCTGTGTGGTGACGTTCAGCAGGTGTGACAGGATGCGGCCGATCTCGGAATAGAGCACGCGGATCAGCGAGGCACGACGGGGCACTTCGACACCGGTCAGCTTTTCGATGGCCAGACACCAGGCGTGTTCCTGGTTCATCGGGGCCACGTAATCCAGCCGGTCGAAATACGGCAGGTTCTGCAGGTAGGTGCGGCTTTCCATCAGCTTTTCGGTGCCACGGTGCAGCAGGCCGATGTGCGGATCGCAACGTTCGACGATCTCGCCGTCGAGTTCGAGAACCAGACGCAGAACCCCGTGCGCCGCAGGGTGTTGCGGGCCGAAGTTGATGTTGAAGTTGCGGATCTTCTGCTCGCCGGTCAGGGCGTCTTCGAAACCTTTGGTGCCGTCCATCATTTACGCTCCAGCTCGGTCAGTTTGACGCCCATCCACCACAGAAGGGCGACGGTGCCCAAAGGCACGATACAGGCAACAGACCAGTATTTATTGATCCCGAAAAACGGCAACAGCTTGACCATCGGGATGATTGTGAGGGCAGACAGTATGAACCACCACATGCCCCCCATTATTTGGCCTCCGGCTTTTCATCGCCCGGCAGAATATATTCGGCCCCTTCCCAAGGCGACATAAAGTCGAACTGGCGATATTCCTGAACGAGGCTCACGGGTTCATAGACCACGCGCTTTTCGCTCTCGTCATAGCGGACTTCGGTATAGCCGGTGGTTGGGAAATCCTTACGCAGCGGGTAGCCGCGGAACCCGTAGTCGGTCAGCAGGCGACGCAGGTCGGGGTGGCCGGCAAAGATGATGCCGAACATGTCAAAGACCTCGCGTTCGAACCAATTGGCCGAGGGGTGGATATCGACGATCGAGGGGACCATATCCTCTTCGCGCGCGGCGACGCGCAAGCGGATGCGCTGGTTCTGGTACATCGACAGGAAATGATAGACGACATCAAAGCGTTTGGCGCGGCCCGGGTAATCCACCGCGGTGATATCCACCAGCGAGGAGAAACGGCAGGTCGCGTCGCTTTTGATAAATTCTACCAGACCGGGCAGATTGGCCTGGGTGACATCCATGTTCAGCTCGTCAAAGGCGATGTCCCAGCCGAGGATACAGTCGGGGCGTTTCGCTTCGATATACGCGCCAAGTTCGTTCAGTTGTTCTGACATATCAGCCCCTTAGCGAACAATTGTGCCGGTGCGGCGGATTTTGCGCTGCAGCTGCATGATACCATAAAGCAACGCCTCTGCCGTGGGGGGGCAGCCGGGCACATAGACATCGACAGGCACGACACGGTCACAGCCGCGCACCACGGAATAGCTGTAGTGGTAATAGCCGCCGCCATTGGCGCAAGACCCCATAGAGATCACATAGCGCGGTTCCGGCATCTGGTCATAGACCTTGCGCAGGGCCGGCGCCATCTTGTTGGTCAGCGTGCCCGCAACAATCATCAGGTCCGACTGACGCGGAGACGCGCGTGGTGCGGTGCCAAAACGTTCCAGATCGTAGCGCGGCATCGAGGTGTGCATCATCTCGACGGCGCAGCAGGCCAGACCAAAAGTCATCCAGTGCAGAGAGCCGGTACGGGCCCAGTTGATAATGTCTTCGGTCGAGGTCAGCAGGAAGCCCTTGTCCTGCAGTTCCTTGTTCAGGTTCTGGGTGGCCACATCGCGGTCCATCCCGGCCACATTGGCCCCGGCGGCTGCTACTGCCATTCCAGTGCTCCCTTTTTCCACTCATATGCAAAGCCGGCGGTCAGCACGGCAAGAAAGACCATCATCGACCAGAAACCGGCCATGCTCACGTCCTGAAAGGCCACGGCCCAGGGGAAGAGAAAAGCGATTTCGAGGTCAAAGATGATGAACAGGATCGACACGAGGTAGAACCGCACGTCAAATTTCATCCGGGCGTCGTCAAAGGCGTTGAACCCGCATTCATAGGCCGACACTTTTTCAGGGTCCGGGTTGCGCACGGCCAGCACGACGGCAGCCAGGATCAAAACAATGCCAAGGACAATCGCCACGGCTAGAAAAAGTAGGATCGGCAGGTATTCCCGCATCATGTCGTCCAAGGGGAAGCTCCTTTTGCGTATGCGACGCGCCACGCGCCCTGTCAGCCAAACGGCACTATTGGCTTTGGTCGGTTTACTCCGCTGTCCGGTCAGGGTCAACCGAGCCCGCCATATTTGCGTCATCCTGTCGTGGGGCGCGGCACACCCTGCCCGCGCCCGCGGGATTGGCGCTATTTTTCCAGCAGATCGCGGCTCTCGCGCCAACTGTGCTGCGGCGCGAACCCCAGCAGGTCACGCGCCTTTTCGATGCTGTAGAATGTCTCGAACTGGCCCATATCGCGGGTCTGGCGCACGTCTTTATAGTAGCGATCAATCAAGTCAGAGGTTTGTGCGGCGACAGAGGTGTCGGCGTTGGCTACATTGAACACCTCGTAGCCCAAGCCGTCCACATCAAGACAGCGCTGCACCATCTGCCCCAAATCGCGGGCATCGATATAGGCGAAGATATTGCGCCGCCGTTGATCGGGGTCGTGAATGAAGCCGGGGAAAAGGCTGGCGTATTCATGCGGTTCGATCACGTTGTTGATTCTCAACCCGTAGATATCCGCCCCCGTGCGCGCCTGAAAGCTGCGCGCCGTCGCCTCGTTACAGACTTTGGACATGGCATAGCTGTCTTCGGGCACGGTCGGGTGATCTTCATCGACGGGGATATAGTCGGGCTTGCGCTCCCCCTGGGCAAAGCAGACGCCATAGGTCGTCTCGGATGAGGCAAAGATGATCTTAGGCACCCCCGCCTTCACGGCAGCATCAATGACATGATAGGTGCCAAGCGTATTGACCCGAAACACCTCTGTATCCGACGTGATCAGGATGCGCGGCACAGCGGCGAAATGCACAACGGCGTCAAACCCCTGCACGCCGGTGCCCTCATCCAGTTCGCCCAGATTCATCAGACTATGCATCACATCATGCATCTGGCCCGCGTCGGTGATATCGGCAATGCGGTTGTCAACGCTGGGGTGATCCAGCGGCTGCTGGTCCACGTTCAACACCTGATGCCCCTGATCCATCAGATAGGGGATCACATGCCGCCCCGCTTTGCCGCTGCCGCCGGTGAATAGAATACGCATGGGGGCCTCTCTCGCCGTTGATGTCGTGGCAAAGCCTAGAGCCTTGCCGCCCCGCTTCAACCCGTAACCCAGGCCGCCTTGCGCTTGTCGAAGAAGGCACCGATTCCCTCGGCCGCCTCTTCGGTTTCCCAGCGGTCGGCCAATGCGGCGATGGTATGGTCCACGACCTGCGCGTCGATCCGCGGTCCCAGATCCCGCGCGAGCTGTTTCGCCGCTGCCACGGCCCCCGGCGCACAGGACAGATAGGGCACGACCTCGGCCTCGATCGCAGCGTCCAGCGCATCTGCCGGCACGGCACGGGCCAGCAAGCCCAGATCGACCGCCTCCGCCGCGTCAAACAGACGGGCCGACATGAACACACGCCGCGCGCGCCCCTCGCCCATACGGGCCAGCACATAGGGGCCGATGGTGGCCGGAATGATCCCCAGCCGCGTCTCGGTGAACCCCATCTTCAACGTATCAACCCCGATCGCCACGTCACAGACCGAGGCCATGCCGACACCGCCACCAAAGGCGTTGCCCTGCACCCGACCGATCAAGGGCTTGGGCAGCGTGTTCAGCGCGCCCAGCATCGTGGCCAGCTTGCCTGCCTCGGCCGAGCGTGTCGGCCCATCCATATCGCGCTGTGCCTGCATCCAGCCCAGATCACCGCCCGCGCAAAAGCTTTTGCCCGCGCCGGTCAGCACCACGACCCGCACAGCGTCATCAGCGGCCAAGGCGGCGGCGGCCCCGGTCAGCTCCGCGATCATCTGCGCGGACATGGCGTTGTGCTTTTCCTCGCGCGCCAACGTCAACGTCGCGACCCCGCGCGCGTCGGTCTCCAGTTTCAGTGTCTCGTACATCATCCTACCCTCATCCGCCGCGCCATCTCGGCGGCTTCCTCGATCACCGCCTGATCCAACCCGGTGTCATAGCCAAGCGCCATCAGATGCGCGTTGACCTTTTCCGTGGCAACATTGCCCGCAGCCCCCGGCGCATAGGGGCACCCCCCCAAACCGCCTACGGCGGCATCGAACACCCTCACGCCCATGGACAGGGATGCATCAATATTGTCCATCGCCCGCCCGTTGGTGTCATGGTAATGCCCGGCCAAACGCCCCACGGGCACCACATCGCGCACCGCCAGCAACATGCGCGCAATCGTATCCGGCGTGCCTGCCCCGATGGTGTCGCCAAGCGAGACCTCATAGCAGCCCATAGAGAACAGACGATCCGCTACTTCCGCCACCTTGGATGGCGCAACCGCCCCGTCATAGGGGCATTCCACCACACACGAGACATAGCCCCGCACCGGCATATCCACATGGCGTGCCTGCTCTAGGATCGGCGCGAAACGCTCGAACGCCTCCTCGATGCTGGCGTTGATATTCTTCTGGCTGAACCCCTCGCTGGCCGAGGCGAACACCGCGATCTCTCCCGCTTTGGCCGCGACCGCATCCTCGTAGCCCCGCATATTCGGCGTCAGCGCGGCATAACGCACCCCCTCGACCCGAGCAATCCCGCCCAGAACCTCACCCGATCCGGCCATCTGCGGCACCCATTTGGGGCTGACAAAGCTCGCCACCTCGATCCGGGAAAACCCCGCACGGCTCAGAAGGTCGACCAGCGCGATCTTCTCCGACACCGGAATTTCACGCGCCTCGTTTTGCAGCCCGTCCCGTGGACCGACCTCGAATATCTCGCAGACCCCTTTATCCATAACGCCCCCTCCCCTTCATTTTGCCAAATAAACTCACCTGCGCGACGGTAGCATCACTCGACCGGCCACGGGTCAAAAAACGTCCGGTCAAACAACGGCACGTCTTTGGGCAGCGACAGCTGGAACGCCTCGCGGTCGGTGATGCGCGCATACCAGGCCGCCACATTGGGGTGATTGTCGAGCTTGGCGAAATGCTGCGCCATATAGACCGCCTGCCCCACGTTCACATCCGCCGCCGTGAAACCGCTCATCAACAGATAATCCTGTGAAAGTATCCCGCCGCCCAATCGCGCCTCGATCGCGTCGTAACACTTCATCAAACGCGCGGCTTCCAGCTTCATCACGATGGGGCTGCGCATGGAATCATCGCGCAGCGCCACATGCTGCTGGGTCAGCGCGGCACAATGCTGCGATACCGTCTCGGCAAAATGGATCCACACCAACCACGCCATGCGATCCGGCGCCCCCGGCATCCGCCCCAACCGATCAGGGCTGAACCGTTCGCAAAGATATTCCGCGATGGCACCCGTCTCGAACATGCGCTCCCCGTCAATCTCGAGCGAGGGCACACGCCCCGCCGGTGAAATTGCCAGATAGCCCGGATCACGCAAGGATTTGTCGAAGGCGTGGATTGACACCTCGAAGGGCACCTCCAGCTCGTGCAGCAACCAAAGGGTGCGCATGGAACGGGTCTGTTCGACGTGGTGCAGGGTAATCATGGTGCGGTCTCCTATGCCTCGGGCTCTAGCCGCACCAGTGCTACACCCGCCTCGACCTGATCACCAGCCTGCGCCAGAACCTCGGCGACCACGCCATCGCGCGCGGCAAGCAGGCTGTGCTCCATCTTCATGGCTTCCAGCACCGCAAGGCGGTCGCCCTTGGTCACCGTCTGGCCGACCTTGGCATCCACGACACGCACCAATCCGGGCATCGGGGCCTCGATCAGATTGCCATCGCCGTGACCACCCGCGGCACGGGCCAGCGGGTCGATAACGTCAAACACCAGCCCATAACCGTCAAAGACCGTCACGCGCCCCTCGGCGACAGATACAGCCGCTGCCTGTTGCCCGCCCACGGACCAACGCCCGCCGATGCGCTGTGCCACGACCTCTGTCCCGTCCACGGTCCAGATCTGGTGATCCGCCGAGACGACCTGCACCTGCAGCAGATGATCCTCTCCGCCCCAGGTCAATCCGACCGCGCGGCGCAGCGGCTGCCAAAGCGTAAATCCCGCGCCCTCTGCCGGATCCAGCAACGACAGTGCCGCCATCCCGGCAAGCGCCGCATGGCGCGGCTCCACCTCTGGCGCTTGGGTCAAAGCATCAATGTCACGGGCGATCAGCCCGGTATCCACATCCCCCGCCGCAAACCCTTCATGCGCCGCCAAAGCCCCGAGAAACGCAAGGTTTGTCACCGTCCCCGCCACCTCGCAGCCGGTCAGCGCCGCGCGTAGGCGCGACAGGGCAATCTCGCGCGTGTCGCCATGCACGATCACCTTGGCAATCATCGGATCATAAAACGGGCTGATCGTATCGCCGGCGCGCACACCGCTGTCGGCACGGCAGGCGGGCGTGAACTGCAAATGTGTCAAGGTGCCCGTGGCGGGCAGGAAGCCCTTGGGCACATCCTCCGCATAAAGCCGCGCCTCGAACGCATGTCCGTGGATCGACAATTCGTCCTGGCGCAGGGGCAGCCCCTCGCCTGCCGCCACGCGCAACTGCCAGGCCACCAGATCAACGCCGGTAATCGCCTCGGTCACGGGATGTTCTACCTGCAAACGGGTGTTCATCTCCATGAAAAAGAAGCCGTCCGTCTGCAACCCGCCAGAGCCGTCGACGATGAATTCAATCGTGCCCGCCCCGGCATAGCCGATCGCCTCGGCTGCTGTGACGGCCGCCTGCCCCATCGCTTCGCGCATTTCGGGCGTCATGCCGGGGGCCGGAGCCTCCTCGATCACCTTCTGGTGGCGCCGCTGAAGCGAGCAATCGCGTTCAAACAGATGCACGGCCTTTTTGCCGTCGCCAAAGACCTGCACCTCGATATGGCGCGGTTTGGTGACGAATTTCTCGACCAGCACATCGGCGTTGCCAAAGGCTGTCTTGGCCTCGGAGCGCGCACTCTCCAGCGCGGCCTGAAAACCGTCCGCCGCCTCCACCAGCCGCATGCCCTTGCCACCCCCACCGGCGACGGCCTTGATCAACACCGGATAGCCGATCTTATCCGCCTCTGCCGCCAGCAGCGCGTCATCCTGATCGGCCCCGTGATACCCCGGCACAACCGGCACGCCCGCCTCGACCATCAATGCCTTGGCGGCATCTTTAAGCCCCATCGCGCGAATGGCCTTGGCCGACGGGCCGATAAAGACCAGCCCCGCCGCCTCTACCGCATCCACGAAATCGGGGTTCTCGGACAAAAAGCCATAGCCCGGATGGATCGCCTGAGCGCCCGTATCCAGTGCCGCCTGAATGATCACCTCGCCGCGCAGATAGCTATCCGCAGGGGCCGACCCGCCGATATGCACCGCCGTATCCGCCATCGCCACATGTTTCGCCGCGCGGTCCGCGTCGGAATAGACCGCCACGCAGCGCACCCCCATGGCCTGCGCTGTCTCCATCACGCGGCAAGCAATCTCGCCCCGGTTCGCAATCAGGATCGTATCAAACATCACGCAGTTCCCTCACATCCATCTTATCTTCATTTTGCCCCTTAAACTCCGGGGGTCCCCGGGGGCTGGCCCCCGGCCTTATAAAAAGTCTTGGGCTGGCCCCCGGCTTAATTAAAAACTTGGGCTGGCCCCCGGCCGCATAAAGGCCAACCGCAGCCTACATCCGGAACACACCAAACTTCGTATCCTCGATCGGTGCGTTCAAACTGGCGCGTAGCGACAGCGACAGCACCTCGCGGCTGTGGCGCGGGTCGATCACACCGTCATCCCAAAGCCGTGCGGTCGCATAAAGCGGATGCGACTGTTCCTCGAACATATCAATCGTGGGCTGCTTGAACGCGGTCTCTTCTTCCTCGGTCCAGCTGTCGCCCGCGCGTTCGATCGCATCGCGTTTTACCGTTGCCAGAACACCCGCCGCCTGCGCACCGCCCATGACCGAAATGCGCGAGTTCGGCCATGTCCACATGAAGCGCGGGGAATAGGCGCGTCCCGCCATACCATAGTTGCCCGCCCCGAACGACCCGCCCACCAGCATGGTGATCTTGGGCACATTGGTCGAGGCGACAGCCGTCACCATCTTGGCCCCGTGCCGCGCGATGCCTTCGTTCTCGTATTTGCGGCCGACCATGAAGCCGGTGATGTTTTGCAAGAACACCAGCGGGATCTTGCGCTGCGAACAGAGTTCGACGAAATGCGCGCCTTTCTGGGCGGATTCCGAGAACAAGACGCCATTGTTGGCGATGATACCGACGGGGCAGCCTTTCACATGGGCGAAACCGCAGACCAGCGTCTCGCCAAAGCGCGCCTTGAATTCGTCGAAGCGACTGCCATCGACCAGCCGCATGATGACTTCGCGGATGTCATAGGGCGTGCGCAGATCGGCGGGGACAACGCCCAGCATCTCGGCCGGATCATAGGCAGGGTCTTCGGCGGGTTGCCATTGCACATTCATCGGGGCCGCGCGGTTCAATCCCGCCACAGCGCGTCGTGCCAAGGCCAGCGCGTGGGCGTCATCCTCGGCCAGATAGTCGGCCACACCTGACAGACGGGTATGCACATCGCCACCGCCCAGATCCTCGGCGCTGACCACCTCGCCCGTGGCGGCCTTGACCAGCGGCGGACCGGCCAAAAAGATTGTGCCCTGTTCCTTCACGATGATCGACACATCCGACATCGCGGGCACATAGGCCCCGCCCGCGGTGCACGATCCCATGACCACCGCGATCTGGGGGATGCCCTTGCCGCTCATCCGCGCCTGATTATAGAAAATCCGGCCAAAGTGGTCACGGTCGGGAAAGACCTCGTCCTGATTGGGCAGGTTCGCGCCGCCGCTATCGACCAGATAGATGCAGGGCAGATGGTTTTCCTCGGCGATCTCTTGGGCGCGCAAGTGTTTTTTGACGCTCATCGGGAAATAGGTGCCGCCCTTCACCGTAGCGTCGTTGCACACGATCATGCAGTCGATGCCCTGAACCTTGCCGACGCCCGCGATCACGCCCGCCGCTGGGGCGGCCCCACCATAAAGCCCATGCGCCGCCAGCGCACCAACCTCAAGGAAGGGCGATCCGGGGTCGAGCAGATTGGCCACCCGTTCGCGGGGCAGCATCTTGCCGCGGCTCACGTGACGCGCGCGAGATTTCTCGCCGCCGCCCAGTTCCGCCGCATCCGCCGCCTCGCGGATGGTTTGCAGGGCAGCCAAATGTGCCGCCTCATTCGCCTTGAAGCTTTCGGACGAGGGCAAGGCTTGCGAAATCAGCTTCATGTCGGTCTCCTTGATCGGATGGAATGGGGGGACGTCACAGTCGGGTATTGCATCACGCAGCCCCTTCGGCAGCGGCGCGGGCTTTCAGCGCGCGGCGGATCACCTTGCCTGTGACGGTCATCGGCAAGGCATCCAGAAAGGCCACCTCGCGCGGGTAGGAATAGCTGGCAAGGCGGGTTTTCACCCAGTCTTGCAGGGTCTGTTCATCGACAGTCGCACCGGATTTGCGCACGACATAGGCTTTGACGATCTCTGTCCGCAGCGGGTCGGGCTTGCCCACCACACCGCAGGTTGCCACATCGGGATGGGTCAGCAGGCAATCCTCGATCTCTGCCGGACCGATGCGATAGCCGCTTGAGGTGATCACATCATCCTCGCGCCCGATAAAGCGCAGGTATTCACCGTCGAACACGCCGCGATCGCCGGTCAGCATCCAGTCACCCCGGAATTTCTGTGCTGTCTCGTCGGGGCGCTGCCAATAGCCCAGCATCATCGCGGCTGATCCCTTGCGGATGGCGACATCGCCTTCGCCTGCCGTCGGCGCACCGTCATCATCCAGCACCGCGACGTCATGGCCCGGCACAGGTTTACCGATGCAACCGGGGCGCGGCGGGAATTGGCTGCCCGCGCTAGTGGCGACCATATTACATTCGGTCTGCCCGTAAAATTCATTGATCGTCACGCCAAAGGCGTGTTGCCCCCATGCCAGCATCTCGGCCCCCAAAGGCTCGCCGCCCGATGCGACAGAGCGTAGCCCCGCGATCGTGGCTCCCTCGGCCTTGAGCATCCGCAGCGCGGTCGGGGGGAAGAACACGTTGCGCACATCGCCATCACGGATAATGCGCGCACAGGCCTCGGGCGAGAATTTCGCCAAGCGCGCCGCGACAACGGGCACGCCAAGCGCCAACGCGGGCATTGCCACATCGAACAGCCCGCCGATCCACGCCCAATCCGCAGGCGTCCAAAGGCAGTCGCCGTTCTGCCCCAGCACGTCATGGCTGAGCGAGACGCCGGGCAGATGGCCCGTCAGCACCCGATGGCCATGCAGCGCACCCTTGGGCGACCCCGTCGTGCCCGAGGTATAGATCAGCACCGCCGGATCGTCAGGGCCGGTGTCGGCAAAGCCGACAGGATCCCCCGCCACGCCGACGCTATCTGCCATCATGGGCGTCGCCAGCCCCCCCAGCAGATCGCGCCCTTCGGGATCGGTCAGCACCAGCGTCACGCCCGCATCACGCACCCGCGACGCAAGGGCATCATACTTGAAGAGTTTGAACAAAGGCACTGAAATCGCGCCGATTTTCCAGATCGCCAGATGGGCCGCAGCACACCACGGGCTTTGCCCCAGCAGCACGCCCACACGGTCGCCTGCCTGCACCCGCTGCGCCAAGGCGCGGGCCAGTCCGTCGACCATATCGGACAGGGTGCCAAAGCTGACATCGCGTCGCGCGTCACCTGTCAGATCAATGATCGCAAGCCGCGCGGGGTCATGGGACAGACATTGCGCCGCCATGTTCAGCCGCGCCGGAATCTCCCACGCGCCCGTTGCGTCCAGACCTGGCAGGACGTCAGCCATCAGCCTTCCCATACGTCCAGCGACAAAGCCTGCCGCGCGGTCTGTTGCATCAGACAGTTGATCGCCGCAGGTCCGCGCCCCGTGCCCCCCTGCCAAAGCGAGGCTTCGTAGGTGCACGCCTTGTCGCGGAACACGATCCACGCCCGCTGCATCTCGCGCAGGGCATCCGCCACGCCGGGGCTTCCCTCGGGCCCCGGGATCGCATCGGCATCCATCCGTTTGGCCTGCACCATCACCGCGGCGTAATTATCGTTCAACCGCTGGTCCCAGAATTGCAGCTCACGGTCCAGACACCCGCCCATACCATAGGTGCTGCTCCCGCCCGGAGAATCCTCCATACACTGGTTCGCAGAGACACCGACGCAGGCCATCTCGGCGGCAAAACCATCGGCGTCGGCGAGGCAAATCTCCGTGCCGCGATCGGTATATTGCAGATCCTGCGCGGCAAGCGGTGAGGCGCAGAGCATCAGGGCAAGGGCGACGCGCTTCACGCCATCGCTCCCATCATCTCGCGGCCCACCAGCATCCGGCGGATTTCAGAGGTGCCTGCCCCGATCTCCATCAGCTTGGCATCGCGGAAGATGCGCCCCACGGGGTTGTCCGACAGGTAGCCCGCCCCGCCCATGGCCTGCACCGCCTGATGCGCCTGTTTCATCGCCTCTTCGCTGGCATAAAGGCAGCAGGCGGCGGCATCCGCACGGGTGACATCACCGCGATCACAGGCCTTGGCGACCTCGTAAACATAGGCGCGGGCCGAATTCATCGCGGTGTACATATCCGCCATCTTGCCCTGCATCAGCTGGAAGTTCCCGATGGGCTGCCCGAATTGTTTACGCTCGACCATATAGGGCATGATCTCGTCCAGACAGGCGGCCATGATCCCCAGACCAATCCCTGCCAGCACCACGCGTTCGTAATCAAGCCCCGACATCAGCACCGCCACGCCGCGCCCCTCTTCTCCCAGAACGTTTTCAAACGGGACTTCGACATCGTCAAAGATCAGCTCTGCCGTGTTGGACCCGCGCATGCCAAGCTTGTCGAAATGCGGGCTGGTGGTGAAGCCTTTCATGGATTTCTCGATCAGGAAGGCGGTGATGCCTTTCGATCCGGCATCGGGGTCGGTCTTGGCATAGACCACCAGCGTGTCGGCGTCAGGGCCGTTGGTGATCCAGTATTTGTTGCCCGACAGGCGGTAGTGATCATTGCGCTTTTCGGCGCGCAGTTTCATCGACACCACGTCGCTGCCCGCAGAGGGTTCGGACATCGCCAGCGCGCCCACATGTTGACCCGAGCACAGGCCCGGCAGGAATTTCGCCTTCTGCTCGGGACTGCCGTTGAGACGGATCTGATTGACGCAGAGGTTCGAATGCGCCCCGTAGGACAGGGAGACCGAGGCGGAAGCGCGTGCGATTTCTTCAACCGCGACGGTGTGCGCGACATAACCCATGCCCGAGCCGCCGAATTCTTCCTCGACCGTCATGCCCAGCAGACCAAGGCTGCCCATCTCTTCCCAGAGCGCGGGCGGGAATTCGTTCTTGGTGTCGATCTCGGCGGCCATCGGTTTGACCCGTTCCTGCGCCCAACGGTGCACCATATCGCGCATCTCGTTCACGTCGTCGCCCAGATCGAATTTCATGGTGGTGTTGAACATAGACCCCTCCCCCGAGTTTATTGAACAGTTGTTCATTACACTACACTTCTCGCGGATTCGGTCAAGCAAATGTCGCAGGCTGCGCGGAACTGCACCCGCGCCGCCGATGTTACCCCCGTGACACAGGATAGAAAGGACGCCCCCATATGAGCACGTCATTGAAGAAAGAATTCTGGGACCGCGTAGACGACACCCGCATCGGCATGCTGGCCACCGATACCGCCCGCGCCATCCCCATGAGCCACTATGCCGACCACGACGCCAACTGCCTTTGGTTCATCACCGCGCGGGACACCGATCTGGCGAAATCCGCCCAGACCGGTGCTGCGGCCGAATATCTGGTGACCAGCAAGGACGAACACCTATACGCCCGGATCGACGGTACCGTTCAGGCTGTGACCGACCCTGCCAAACTGGACGAGTTGTGGAACGCCTTTGCCGCCGCGTGGTTCAAGGACGGACGCAAGGATGACGACGTGCAACTTGTGCGCATGGACCTCAAACAGGCGGAGGTCTGGCTGACCGGCGGCAGCCTGTCCTTCCTTTACGAGATCGCCAAAGCCAATGTGACCAAACAGGTTCCGGATGCGGGCGAACATGGGACGATCCGGTTCTGAACGGCGGACATGCCACTATTCACATCAAGGGCGGGCCGTTGTGCCTGCCCTTTTCGTGATGCCATGCTAGGGTGCTGCCGAACACCCGCGGGCTTTGCATCAGACCCGGCCCGATACAGCCATGAACGGATGAATCGATATGAAAATCTATGTGACAAGCATCTTCGTTGACGACCAAGACAAGGCCCAGAAGTTCTACTGCGACAAGCTGGGATTTGAGGTGAAGAACGATATCCCCCTCGGGACGCACCGCTGGCTCACCGTGGTATCGCCCGACCAGCCCGACGGGACAGAGCTTTTGCTAGAGCCCAGCGATCACCGCGCCGTTGGCCCCTACAAACAGGCGCTGGTGGAGGACGGGATCGCGGCCCATTCCTTTCAGGTTGAGGATCTGGATGCCGAAGTCAAACGGCTGACCGACAGCGGTGTCGTCTTCACCCAAGACCCTATTGATGCCGGCCCTGTCCGCATGGCGGTGCTGGATGACACCTGCGGGAACCTTATCCAGTTGATCCAGATGGCGACCCCCGGCGCGGCCTAGCCCTGCTGGAACACCGCCGAGACTTCCGCGCGAATGATCCGTGCGATCAGCGCGCAGTCGTCCAAAGAGAATGTCAGCGGAACGCGCATGTCGATGATACTGGCAAGCACCGCATCGCTGGCGGGTAGCGCAGAGGGTTCGGCATAACGCCATGAATCGTAGCGGCTGGTAAAGCCCACAGGCTCCGCCCCGCCGAACCACTTCAGTTCCACCCCGCGGGCGGCGCAGCGGGTCAGCATTGATGTAATGGCCTCGGGGGCCCAACCAGACAGCAGGAACTGGAACGACGATCCGACAAAGCGCTCCACCGCCGGGCGGTCGATGAGGGTCAGGCCCGGCGTGTCGCGCAAGCCGTCCTGAAACACGTGATACCGCGCATTCCACCCGTCGATCTGTGCCTCAAGCCGCTTGAGCTGCGGCCGCAGGATCGCCGCGCGCAGGTTATCCATCCGGCCAGAGATATTCGGCGTGTCGTATTTCACCGTCTCGAAGGCTTCGGGCGGCGGCCCCGCCAAATGCCGGTCATAAAGCATATAGGACCCTGAGAGCATGATCGCCCGCGCCGCGAGTGCTGCATCGTCGGTGACCAGCAGCCCGCCCTCGCCCGCGTTGACGTGTTTGTAGGTCTGGCAGGAATAGCACCCCACCGCCCCATGCCGCCCCGAGGGCACGCCGTTCCAGCTTGCCCCCATGGTATGGGCGCAATCCTCTACCACGGTGACACCGGCGGCGTCACAAAGCGCCATCAACCGGTCCATATCGCAGATATGCCCGCGCATATGGCTTAGCAGCAGCACCCGCGCCTGATCCAGCTTGGCGGCTAGATCCTCCAGATCGATCACCAGCCCTTGGGTGACATCGACAAAGATCGGCGTGGCCCCGACCGCGGCAATCGCGCCCGGCACGGGGGCCAGCGTGAAAGCGTTGGACAGCACCCGATCCCCCGGCTTGACACCAACAGCCCGCAAGGCGGTCGCGATGGCATAGCCCCCCGAGGCCACGGCAAGGCAGTATTGCGCGCTCACCATCGCGGCGAACTCCTGCTCTAGCAGCGCGGCCTCGGCGATTTCGCAGGGCGCGGTGTTATAGCGGTGCAACCGCCCGTGGCGCATCACGGCGACGGCGGCGTCGATGGCTTCCTCGGGGATCGGTTCTTGCTGGGTGAAGCTGCCGGCGAACACCTCTGCCGTGTCAGATACCATGTCAGACGGCACCGATCAGACGGGTGACGATGTCGGGCAGGTCGTCATAGTGGTCCAGCAGGGCTTCGGGGCCAAGTG
Organism: Sulfitobacter sp. UBA1132; assembly: GCF_002311545.1. Taxonomy (NCBI): domain Bacteria; kingdom Pseudomonadati; phylum Pseudomonadota; class Alphaproteobacteria; order Rhodobacterales; family Roseobacteraceae; genus Sulfitobacter; species Sulfitobacter sp. UBA1132. Next base: position 352,022 of record NZ_DCAN01000019.1, on the reverse strand, counting down.
CTGCCATATCATCGCCCGAGGGACCGAAGGAGACCAACACGCAAGGCACACCCGCCGCGCGCGCCGTCTCGCGGTCGGTATTGGTATCGCCCACAAGCAAGCACAGCGCGGGGTCGCCCCCGGCACGCCGCGCGGTTTCGAACAGATGCTCCGGATCGGGCTTGCGGATCGCCAGCGTGTCGGCCCCCACCATCGCGCCAAAGGCATCGCGCACGCCAAGCTTGGTCAGCAGCGTATGGGCCAGCCCCTCGGGTTTGTTGGTGCATATCGCCACGCGGTAGCCCGCGGCTTTCAATGCCTCCACCGCCTCCATCGCGCCGGGGTAAAGCACGGTATGGGTGTCGATCTCGCGGCCATAGGCTTCGAGCAGCATGGGATAGTAGCGGTCGATGGTCTCGGCGTCGTCGGCGCGCCCCAAACGCTCCATGCCCAACCGCAGCATCGCGCGGCCGCCTTTCAGCGCCGTGCCTGCATCGGTCTTGGCATCCAGCACATCGCCCTCGCCCATGTCGCGGAAACAGGCATTGGCCGCGGCGATCAGGTCTCCGCTGGTGTCCGCGAGCGTTCCGTCGAGGTCGAATACGACTGTTTTCATCGGCATTCCTTTGCTGAATGTGTTGCAGGCGGAAATCTTCTTTGATGACCCCTAGCCTTGCGCAAAATCGCCAACAAGGTAAAGAGAGCAGACATTAAATTGATTAAAGAGATTATACATGGAAGTTGCACTGATCCTTTTGGCCGCAGGCAAAGGTACCCGTATGCAATCGGATCTGCCCAAGGTTCTGCATGCGGTCGCCCACGCACCATTGTTAGAGCACGCCATGGCATCAGGTGCCGCGCTGTCGCCTGCCCGCACGGTCGTTGTTGCAGGCCACGGGGCAGATCAGGTCCGCGCCGCAGCGCAGGCGTTTGACGACGAAGCACAGGTCGTCGTGCAAGAGGAACAATTGGGCACCGCCCACGCCGTTGGTCAGGCGCGCGAGGCGCTGGCAGGCTTCGACGGCACGGCCATCGTGCTTTATGGCGATACGCCTTTCGTGCAGACCGAAACGCTTGAAAACATGTGCGCGGCACTTGAGACGAATGATGTCGTCGTGCTGGGCTTCGACGCCGCTGATCCTGCCCGCTATGGCCGTTTGGTAATGCAGGGCGACAGCCTTGACCGCATCGTTGAATACAAGGATGCCACGGATCAAGAACGCGCTATAACCCTTTGTAATAGCGGCGTTGTCGCGTGCAAATCCGACCTGCTGTTTGATCTGATTGATGCGGTCGGCAACGACAACGCATCGGAAGAATACTACCTCACCGATATCATCGGCATTGCACGGGAACGCGGGCTGAAAGCCACTGCCGTCACCTGTGACGAGGCCGAGACGATGGGCGTGAACTCCCGCGCGGATCTGGCCGCTGCCGACGCCGCGTTCCAGTCGCGCGCTCGTGCAGCCATGCTTGAGGACGGTATCACGCTGATGGCCCCCGAGACGGTCTATTTCGCCCGCGACACCTATATCGGCCGCGACACGGTGATCGAACCCAATGTGGTCTTTGGCCCCGGCGTGACGATTGAATCCGGTGCCACCATCCGCGCCTTCAGCCACCTTGAAGGCTGCCACGTCGCCCGCGGCGGGGTCATTGGCCCCTACGCCCGCCTGCGCCCCGGTGCAGAGCTGTCCGAGGATGTGCGCATTGGCAACTTTGTCGAGGTCAAGAACGCGCAGATCGCCGAAGGGGCCAAGGTGAACCACCTGAGCTATATCGGCGACGCGACCATCGGCGCCAAAGCCAATATCGGCGCGGGCACGATCACCTGCAACTATGACGGCGTGATGAAGCACCACACCCATATCGGGGCCAACGCCTTTATCGGGTCGAACACCATGCTGGTGGCCCCCGTGCATATCGGCGACGGGGCCATGACAGGATCGGGGTCGGTCATCACCTCGGATGTGGAGGCGGACGCATTGGCGCTGGCGCGCGCGCATCAAGTCGAGAAACCGGGCATGGCGCGGAAATTGTTGGAAATGTTAAAGGCCAAGAAGGCCAAACAGCAGAGAGGCAGCTAATCATGTGTGGTATTGTCGGTATCCTTGGCCAACACGAAGTTGCGCCTACCCTTGTCGAAGCCCTGAAACGTCTGGAATATCGCGGCTATGACAGCGCCGGTATCGCGACGATTGACGCGGGCAAGCTGGACCGCCGCCGCGCGGTCGGCAAACTGGTGAACCTGTCGGATTTGCTGGTGCACGAACCGCTCGCCGGGAAGTCGGGCATCGGGCATACCCGTTGGGCGACCCATGGCGCACCATCGGTCACCAATGCGCACCCGCATCAGGCGGGGCCCGTGGCCGTTGTGCATAATGGCATCATCGAAAACTTCCGCGAGCTGCGGGCCGAACTGTCCAAGGACGGCGTTGAATTCGTGACCGAGACGGATACGGAAACGGTCGTGCTACTCACCCAGAAATACATGGCCGAAGGGCTGGGCCCTGTAGACGCCGCGACCAAGACCATTGCGCGGCTGCATGGGGCTTTCGCACTGGCGTTCCTGTTTGACGGTGAAGACGATCTGATGATCGGCGCGCGCAAGGGGGCCCCGCTAGCCGTCGGCTATGGCGACAACGAGATGTATCTGGGCAGCGACGCGATTGCGCTGTCGCCCATGACGGACCGTGTGACCTACCTCGAGGAAGGCGACCGCGCCGTGCTGACCCGCACGTCGGTCAAGATTTACGACGCCGATGATGCCCCTGTTGACCGTGTGGTCAAGAAGATCAGTCTGGATACCACCCGCATCGACAAGGCCGGCCACAAGCACTTTATGGCGAAAGAGATCGCAGAGCAGCCCGCCGTCATTGGCGAGGCCCTGTCGCGCTACCTCACCGCGGACGGAGAGATCATGCTGCCCGATCCGGGGCTCGATTTCACCAAGATCGACCGTATCACCATGGTCGCCTGCGGCACGGCCTTCTACGCCTGCCTGACCGCGAAATACTGGTTCGAACAGATCGCTCGCATGCCGGTCGAGGTCGATGTCGCGTCGGAATTCCGCTATCGCGAACCGCCCATCTCGGACCGGACCATGGCGCTGTTTGTCAGCCAGTCGGGCGAAACCGCCGACACGCTGGCCGCGCTGCGCTATTGCGCGGGCAAGGCCGATCTCATCACTTCGGTGGTCAATGTGACTGAATCCTCCATCGCGCGGGAAAGCAGTCTGGCGCTGCCGATCCACGCCGGTGTCGAGGTGGGCGTCGCCTCTACCAAAGCCTTCACCTGCCAGTTGACCGTCTTGTTCCTGATGGTGCTGAAAGCTGCCGTGGACCGCGGCGCGATCACCAAGGAAGAGCTGGCCGATTATGTCTCTGGTCTGCGGTCGATGCCGTCGCTGATCAACACCGCGCTCGAACAGAACGCCGCCCTGAGGGACGAAGCCTACAAGCTTTCCTCGGCCCGTGACGTGTTGTTCCTGGGGCGTGGCGCGATGTTCCCCCTCGCTCTTGAGGGCGCGCTAAAACTGAAAGAAATCAGCTATATACACGCCGAAGCTTATGCGTCGGGAGAACTTAAACACGGCCCGATCGCGCTGATCGACGAAAACGTGCCTGTGGTGGTCATGGCCCCCAACGACACGCTCTTCGACAAGTCCGTCAGCAACATGCAAGAAGTCATGGCGCGCAAGGGCAAAGTGATCCTGATCTCGGATCGTGCGGGGCTGGATGAAGCCGCCGAAGGCACGTGGGGGCAGATCGAAATGCCCCCCGTTGCCGATGCGCTCGCTCCCATCCTCTATGCGATCCCGGCGCAACTGCTGGCCTATCACACCGCGATTGCTAAAGGCACCGATGTCGACCAACCGCGCAACCTGGCAAAATCGGTGACTGTGGAATGAACCTTGCCCCCTATATGGCGCAGCTGAACGAACTGGCTGATCCCGCCGCTGTCGAGAAAATGCAGGCCTATCACAAGGTGGATCGCCCCTATCTGGGCGTTGCCAATCCGCAGATCAACGATCTGACCAAAGCGTGGCGGGCCGAGCTGTCGCTGACCGACCGGATCGCGCTGGCCGATGCCCTGTGGCAAACGGATATCTTCGAGGCGCGGGTGGCGGCGGCCAAGCTGTTGACCCAGGCCCGCCTGCGCCCGGATGACGAACCCGCCTGGCAGTTGATCCAAAGCTGGGTACCGGATTTCGACAGCTGGGCCATCGCGGATCATGCCTGCATGGCGGCGCAAAAACGGTTGCTGGCAGACCCTCAACGTCTGGATGTGGTCGAGACCTGGACCCAATCGGGCGAACTCTGGTCGAAGCGGGCGGCGCTTGTCGCCACCCTGCCCTGGACCAAGCAGAACAACCCCAAGCCCGAAGAGCTGGACGCGCGCGAGCGTATCCTTGGGTGGGCAGCGGGGTATCTGCCGGTCAAGAACGGCATCCTGCAAAAGGCCATCGCGTGGTGGGTCCGCGACCTCAGCCGTCATGACCCTGTGCGCGCCGCCGCCTTTATCGAGGACAACCGCGCCACGCTCAAACCCTATGCGATCAAGGAAGCCGCGCGCCATATGCCGGATTTCCCGCTGGAAGCCCCGGTGGCGGCGGAAGACGAAGCCCCCGCATCAGATAGCTGATCCCTACAGAAAACGGGCGTCCAAAGTTCCCCCTTGGACGCCCGTTTTGTATCTTACACCGTCACCGCCTGGCTTAGCCGTTGGTGGACACTTCAACCTTGGTCAGATCCGTCAGCGACGCGCCAATCAGACGGAGCGCCGACAACGACATGCGGCTCCCGCCCGAAGCAGGCCCATCCAGCGGGATCAGTTCAACCGTAGAGGATTTGCCCGTCGCGGGGTTCGTCACGCGGCCCTGCATTTCCGATTTCACCAGCGGTGTTTTCATCCAAAGCCCCGGCTCTGTCGCGCTGCCAAGCGAGGCGACGGTGGTGCCCAGCGATTTGGCCCCTGCCGCAGCAGGTTTTGACGCCTCGGCGCGTTGTTCGGCCGTGGTGGTGTCAAGCGCATCGGCTGTGCGTGCCCCAGCAGGCGGACGGGCAGCCGCGGTGGCGGACGACAGGGACGCCTCAGCACGCGCCTCGGCCTCGGTCGTGGGCGGGGCTGCGTCCGCCCCGCGTTTACCCAAACCCAAACGATCCGTTACGCCCGCACATCCGGCCAGAGCAACGACAGCGACACCTAGAATAATATAATGTTTCATGGGCTAAATCTAACGCTCCCCCCCTGCCGCTTCAATCTCCTAAATGCTACTTGCCCCGGGATGGGCCGATGTTTACCTATGGGATATGAATGCACCTTTGATTGACCCGTTCGCCCGCGCCATCACCTATCTGCGCGTCTCTGTCACAGACCGCTGTGACTTTCGCTGTGTTTATTGCATGTCCGAGAATATGAATTTCCTCCCCAAGAAGGAACTTCTGACCTTGGAAGAGCTGGATCGGCTGTGCACCAACTTTGTCGATCTGGGTGTGCAAAAGCTGCGCATCACCGGCGGTGAGCCTTTGGTCCGCAAGGGTATCATGACCTTCTTCGACAGCATGACCCGCCATCTGGACGCCGGCACGCTGAAAGAGCTGACGCTGACCACCAATGGCAGCCAGTTGGAACGCTATGCCGCCGATCTTTATGCTGCGGGCGTGCGCCGTGTGAATGTCTCGCTTGATACGCTGGACGATCAGAAATTCGCCGACATCACCCGTTGGGGGCGTCTGCCGCAGGTGCTGCGCGGGATCGACGCGGCGCAGAATGCCGGGCTGCGGGTCAAGATCAACGCCGTCGCGCTGAAAGGCTTCAACGAGGCAGAACTGCCGTCGATGACCGCATGGTGTGCGGATCGCGGGATTGATCTGACCTGGATCGAGGTGATGCCCATGGGCGACTTGGGCAACGAGGACCGCTTGGGCCAGTATTGGTCGCTCAAGGATGTGCGCCGCACCTACGAGGAACATTACACCGTCACCGATCTGGCTGAGAATACGGGCGGCCCTGCCCGATATGTCCGGCTGGAAGAGACCGGCCAGAAGATCGGCTTTATCACGCCGCTGTCCCATAATTTCTGCGAAAGTTGCAACCGCGTGCGGATCACCTGCACCGGTGAAATCTACATGTGTCTGGGGCAGGAAGATGTGGCCGACCTGCGCGCGCCCTTGCGCAATCACCCCGATGACGACGCGCCCTTGAAAGACGCAATTCGCGCGGCGATCAACCTTAAGCCCAAGGGCCACGACTTTGATTATTCACGGCAAAAGCTGGATGGGCAGATGCCCCGCCACATGAGCCACACTGGCGGCTGACGCGACCGTGTCCGCGCCTTTCCTGTACCGCGCCTGGGTTCTTGCCAGCCGCTGCCTGATCCCCTTTGCCGCCAGCGCAGAGGCGCGCAAGCTGAACGCGCAAGACGTGCCCGCCGCCCGTGCGGGAGAGAAACGCGGCATCGCCACACAGCCGCGCCCAAGCGGCGGCCCGCTGGTTTGGGTGCATGCGGCCTCCGTGGGCGAAAGCCTGTCGGTGCTGGCGCTGATCACCCGCATGGGGCACATGCTGCCCGACGCGCATTTCCTGATTACGTCCGGCACCGCGACCTCGGCCAGGCTGGTGGAACAACGTCTGCCGCCGCGCAGCCTGCACCAGTTTGCCCCGCTGGACGCCCCCGGCCCGTTAAAGCGGTTCCTGGCCCATTGGCAGCCCGACGCCGCGATATTTGTCGAAAGCGAGATCTGGCCGCAGATGCTGCGACGGACCCATGCGACCGGCGCGCCGATGGCGTTGGTCAACGCGCGCATGTCTGACAAGACGGTCGAGTTCTGGGAGAAATGGCCCCGCACTGCCCGCTACCTGTTCGATGTCTTCACGCTGATCGTGACGCAGAATGACGCGATGGCGCGCAATATGATCCGCATGCATGCCCCCGCCGATCGTGTGTCGCCGGGGGTGAACCTGAAATCCATGGCCGGCCCGCTGCCCGTCGATGCACAGGCGCTGGCCGCTGCGCGCACAGCGCTTGGCGGGCGGGCGGTCTGGGTCGCGTCTTCCACCCACGAAGGGGAGGAACGCAGCGTGCTCGATGCGCATAAGAAGCTGCTGCGCGAGATCCCCGATCTGTGTCTCATCCTTGCCCCCCGCCACCCCGAACGCGGCGATGCGGTAGAGGCGCTGGTACAGGACGCGGGGCTGACCGTGCAGCGCCGCAGCCGTGGGGACGCCCCCGGGGGTCAGGTCTATCTGGCCGACACGCTGGGGGAATTGGGCCTCTGGTACAGCCTGTCCGATGTCGTGTTTCTGGGCGGATCGCTGCTGCCCATTGGCGGGCACAACCCGTTCGAGGTGGCGCAATCGGGTGCCGCTGTGCTGTCGGGCAACCACGTTGCGGCCTTTGCGGAAACCTATGCCCAGCTCGAGGCTGAAGGCGCTGCGCGGATCGTGGCGGATGGCGATGATCTGGCCGCCCGCGTTGCCGCGCTCTTGACCAAACCGGACGAGCTGGCGACGATGACCGCAGCCGCTGCCCGCTTCATCGCGGCACAAGATGACCAGCTTGATGCCATCGCCAGCCGTCTGATCACCACATTGAACTTGGATACCCCATGACGCACCCCCTTGCCCGAACCGATGTGATCGCGCCGAATTTCAAACGCAGGCTCAGCGGCGTCACGGCCACTGTGATGCGGTTGGTGCCAGTCCAATCGCGCGATATCTCTATCGCGGCAACGGGCCCCGTTGTGCCTGATGATGTCCCGCAGGTGCCGCTGGCCTCGCTTTTGACCATGTCGCGCCGCGGGCCGTCACCGTCGGGCTGGCGGGTCTGGCACGCGCGGCGCAACGTCGAGATGCTGGGCGGGCTGGCGCTGCGCTATCTGCTGGGCAAGCGGCTCAAGCTGATGTTCACCTCGGCCAGCCAGCGCGAACAGACCGGCCTGACGCGCTGGCTGATCCGGCGGATGGATGCCGTTGTGGCGACCTCGGACCGGACCAACGCCTATCTGGAAAACCCCGGCCATGTGATCATGCACGGGATCGACACCGAGGGCTTTGCCCCCTCGCCCGACCGCGCCGCGCTGCGCGCCGAGCTTAAGCTGCCAGTGAACGCGACGCTGGTGGGCTGCTATGGCCGTATCCGCGCCCAAAAGGGCACCGATGCCTTTGTCGAGGCGATGCTGCCGATCCTGCGGGACAACCCCGATGTCGTCGCCCTTGTGATGGGGCGCGCGACCGAGAAATACGAGAGCTTCGAGAAGGGCCTGAAAGACCGCGCCCGCGCCGAAGGGCTGTCGGACCGGATGCTGTTCCTGCCAGAGGTGCCGGTGGGCGATATGGCGGATTTCTACCGCGTGCTGGACCTTTACGTCGCCCCCCAACGGTGGGAGGGCTTCGGCCTCACCCCGATCGAGGCGATGGCCTGCGGTGTGCCCGTGGTCGCGACCCGTGTGGGGGCCTTTGAAAAGCTGGTGGTGCAAGGTACGACGGGCCTGCTGGTGGACCCCGATGACATTCCCGCGCTCGAGGCCGCGACGCGCGATGCCCTGTCCGACCCGACCCGACTGGCCGCATGGGCAGAGGCCGGGCGCAGCTATGTGATGTCAGATTTCTCTATCGCGCGCGAAGCGGCAGCGCTGGTCAAAATCTATCGCAAGCTGCTGGCAGCATAGGGCGCGGGTTTCCCCCCGCCCCATGCCTGTGTGATCAGCCGATGGGCATGCGTTGTTCGGCGATACCCGCCCACCAGCTGCAGCCCGCGGGAATGATATCGTCGTTAAAGTTATACATCGGGTGGTGCACCATCGCAGTGTCGCCATTGCCGACCAGAATATAGGCACCGGGGCGCTCTTCGAGCATAAAGGCGAAATCCTCGCCCCCCATGACCAAAGGTGCTTCGTCGCATTGACCCGAGATACCGCGCGCGACATCCGCGGCGAATTCAGTCTGTTCGTCGTGGTTCACCATCACCGGATAGTTGCGCACGTATTTGACCTTTGCCGTCGCGCCAAAGGTCGCCGCGATGCCTTCACAAATCTCTGTCACGCGCTTTTCAGCCAGATCGCGCAAGTCATTGGACAGGGTGCGCACGGTGCCCAGCAAATTCACCCGCTGCGGGATCACGTTGAACGCCTTGGACGAGGATTCGATCGAGGTGATCGAGACAACGATATTGCCCACGGGGTCCGCGTTCCGGCTGACGATGGTTTGCAGCGCGGTGATGATATGTGCGGTGACAACACCCGTATCGATGGTCTCGTGTGGTTTGGCCGCGTGGCCGCCCAGACCCTCGACTTCGATTTCCAGCAGGTCGGTGGCCGCAAAGAACGGGCCGGGGCGGATGCCGAATTGTCCGGCGGGAATGCCGGGCCAGTTGTGCATGCCATAGACTTCCTGAATGCCCCAGCGTTCCATCATGCCGTCTTTGCACATCTCGCGCCCGCCGCCGCCGCCTTCTTCGGCAGGCTGAAAGATCACCACAACGGTCCCGTCAAAATTCCGTGTCTCGGCCAGATACTGCGCCGCACCCAACAGCATCGCCGTGTGGCCGTCGTGGCCGCAGGCATGCATCGCATTGGGCGTTTTGGAGGCATAGTCCAGCCCCGTCTGTTCGTGGATCGGCAGCGCGTCCATATCGGCACGCAGCCCGATGACCTTGCCCGAGGTGGTGGCATTGCCCTTGATCACGCCGACAACACCGGTACGCCCGATGCCTTCGACAACTTCGTCACAGCCGAAGGCGCGCAGTTTCTCGGCCACGGTGGCAGAGGTGCGATGCGTCTCGAACAGGATCTCGGGGTGTTCGTGCAAATCACGTCGCCATGCGGTGATGTCATTGTGCAATTCGGCAAATCGGTTCTTAACGGGCATTTTTCGAAGTCCTTGAAGTCTGTGAAAAAAGGGAACGCGCAGCGCCCCTTTCGGGCAAAGCCGGCGGCTAGGCTGGCAATCTTGTTTCAATCATTTCCGCGAACCAGCTACAACCTGCGGGGATCGCGTCATCGTTGAAATTATACATGGGGTGGTGGACGGTGGGCCCGTCGCCATTGCCCAGCATGATATAGGCACCGGGGCGCTGGTTCAGCATATACGAGAAATCCTCTCCGGCCATGATCGGAGGCGTGTCGCGGTCCACACCGGGGGCGATATTCTCGGCCACATCAGCGGCATAGGCGGTGTTCGCGTCAGCGTTCACGGTGATGGGATAGCCGCGCGCGTAAACGATGTCGGCAGTGCATTGGTGGGCGGCGCAGGTGTGGGTCACGACAGCCTCCAGCCGGTCCTGCACCAGATCGCGGATGCCCGCATCCAGCGTCCGGACCGTGCCGCGCAGCCGCACGGTTTGCGGCAGGACGTTGTGGCTGTCGGTATCGGACCGCAGGGTACAGACCGACACGACAGCATTCTTGATCGGATCCACGTTGCGCGCGGCGATGGATTGCAGCGCGACAACGACATGCGCCGCGGCAAGGTTGGTATCGATCGCCTCGTGCGGGGCTGCGGCATGGCCGCCCTGCCCGGTGATGATGATGTCGAACTCATCCGCCGCCGCCAGCAAAGGGCCACTGCGGATCGCGAATGCGCCGACGGGATGGCCGGGCATATTGTGCAGCCCGTAGACCTCGTCGATGGACCAACGCTCCATCAGGCCTTCCTCGACCATGACGTTGCCACCGCCGCCGCCCTCTTCGGCGGGTTGGAAGATAAGCACCGCCCGCCCGTCAAAATTGCGCGTCTCTGCCAGATATTGCGCGGCCCCCAGCAGGATCGCGGTGTGCCCGTCATGGCCGCAGGCATGCATCTTGCCCGGCGTTTTGGAGGCATAGTCAAGCCCCGTCGCCTCGGTGATGGGTAAAGCGTCCATGTCCGCGCGCAAGCCGATGCTGCGCCCCGAGGCATTGGTCTTGCCCTCGATCACCGCGACGATGCCGCTTTGCGCCACGCCGGTGGTGATATCGGTAATGCCAAAGCTGCGTAGCTTCTCTTCGACGAAAGCCGCGGTCTGCGGCAGATCGAATTGCAGTTCGGGGATCGTATGCAGGTGACGCCGCCACGCGGTGATGTCGGCATGGGTTTCGGCAAAGCGGTTCTTGATCGGCATCGCGTGCGTTCCTTTATGTGTCTAGACGTTCGGGCCCAGGATCATCGGGCTGCCATCGGTGAAACGTGCAAGGCGAAAGCGGGTCAGATCATGACCAGCGCTTTGCCCCGTGGCCAGACGCGCCAGAACGCGGCCCATGCCCGGCCCGATACCAAAGCCGTGCCCCGACATGCCCGTGCCAATGGTCAGCCCCGGCAGTGCTGCCACAGTATCCACGACAGGTACAATGTCAGGCATGGTGTCGATCATCCCCGCCCAGGCAGATTTTAGCTTTATCGGGCCCAAGTCGGGGAACATTGCTGAAAAATCACGCAGCAAGCGGCGGATCTTGGCCATATTGGGCGTGGGGTTAAGGATGCGCATCGCCTCGAAGGGGGATGGGGTATCGGCCTGCCAGCGCCGCTTGGTCGTCCAGGCATCGGGAAAGCTTTTGGGCGCAAAAGGGTGAAGCCGTTGACCAAAGGGGTCGGCGCGCAACTGGGTCAGGTAGTGGGGCAAGGCGCGAAAGGCGTCAGGGCCCACGAACAGCTCGGGCGCGCCGGGAGGGGCGAGCGTATAGCCGCCATCCTCGCGCCGCCGGAACGCGACCTGCCCGTCCGACACCGCCCCTGCGTAAATTTCAGGCAAGCTTTCGGTCGCCGCCACATTTTCGCGTACCGACAGCTGCGGCATAGAGATACCGTGATTGCGCAGGAACAGCGCCGACCACGCCCCACCTGCCAGCACCACCTGCGAAGACGCGATACGCCCCTGTTCCGTGATCACCCCGGCAACCCGCCCCGCCGCGATGTCAAGGCAGCGCACGGCGCAATTCTCGATGATCTGAACGCCCTCTCGCGCGGCGATACCGGCGAGTGCGGGCACCGCGACCCAAGGCTCCGCCCGCATGTCCGACGGCGTGATCAGCGCGCCGATCTGAGGTGTCGCAAGGCCGGGGAACATGGCGGAGACCTCGGCCGCCGTCATCATCCGGCTGTCCGCGCCATTGGCCCGCGCATGGGGCAGCCAGTCTTCGTAGCCCGCAAGTTGTGTCGGCCTTTGCGCCAGATAGGCAATGCCGCCCTGCCGCAGCCCGATATCCACGTTCGTTTGCCCCGCAAGTTCGCGCCAGAGCGCCTGCGCCTCGGCCATGATCGGCATCTCGTCAGGGTCGCGCCCCTGTTGCCGAATCCACCCCCAATTGCGGCTGGATTGTTCAGCGGCGATGCGGCCCTTTTCCAGCAAGGTGACCGAGTGACCCTCCCGGGCGAGGAACAGCGCCGTGCAGACCCCGATGATCCCGCCGCCGATAACGACGATATCCGACGTGGCTGGCTGGGGGCCGGGATAGGTGACGGGGGTGGTCGTGTGGATCGGGAAAGGCTGCATGGGTCAGGCTTTATATTGCGTGGGCGTCGCGGGCAAAGCAGGCCTGGATCGGGGGCCAGCCCCCGGTGCCGCGCTGCGGCCCCTCCCCCTGGATGTGATGCCATTTGGAAGAAGGGGGCCGCTGCGCTGTGTCATTTCAAACGGTCAAGCAGGTCGCGCATGAATGTATGGCCGGCCTCGAATTGCGCGACTTCGATATATTCGTTGGGCTGGTGCGCCTGTGCGATATCGCCGGGGCCGCAGATCACCGCGCTATACCCCGCTTCCTGGAACTGTCCGGCCTCGGTCCCGTAGGAGACCTTGTGGCTGGCATTGTCGCCGGTGATCTGGCGCACGAAGGTTTCGGCCAGCCCGTCTTTTTCGGGTTGTAGTGCGGGGACGTCGAAACGGGGGGTGACCTCGATATAGGTTTCGGGGACGACCTCTTGCATCTGCTTTTCAACCTCGCGCACCTTTTCCAGATAGGCGGTGCCCCAGGCGTCTTTGTCTTCGCCTGGCACGACGCGGAAATCCATGGCGAAGTGGCAATCCTTGGCGGTGATATTATGCGCTGTCCCGCCCGAGATCACGCCCACATGGGCGGTGGTAAAGGGCGGGTTGAACATCGCGGCAAGCTCGCTGGGTTTGCGGGCCATGTTCTCGGTGTTCACCTCATTGGCCCATTCGATCAGCTTGGCCCCCGCCATGATCGCGTTGACGCCTGTGTGCAGGAGCGAGGAATGCACCTCGAAGCCGACCACATGGGTGTTGAAGCCCGTGCCGCCCTTGTGGCCTGTAACGGCCTGCATGGTCGAGGGTTCCCCCACGATCACCAGCGCCCCCTTGGGCAACACCGGCTGCATCGCCTCGATCATCGGAGGGGCACCGGTGCAGCCGATTTCCTCGTCAAAGCTGAGCGCGATCTGGAGTGGGCGTTGCACTTCGGCGTAATGCGCTTCTACCAATGTCCAGATGGCCAGCGCATCAAAGCCCTTCATGTCGCAGCAGCCGCGCCCGTAATAGCGCCCGTCCCGTTCGACCACAGTGAAAGGGTCGCTGTCCCAGGGCTGACCGTCCACCGGCACCACATCGGTATGCCCCGACAGGACCACCGCGCCCTCTTCCCACGGGCCCACATGGGCGAAAAGCGCATGTTTGGGTTGATCGGGGTGGATATAGCGATGGGACGCGATGCCGTGGCTTTCAAGGTAATCGGCCACCCAGTCGATCAGCGGGATATTCGTATCCCGCGACACAGTGGGAAAGCTGACGAGTTTTTCCATCAGCTCGAACGGGGTCATGCGCGCAGTCATTTATGTGGTCCTTTAGTATCCGCTATCGGTGATCAAGACCTGATGGCCGGGGGATACGGTTTTGTAAACAGAGGGTTCCGCGACATAGCTTGTCGGATGAATCGGGGACGGGATCGGCTTGAAGTTCAGCTCGCTTTCCTTTTTGCGACGCCGTGGATCGGCGATGGGGACGGCTTTCATCAGGGCCTGCGTATAGGGGTGCTGCGGGTTTTCAAACACCTGCGACCGCGTGCCCATTTCCACGATCCGGCCCAGATACATCACGCCGACGTGGTGGCTGACCCGTTCGACCACAGCCATATCGTGGCTGATGAACAGGAAGGACAGCCCCATTTCCGCTTGCAGCTCCAGCATCAGATTGACCACCTGCGCTTGTACCGACACATCTAGCGCCGACACGGCTTCATCCGCGACGATCAGCTTGGGGTTCAGCGCCAAGGCCCGCGCGATGGCGACGCGCTGACGCTGACCGCCTGACAGCTCGTGCGGGAAGCGGCGCATGAAGCTGCGCGGCAGTTCCACACGGTCAAACAGCATCTCGATGCGTTTGGTCAGCTCGGCCCCCTTGAGCGTGCCATAATTGTGGATCGGTTCGGCCACCTGATCCGACAGCTGCATCTGCGGATTGAGCGAGGCAAACGGGTCCTGAAAGATCATCTGCATGTCCAGTCGCGCCTTGTGCAGGCCACGTGAATCCAGTGCCATGATGTCTTTGCCATCGAGGTTGACCTCGCCCGATTGGGGTTCGACCAGTCGCAGCAAGGACCGCCCCGCCGTAGATTTCCCGCAGCCGGATTCCCCCACGAGGCTTAGCGTCTGGCCCTTGTTGATGGTAAACGACAGGTCCTCGACCGCATGGACATTGGCGACGGTGCGGCGCAGGAAGCCGCCCTGCACCGGAAAGCGCGTGGTCAGGTTCTTGACCGTCAGCAGCGTTTCCTCTGTGCCCTTGATAGGTTTGATCTCTTTATCCGCAGTCCCGAGCAGTTTCATCGGTTCGGGATAGGGTTTGCCGCGCATCTCGCCCAGCTTGGGGACGGCGGCCAGCAACGCCTTGGTATAGGGGTGTTGAGGGTTTTCGAAAATTTCCTCGACCGTGCCTTCTTCGACCTTGTTGCCGCGGAACATGACGACGACGCGATCGGCCATCTGGGCGACAACGGCCATGTCATGGGTGATGAACATGACGGCGGTGCCGGTCTCGCGTTTCAAGCGGTCGATCAGCGCGAGGATTTCAGCCTGAATGGTCACATCCAGCGCGGTGGTGGGTTCATCCGCGATCAGCAGCCGCGGCGAACAGGCCAGCGCCATTGCGATCACCACACGCTGGCGCATCCCGCCCGACAGTTCGTGCGGGTATTGTGCAAGACGGCGGGCCGGTTCGGGGATGCGGACCTGGGTCAGAAGCTCCAGCGCGCGGGCCTCTGCCTGCGCCTTGGACATGTTCTTGTGCAGGCGTAGCCCTTCGGTCAGCTGGCGACCGACGGTAAAGACGGGGTTCAGCGCTGTCATCGGTTCCTGAAAGATCATCCCGATCTCATTGCCGCGAATATCGCGCATCACATCTTGATCTGTGCGCGCCAAATCGACAGCGGGATCGTTCTGGCGCTCAAATAATAGGCGCCCACCCGCAATTTTTCCGCCGCCGAACTCGACCAGACGCATCAGCGACAGCGAGGACACCGATTTACCCGAGCCGGATTCGCCCACAACGCAGACAGTTTCACCCGCATTGATGTCAAAGCTGACGTTCTCCACACCTAGAACGGGTCCGTCCTGGGTTTGAAATTCGACCCTAAGCTCTTGAATTTGCGCGATTGGTGTCGGCGTTGCCTCGTCTAGCATGGTATTTTCCAGCGCTTCTCGTTTAATCAATTTGACGACGCTAAGGCACTTCGTCATCTGGTGTCAAATCGGTCCAAGGGACCGCTAACATCCGCTGCTTTGGAGACTTGCATTTTTTTTCAAACCTGTTTCGATGCTTCGACGTTATTGGCGTGGCTGGAAAAACGGGCGTTTTGGCGGGCATCCCTGTCTGTCGCAGCACCCTGCCCCCGGCCGTGATCAAGATTGACGTTTTTGGCATTGCCAGAAAAGACAGACCATAAAAAAAGGCACCTCAAAAAACCAAGGGTGTCCAACAAGGAGTAAGCTATGAACATGAAAACCCTGTTACTGGGAGCCGCGGCTTCGGTAGCGATTGCCCCCGCCGCATTCGGCGCCGCCCACGAGGGCGAGCGTGGACGCGACGGCGAGGTGAAAGTTATCTACTGGCAAGCGCCCTCGATCATGACCCCCTATCTGTCGGGCGGCACAAAAGACCTCGAGGCGGCGAGCCTCGTGCTGGAGCCGATGGGCCGCTATGACGAAACCGGCGCGTTGGTTCCCTATCTGGCGACCGAGATTCCCACCGTTGAAAACGGCGGCGTGGCCGAAGATCTGAAATCCATCACCTGGAAGCTGAAAGAGGGCCTGGTTTGGTCCGACGGCACGCCGGTGACCTCGGCGGACCTGAAATTCACCGCTGAATACTGTATGCACCCCGAAGGCGGTTGCGCGCAGGCGTCGAAGTTCGATGGTGTTGAAAGCATCGATATTGTGGATGATCTGACGGTTACCGTTCACTTCACCGACGCCAAGCCAAACCCTTATGGCCCGTTCATGGGCGCGCAATCACCGATCATTCAGGCCGCGCAGTTCAAGGACTGCCTGGGCGCGAAAGCCCCCGAATGTACCGAAGCCAACTTTAACCCCATCGGCACCGGCCCGTTCCGCGTGACAGATTTCCGTCCCAATGACGTGATCCAGATGGAAGCCAACCCCAACTACCGTGACCCCAGCAAACCTGCGTTTGCGACACTGACCCTCAAGGGCGGTGGTGATGCGAATGCCGCGGGTCGTGCGGTGATGGAAACCGGCGAATACGACTATGCCTGGAACATGCAGCTGGCCCCCGATGTGCTGGCGAAAATGGCCGAAGGCGGCAAGGGTCAGGCGATCTCTGCATTCGGGACATTGGTCGAACGGATCGAGATGAACCTGACAGACCCATCGCCGGACCTGCCAGAGGGCGAACGCTCCACCGTGGCGCATCCGCACCCCATCCTGTCCGACTTTAAGGTCCGCAAGGCGCTGTCCATGGCGATCGACCGTCCTTTGCTGGTCGAGGTCGGCTATGGCCAGGCGGGTCGCGCGACCTGTAACCTCGTGCCCGCGCCCGAGCTTTATGCCTCCGACAACACCGAATGTCTGACGCAGGATCTGGAAGGCGCGAAAGCCCTGCTGGAAGAAGCCGGCTGGACCGACACCAATGGCGACGGCATCCGCGACAAAGACGGTGAAAAACTGTCCCTGCTGTACCAGACCTCGACCAACGCTGTCCGTCAGGATTTCCAGGCGCTGATCAAAGACTGGTGGAACCAGATCGGTGTCGAAGTCGAACTGCGCAACCTTGATGCGTCGGTCTTCTTTGGGGGCGACCCCGGTTCGCCCGATACCTTCCAGAAGTTCTATGCCGACGTTGAAATGTACGCGAACAACTTTGACGGCACCGATCCGCAGGCCTACCTGTCTGCCTATCGCTGTGGCAACGAGCCCAAGCCTTCCAGCCAGTGGCAGGGTGAGAACATCAACCGTTTCTGCAACGAAGAATACGACGCGTTGCTGGACGAACTGTCGCGCACGGGCGAGTTGGACAAGCGCGGCGATATCGCCAAGCAGCTGAACAACATCATCACACGTGACACGATGACCATCGTTCCGCTGGTCGACCGTGGTCGGGTTTCCGCTGCGTCCAACACTCTGGGCGGCGTGATCCTGAACACATGGGATTCCGAACTGTGGAATGCCGCCGACTGGTACCGCGTGAAAGAATAATCACGCCCAAGCTCAGAGGAGCACGCAGCGCGCGTGCTCCTCATGACTTGATGCCTGTGTGAATGTGTGCGAAATCGCGCCTCCCTTCGATTTTGACATGCTTCCCCTCCCCTAGACCGACTTGCAAAGGCGCTGTGCATGCTGACCTTCACCATTCGTCGACTACTTTTGTCGATACCAACGCTTTTGTTTATCAGCCTGGTAATCTTCCTGCTGTTGCAACTGGCCCCCGGCGATCCGATGGCCCAGGTGCCGCTGACAGTCCCGCCAGAGGTAAAACAGAAAATGCGCGAGGCGCTTGGCCTCGGGCAGCCGATCTATGTGCAATACTATAAATGGCTGATCCAGTTCTTCTGGGTTGAACCGCAGGTCTTCATCGACTGGGCCACCCGCGACAGCTTCCTTCTGGGCTGGCTGCCCGACACCAGCCTGTCGACCTTTATTGACCCCGACACAGGTGCTGTGCGCCCCGTACAGCGTGCGATCAGCTGGCAGACCCGCAGCCCGATCATGGATATCGTGATCCAGCGGATGCCGCAGACGCTTTGGGTGGTTGGGCTTAGCTATATCGTGGGCATCCTGATCGCGATACCGATTGGCATCTATTCGGCCTACCGTCACTATTCGCTGTTCGATCAAGCGGGCACCTTTGTCACCATGATCGGCTTTTCGATCCCGCCCTTCTTCACCGGGCCGCTGCTGATCGTGATTTTCTCGGTCTCGCTGGGGTGGTTGCCGTCGATCTATGACACGACCCATGTTGTGACCGACTGGGAGAGCTTCAAAATCCAGTTTATGCAGATGATCATGCCCGTGATGGTGTTGGCGCTGCAAACCACCGCGCAGATCAGCCGCTATATGCGCGGCGCAATGCTGGACAACCTGAACCAAGACTATGTGCGCACCGCCCGCGCCAAGGGGCTGCGCGAGAAATCGGTCGTTTTGGTCCATGTGCTGCGCAACTCGATGATCCCAGTGGTCACGGTGATTGCCCTTGGCATGCCCGCGATCTTTGGCGGCGCGATCATTACCGAGAATGTGTTCAAGGTGAATGGTATCGGGCAGCTGCTGCTGACGGCGCTTTTTGCCAACGACCTGCCGATGGTGATGACGCTGACCTTTATCTTCGCCATCCTCATCGTTCTATTCAACCTGATTGCCGATGTTCTATACGGCCTGCTTGACCCAAGGATCCGCTATGACTGAGCAAGCCACCCCCGCAAGCCCGATCGAGGCCGACATCGAACTCTATGGTGCGCTGGTCGATAAAGAGCCGCAAAAGCCGCCGCGCAGCCAGTGGATCGACGTCTGGCAGCAGTTCCGCAAGCACAAGGGCGCTGTCTTTGGCGGAGGCTTCCTGCTGTTCATCACCCTCGCGGTGTTGTTCGGCCCCTACCTTTGGGATGTCGACCCCAAGGCGCTGGATATCCGCAACAAGAACTGGCGCCCCGTGTATCAACTGCTGTTCGACAGCGAGGCCAAGGCCGGTTGGGCACATCCCTTTGGCACCGACCAGCTGGGCCGTGATATCATGGCACAGATGATCGCCGGCGGGCGTGTGTCTATGGCGGTGGGCTGGCTGGCCATGGGGCTGGCGCTGGTCATCGGATCGGCCATCGGCGTCATCTCGGGCTATTTCAAACGGCTCGATTTCTGGCTGATGCGCTTTACCGATCTGGTGCTGTCGCTGCCGATCCTGCCGCTGACGCTGCTGGCGGTGACCCTGTTCCGGCAACCGCTCAACGCACGGTTTGGCCCCGAAGGCGGGATGTTCATCCTGATCGTCGGTATCATCGGGCTGACCTCGTGGATGCAGACCGCGCGGATCGTGCGCGGCGACATTCTGGCGCTGAAAGAGCGCGAGTTCATCCTCGCCGCGCGGTCCATCGGGACGCGGTCGGGCAAGATCATCCGCAAGCACCTGCTGCCCAACGTCATCTCTCCGATCATGGTCTCGGCCACGCTGGGACTGGCGACCGCGATCATCACCGAAAGCGCGCTGAGCTTTCTGGGCGTCGGCTTCCCGTCGGACTATCCGACATGGGGCAAGCTCTTGTCCGATGCCGTGTCACGGATGCAGGAATTCCCCGAGCGGGTGATCCTGCCCGGCGTCGCGATCTCGCTGACCGTGCTGAGCGTGAACTATCTTGGCGACGGGCTACGTGACGCGCTGGACCCGCGGCTGCGCGGACGGTGATCCGGATCGGACCGGCGCCTTTGGGGGCTTCTGTCGGGTTTGAGTATTTGAGAAAGGGTGAAGGGGGGCTGCGGCCTCCCTTTGTCGTGGGGGCGCAAAAGGCTTGAACTTGGGCGGTTTACGCGTCAGGGAACTGGCGTGCTGTCGTCAAGGGGATCACGGGGATGTTTGAACAATTCGGTTTTGAGACCACCACACCGCAACAGGCGGCTGTCTGGTTCGCGCTGGCGATTGGGGTGATCTTTGGCATACTCGGGCAGATCACCAAATTCTGTTTTCGCCGCTCCCTGATTGGCGAGGACCGGCGCGCCGCAAAAGGGGTCTGGCTGACAGCGCTGGCCTTTGCCGTGCTGGGGACGCAGGTCGCCGTCGCCATGGGCTGGATCAGCTTTGCCGACCACCGCTTTATGGTGGCGGATGTGCCCTATCTGGCGATTGGCATCGGCGGCCTGCTTTTTGGCGCGGGGATGGTTTTGACGCGGGGCTGTATCTCTCGGCTGACCATTCTGGCGGGCTCCGGCAATTTGCGCGCGGCCTTGGTCGTGGTTGTCTTTGCCGTTGTGGCCCATGCCACGTTGAAAGGCGTGCTGGCCCCGATGCGCGTGGCGCTTGGCGGTGTGACCCTTGGGCTTGGCGATTACGTCAGCCTTGCCGCCCTGCCCGGGGGGGTGATGCTGTGGGGCGGGCTGATCGTAGTGGCGGCCCTTGCCGTGGCGCTGCGATCGGGCAACCGCTGGACCCATCTGGTGATGGCGGCAATGATTGGCCTGCTGGTCCCGCTGGCCTGGGTCGGGACGGGGTTTATCCTGTTTGACGCATTCGACCCTATCGCGATGGAAAGCCTGTCGTTCACCTCTCCTTCGGCCGATGCGCTGTTCTGGGTGGTGGCCAGCAGTTCGATCCCCGCGGGCTTTGGCGTCGGGCTTCTGGGGGGCGTGGCCCTGGGGGCCTGCGCGTCGAGCCTGATCTTTGGCGGCTTTGGCTGGCAAAGTTTCGAGACACCCGCCCAGACCGGCCGCTATCTGAGCGGAGCAGCGTTGATGGGTGTGGGCGGTGTATTGGCGGGCGGCTGCACGCTGGGGGCCGGATTGTCCGGCGTGCCTACGCTGTCCCTTGCCGCTATCCTTGCGATTGTGATGATCGGTGTCGGCGTGCTGGCGATGCATGCCACCCTGCGTGCCACCCCGGCGGGCAGCTGACCCTATTTGATCTTGTGGCGCAGGCGGCGCAGCAGCCCCCAGACCAGCAGCACCACCACCGGGACGGCCCCTGCCGAGAGCGTGCCCTTACTGACCCCGATACGGTCGGCCAGCGGGTAGAGCATATAGCCCACCAGCGACACCGCGTAATAGCTGATCGCGACCACGGACAGCCCTTCGACCGTGTGTTGTAGGCGCAGTTGCAGGTCAGAGCGTTTGTCCATGCTGGCCAATATCGCCTGATTTTGCGCGGATCGTTCCACATCGACCCGTGTCCGCAACAATTCGGCCGCGCGGCTGGCGCGGGCGGACATTTTATTGAGCCGTGTTTCCGAGGATGTGACCGTACGCATCGCAGGCTCGTAGCGGCGCATCATGAATTCATCAAACCCTTGCCGCGCCATGAACCGCGTTTCGCGCAAAGCCCCGATCCGCTGTGCGACGATAGCTTGATACGCCTCTGTCGCGCCCAGACGGTAAGACGCATCGGCCGAAAGCGCCTCTAGCCCGACAGAGATATCCAGCAGCCGGTGCAGCGTGTCTTCGGCCATGGCAGAGGTGCCTGCCATACCCGCCATCAGATCGTTCAGCTCTGCATCGATACGGTCCAACTGCCCCGCGAATTCGCGCACCTTGGCAAAACCGAGCATCGACATGGATTTATAGGTCTCTATCTCGCACAGACGTTGCACGATGCGGCCCAAGCGGCGGCTGCCCGTGCCTTCGCTGGCAAAGATTGCCATGCGCATGTGGCCCGCGGGGTCGATACGGAAATCGCTGGCGATGACGGCAGCATCTTCAAGCACCGATGCCACGGCGAGGCTTTCGGGGACGAACCAGTCTTGCAACGCCTCGGCGATCTGCGCGTCCTGTGGCGGACGGGGCACCAGCCGCAGCAGAATAGAGGTGATCCGCTGCGCGTTCAGGCCCGCGCGCCAATCCTGCGGGAAGACATCAAACTCTGCCGGATCAAAGGGGCGCTGGCCGAGCTGATCCAGAAACACGGTATAGGTCACGAATTCGGTATGCTGCTCCCACTTCAGCGTGTATTTCCCCATCGGGCCGAAATAATGGGTCGCGTCCGCGGCGGGCAGCGGCGCACCATAATGGGCCAAGAGATCACGAAGCTGTTGCAGATCGACAGACCGGTCCCGCCGCGCGGCCTCCCCCAAGGGGCGCACGGCCAGATAGGCCGCAACATGGGGTGCGGTGAGCGAGGGGAACGGGCGGGCGTGCAGCTCGCTATTGAGCGTATAGCGCAGGGGGTGATCGTCGAGGGCGGGCACGATGCGGGCTTTCTACAAGGGGTCAATCAAAGCAGTCTATCGTGACCACCGCCATTCGCCTAGATATATTTCACATATCTTTCATAGGGTTAACCGTATACCGCGGAATACCGGACCGGTTTCAGAACCGATTGACCGGTATCTTGAGGTAAGCGTGACCGTCGTCTTCCGCCTCCGGCAAGCGCCCCGCCCTAAGGTTCATCTGCAAGACATGCAGCATCCGGTCGGGCAGCGCGAGGGTTTTGTCCCGCGCCTCGCGTTGGTCGACGAAGCTTTGCTGCGACACGCCACCGCCGATATGGGCGTTGTGCCGGCGTTGTTCGGCCACGGTGGATTCCCACATGGGTTGGCTGCGATACTCGGTGCCATAGTCATGGCCGATGAACAGACGCGTGGCATCCGGCAGGGCAAGGATATCTTGCAGGGACTGGTAGAGTTCAGCCGCGGTGCCACCCGGAAAATCGGCGCGCGCTGTGCCCACGTCAGTCTGCATAAAGCTGTCATGCACAAAAGCCGCGTCAGAGCCTACGACATAGGTGATCGACCCTAACGTGTGCCCCGGCGACAGCATCACCCGCACGGGCAGCTCGCCAATGGTGAATGTATCGCCATCCTCGAACAGGTGGTCGAAATCGGCGGCGGGATCAAAGGCGTCGGGCATGTTGTAATAGTCACGCCAGAGCTCTGCGATCTCTCTCACCTTTGCCCCGATGGCATTGGGCTTGTTCAACCGCTGTTTTAATACGTGTGAGGCCATGAGATGGTCCGCATGGGGGTGCGTGTCGAGGATCCATTGGATCTCGTAGCCCGCGGCTTCCGCGTGGCGCAGGATGGTATCGACATGCTGCGTGTCAGTCGCCGCACTTTGTGGGCTGAAGCCCAGAACCACGTCGATCACCGCCGCCTTGGAGGTCGCCGGATCCGCCACCAGATATTGGATGCTGCCGGTATCGTCATCGTAAAAGCCGGTCACTTCAGGGGAACCGGGGCCGGTCGAGGGGCTGGTGCGTGAAAACTTCACATTCAAATCCTCCTATATGACAATTCAACACGTGCCACCGGCTTGAGTTCCACTGCCTTCGCCCCAAAAGCAAAAGGGGCGGCGCATTGCTGCACCGCCCCTTGGTTTGTCGTCTGTCGTGTGATCAGTCGATCAGCGGCAGCAGCTTGTCGAGGCTCGCCTTGGCGTCGCCGTAAAGCATCCGCGTGTTGTCCTTGAAGAACAGCGGATTCTCGATGCCGGAATAGCCTGTCCCCTGCCCGCGTTTGGACACGATGACGTTCTTAGCCTTCCAGCATTCCAGAACCGGCATACCGGCGATGGGGCTGTTGGGGTCGTCCTGTGCGGCAGGGTTCACGATGTCATTGGACCCGATCACGATCGCCACGTCGGTCGACGGGAAATCATCGTTGATCTCGTCCATTTCCATCACGATGTCATAGGGCACTTTGGCCTCGGCCAGCAGCACATTCATGTGACCCGGCAGACGCCCCGCAACGGGGTGAATGGCGAAACGCACGTTCTTGCCTTTTGCCCGCAGCTTCTTGACCAGCTCGCTTACCGCTTGCTGCGCCTGAGCGACCGCCATCCCGTAACCGGGGATGATGATGACGCTGTCGGCCTCGTTCAACATGGTGGCCACACCGTCGGTGTCGATCGCGACCTGCTCGCCCTCGACCTCCATCTGCGGACCGGATGTCCCGCCGAAGCCGCCGAGGATCACGCTGACGAACGACCGGTTCATCGCTTTACACATGATGTAGGACAGGATCGCACCAGACGAGCCGACCAGCGCCCCCACGACGATCAGAAGATCGTTGCCAAGGCTGAAACCAATCGCCGCCGCAGCCCAGCCAGAGTAGCTGTTCAGCATCGACACAACCACGGGCATATCCGCGCCGCCGATACCCATGATCAGGTGGTAGCCGATGAACAGCGCCGCCAGGGTCATGATGAACAGCGGCAGGAAACCACCGGTGTTGAAGTACCAGATCAGGCAGAGCAGCGACAGGCCAGCAGCCGATGCGTTCAGGATGTGGCCGCCCGGCAGTTTTGTCGCCGACGTATCCACGCGCCCCGCCAGCTTGCCATAGGCGATGACCGACCCGGTAAAGGTGATGGCACCGATGAACACACCAAGGAACAGTTCAACCCGCAGGATCGCGATCTCGACGCTGTCTTTCTTGGCCAGCAGCGCTGCGAACCCTTCGGTCGCCTTGCGGGCGGTGTCATCCATCGCCAGCACGTTGCCCAGTTCGATATGCGCGTTATAGCCGACGAAGACCGCCGCCAGACCCACAAGGCTGTGCATCGCGGCAACCAGTTCGGGCATCTGCGTCATCTGCACTTTTGTCGCCAGTTGATAGCCGATGGCACCGCCACCCGCGATCAGGATCAGCGACAGCAGCCAGAAGCCAGCCCCCGGCCCGATCAATGTCGCAGCCACGGCCAAAGCCATGCCCACGATCCCGTACCATACAGCGCGCTTCGCGCTTTCCTGACCCGACAGCCCGCCAAGGCTGAGGATGAAGAGGATGGCGGCGACTACGTAAGCCGCTGTTGTAAAACCAAAATCCATTTACCTGAACCCTTTACGATTTTTGGAACATGGCAAGCATGCGCCGTGTCACGAGGAAGCCACCAAAAATGTTGATCCCGCACATAAAGACCGACAGCGCGGCCAGAATAATCACCAGGAACGACCCGGACCCGATCTGCATGACCGCCCCCAGAATGATGATCGACGAAATCGCATTGGTCACAGCCATCAGCGGTGTGTGCAGGCTGTGCGCCACACCCCAGATCACCTGGAAGCCGATAAACACGGACAGCACGAATACGATAAAGTGCTGCATAAAGCTGGCCGGCGCGACCAGACCCACCGCCAACAGCAGCACGCCACCGATGGCCAGCAGGCCGACCTGATTGCGGGTTTGTGCCTTGAACGCGGCCACTTCGTTGGCGCGTTTCTCTTCCGCTGTCAGCTCTTTCGGCTTGTCTTTCTTCGGAGCCGCCGCAATCGCTGCCACTTTCGGTGGAGGTGGTGGGAAGGTGACTTCCTTGTCATGGGTGATGGTCGCCCCACGGATCACGTCGTCTTCCATGTTGTGGTTGACCACACCGTCTTTTTCCGGCGTCAGATCGGTCATCAGGTGACGGATATTGGTCGCATAAAGCGTCGAGGCCTGCGTTGCCATCCGGCTGGGGAAATCGGTGTAGCCGATGATGGTCACGCCATTCTCGGTCACGATTTTCTCGTCCATCTTGGTCAGCTTGCAGTTGCCGCCCTTTTCGGCCGCCAGATCGACGATCACCGAGCCGGGCTTCATCGCTGCGACCATATCGTCGGTCCACAACTCAGGCGCTTCGCGGTTGGGGATCAACGCAGTGGTGATGACGATATCGACCTCGGGGGCCAGCTCCCGGAATTTGGCCAGCTGCGCCTCGCGGAATTCAGGCGAGGAAACAGAGGCATAGCCACCGGAGGCAGAGCCGTCCTGCTGCTCTTCCTCGAAATCGAGGTAGACGAACTCGGCCCCCATCGATTCAACCTGTTCGGCCACTTCTGGACGCACGTCAAAGGCCAGCGTGATCGCGCCAAGGGATGTGGACGTGCCGATCGCGGCCAGACCGGCAACACCGGCACCGACAACCAGAACCTTCGCCGGAGGCACCTTGCCCGCCGCCGTGATCTGACCGGTAAAGAAGCGGCCAAAGTTGTTGCCTGCCTCGATCACCGCACGGTAGCCCGCGATGTTAGCCATGGACGACAGCGCGTCCATTTTCTGCGCGCGGCTGATCCGGGGGATCATCTCCATCGCGACGACAGTGGTGCCTTTCTCGGCCGCCTCTTTCATCTTGGCCTCATCGGCCACAGGGCTGAAGAAAGAGATCAGCGTCTGGTCGGACCGCAACATCGCCATTTCTTCGGTGTTGGGGACGCGGACCTTGGCCACGACATCCGCCGTCTCCCAAAGCTCGGCCGCCGTGTCGATCACCTCTACCCCGGCTTCGACATATTTATCGTTGGAAAAACCAGCCGCCTCGCCTGCGCCAGCTTCGATCATACAGCTATGACCAAGCTTTTGCAGCTGCAACGCTGATTCCGGAGTCATCGCAACGCGATTTTCCCCTTCAAATGTTTCTTTTGGCGTCCCGATCTTCAATCCAGAGTCCCCCGTTTGTGCTTCTACGCCCAGTGTGGCGCAATAATATTACCCAGAGCGATAGCGCTTGGGTTCCTATAGTACAAGAGACGGACATAATTAGAACAGCGTTTTGCAGCGTCAATAGCGCTAACAGCCCGATTTTTAGGTTTACGACGTTGCGTGAAAACCCGCGCGCCCTTGCGCCTGCCCCCTGCTGCCGACAGCATGCCCCCCATGATGATCCATTTCATAAGGGAGAGCAGAATGGACCTACAGGGAAAACACGCGCTGATCACGGGCGGCGGCACCGGCATCGGGCTGGACATCGCACGGGATCTGGCCGCACGGGGCGCACATGTGACCATCACAGGCCGCCGCCAAGAGGTGCTGGACGAGGTCGCAGGCGACAATATGACCGGCATGGCAATGGACGTGCGCAGCGAGGAAGACGTGGTCGCCAAGATCGCCGCCGCCGTCAAAGCCCACGGTCCGATCCAGATCTGCATCCCCAACGCCGGCATCGCCGAGGGTAAGGCCGTGCATAAGACCGACATGGAATTCTGGCGCAATATGATGTCGACCAATCTCGACGGTGCTTTTCTGACCATCCGCGAGTCGTTGAAAACCATGCGCGATACCGACTGGGGCCGCGTCATCGCGATCTCTTCGATGGCGGGCCTGAAGGGGCTGCCCGGGGCGGCGGCCTATTCGGCGTCGAAACACGGGATGATCGGTTTGGTCAAATCGCTGGCGGCGGATTATCTGGGGCAACCCTATACGTTCAACGCGATCTGCCCCGGCTATGTCGACACGCCCATCGTGTCGCGCAATACGGCGTCGATCTCGGAACGTGCTGGTATCTCGGAAGAAAAAGCGCGCGCGATCATGGTCAACTCCAACCCGCACAAGCGTCTGATCGAGGTGTCCGAGGTCACAGCCGCGGCCGCATGGCTCACCGGTCCGGGGTCGCAAAGCATCAACGGACAATGCATCCAGGTCACCGGCGGCGAGATGTAATCCCCCACCGGTCATGATTTGTTAACTTTGGGGCGGCTAAGGTCGCCCCATGCACAAGATCTCATACCCGATAGCCCCGCCCCCAAGCGCCGTCGCTTTTCAAAGCTGCCGCGAACGGTGCCCCCAGCACGCGGGCAAACCACGCGCAGCGCAGCCAAGATCTGCCGCGCCGCCGGATTTCCTCTGGCAGAAGATCGACACGCTGACCGCCCGCTATCTAGCAAGGTCAGGCCCCTTGCATGTGCCGCGCATCACGCTGTCGGGGTAACCTGTCAGGCGGATTTCAACATTCGCTGATGCTTGCTGTCCGCCCAGGCCTGCGCCGCCTCACCAAAGCGTTCGAACAGGGGACGCGACACCGGATCATTGCCCGCGTCCCATTCGGGGTGCCACTGCACGGCAAGGGTGAACCCCGGCGCGTCCTTGATATATATCGCCTCTGGCGTGCCGTCTTCGGCAAAACCGTCGATCACCACACGCGGACCCGCCGCCTTGATCCCCTGCCCGTGCAAGGTATTCGTCCGCACCTTCGGGGCCCCTAAGACCTCGTGGAAGACGCCCCCTTGGGTAAAGGTCACATCGTGGCGCAGCTCGAACTTCTGCTCCATCGTGCCGTCGGGGGGCATACGGTGGTTCATACGGCCGGGCAGCTCACGGATTTCGGGGTAAAGCGTGCCACCCATGGCGACATTCACCTCTTGGAACCCCCGGCAGACACCAAAGAACGGCTGCCCGCGTTCAACGCAGGCGCGCACCAGCCCCAGGGCGATAGCGTCGCGCGCACGGTCAAAGGTGCCATGCGCCTCGGTCGCGGGTTCGCCGTATTCCTCGGGGTGTACATTGGGCCGCCCGCCGGTCAGCAAAAAGCCGTCACAGGTCTCCAACAGCTCTTCCACTGATACAAGCGACGGGTCGCTCGGGATGATCAGGGGCAAACAGCCAGACACCTGCGCCACGGCGATAGTGTTCATCGTGCCGGCGGCATGGATCGGATATTGATCGTTCAACAGGCTGGTGTTTCCGACAATACCAACAACAGGACGCGCCATATTCAGCCTCAGAGTTTGATTTCGCTCAAAGCCTACCGCGTCCTCAATCCGACCTCAACACCCCAAAGCGGGCGTTATTCCTCGCCTTTCAGCCCTGCCGCTTCGATCCCTGCCAGCGCTGCCTTGACGTCGTTGTCCGAGGTATCCCCCGTCACGCCCAGCGCGCCAATCACCACGCCGGCCTCATCGCGAAGCAGCAACCCGCCGGGCACAGGCACCACCGCCCCGCCGTACACACCGTTCACTGCTGCCATAAAGTAGGCCTGCTGTTCGGCCCGCGCCATCTGCGCGCGCCCTGCCATCCCCAGCATCACCGCGCCATAGGCTTTGCCGTGGGCGATTCCGAAACGCCCCGGTGCGGCACCGTCTTCCCGCTCGAAGGCTTGCACGTGGCCGCCCGCATCAAGCACCACTGCCGACAAGGGCTTCAGCCCCAGTTCGTGCCCCTTCTTGAACGTCTCGGCGATCATCGTCCGCGCCTGCTCTAATGTGACTGCCATGCTATCCTCATTGTTACTTCATTTTGCCAACTAAACTCCGGGGAGCGCGGGGGGGGGGGCGCCCCCCC
>NZ_DCAN01000019.1:322562-322871 GCF_002311545.1 Sulfitobacter sp. UBA1132 | reverse complement strand
AGGGGCTGGCCCCTCGCGCTTTCCGAAACTTCAAACTCAGCCCTGCGCGGCTTTCAGCTCCAACCGGCGGGCATGCAGGACAGGTTCGGTATAGCCCGAAGGCTGCACGCGCCCTTTCAACACCAGATCGCTGGCTGCCTGAAACGCGATGCCGTCAAAACCCGGTGCCATAGGCTGGTACAGCGGATCGCCCGCATTCTGCCGGTCCACGACGGCGGCCATCTTCTTGAGGGCTGCCGTCACCTGCTCTTCCGAGATCACCCCGTGGTGCAGCCAGTTCGCCAGCGCCTGCGCCGAGATGCGGCAGGT
>NZ_DCAN01000019.1:322102-322474 GCF_002311545.1 Sulfitobacter sp. UBA1132 | reverse complement strand
GCGCGGTCTTCCATCAGGCCGACGTCATGGATGTCTGGCACCTTCGAGCACCCAACACCCTGATCGACCCATCGCACAACATAGCCAAGGATGCCTTGGGCGTTGTTCTCAACTTCCTGCGCGATATCCGCGTCCGACAGGTTACGCCCGTCCAGTACCGGAATGGTCAGCAAATCGGCCAGCGTGCCACGGGCCCCACCCTGTTTGATCTCGTCCTGACGCGCCAGCACGTCGATTTTGTGGTAGTGCATCGCGTGCAGTGTGGCGGCCGTGGGCGATGGCACCCAAGCGCAGTTCGCACCCGCCTTGGGGTGACCGATCTTGGCCTCCAGCATTGCCTCCATCATATCGGGCATGGCCCACATGCCCTTG
>NZ_DCAN01000019.1:321767-322028 GCF_002311545.1 Sulfitobacter sp. UBA1132 | reverse complement strand
GGCCCACATGCCCTTGCCGATCTGGGCACGTCCCTGCAGGCCGCAGGCCAGACCGATATCGACGTTGCGATCCTCATAGGCGCTGATCCAAGGGGCGTTTTTCATCTCGCCCTTGGGCACCATCGGCCCTGCCTCCATAGAGGTGTGGATCTCGTCGCCGGTACGATCAAGGAAGCCGGTGTTGATAAAGGCCACGCGCGATTTGGCCGCGCGGATACACTCCGCGAGGTTGACCGAGGTGCGGCGCTCTTCATCCATGAT
>NZ_DCAN01000019.1:284904-321706 GCF_002311545.1 Sulfitobacter sp. UBA1132 | reverse complement strand
GGTGCGGCGCTCTTCATCCATGATGCCCAGCTTGACCGTATTGGCAGGCAGACCGAGCACGGTTTCCACGCGGGTAAATATCTCATCAGCAAAGGCCACTTCCTCGGGCCCGTGCATCTTGGGCTTAACCACATAGACCGATCCCGCGACCGAGTTGCGCATGCCCCCGGTCTTTTGCAGATCGTGCATCGCGATCAGCGTGGTGACCATGGCATCCATCAGCCCTTCGCCAATCTCGCGCCCGTCACGGTCCAGAATGGCGGGGTTGGTCATCAGGTGGCCGACATTGCGCACCAGCATCAGCGACCGCCCCTTGATCGTCAGCGCGCTGCCGTCTGGTGCGGTATAGTCGCGATCCCCGTGCATCTCGCGCGTGACCTGCTGGCCGCCCTTCTCGAAGGTTTCCGACAGATCCCCTTTCATCAGCCCCAACCAATTCCCATAGGCCACGACCTTGTCCTCGGCGTCCACAGCGGCGACGCTGTCTTCGCAATCCATGATCGTGGACATCGCGGATTCCAGCAGCACATCCGCCACGCCTGCCGGATCGGTCTTGCCAATGTTATGTGCGGCGTCGATCCGGATTTCGATGTGCAGCCCGTTGTTGCGCAGCAAGATCGCCTCGGGCGCGGCTGCGTCCCCACGGTAGCCGACAAACTGCGCCGGATCTTTCAACGCAGGTGTCAGCGCGCCGTCAACCACGGCATACCCCGTTACGTCCACGTGACTGCCTGACGCCAGCGGGGCCGCGTCATCCAGAAACGCCTTGGCCTGCGCCACGACCCGTGCACCACGGTCCGCATCGTATCCCTTGCCCTGCGGCAGATCACCCAAAGCGTCGGTGCCGTAATAGGCGTCATACAGGCTGCCCCACCGCGCATTGGCGGCGTTCAGGGCAAAACGGGCGTTGGTGATCGGCACCACCAGCTGCGGGCCAGGCACCTGAGCGATTTCAGGGTCGACGCCTTTTGTGTCAATCTCGAACGCGGGACCTTCGGGCACAAGATACCCGATCTCGCGTAGAAAGCTTGTGTAGGCGTCCGCATCATGAGCCTGGCCGGCCCGTTCCTTGTGCCAGCTGTCGATCTTGGCCTGCATATCTTCACGGGTCTGCAGCAGCGCGCGGTTCTTGGGGCCAAGGTCATGCACCAGATCGCTGAGCCCCGCCCAGAACGTTCCCGCATCGATGCCGCTGCCGGGCAGTGCTGCACCCTCGATAAACTCAACCAGTTCGGCGGCAACCTGAAGGCCGTTTTTGTCGGTACGCTGTGTCATCTCATAGCTCCTGTCGCTCGCGTGGAATTTGCTTTGCGACAAGACTTAGAAGGTATCCCCTCGTGGAGCAACATGTATTGGTAAAATCATCTTACCAATGCAGCCCCTACCGAGCGCCAACTGCCCCCCGTGCCCTGCGGCATCGGTCAGAGCAGTATTTCACCGTCTCCCAATCGCGCGCCCATTTGCGCCGCCAGCTAAAGGGCAGCCCGCAGCTATGGCATATTTTGGTCGGCAGATCTGCTTTCCTGCGCATCTTCGCCATTGCGTCTTACCCCCCCGGATAATCCCTATCATCATAAAAAACGGCAGGCCTTGTCGCCAAGGTCTGCCGTCCAAAATCATTAAATCTTCAATCGTTAAAAGCGCTTATAAAACTCAGTTGCTTTCGTTTGTCCCCGGAGCGACGGGATCAACAGGCGCTGCGTTGGTATCGTCCGCCTGTGTTGCGCCGCTGGTGTCTTCCTCGGTCACCGCGGGGACGGTGCTGTCAGTGGTAATGGCCTGCGTGCTTTCTTCGGCAGCGGGTTGACGGTCTTCGCGACCGTTGTCGATCAGGATGAAGCCAAGAATGGCCGTAATCACGATGCCGAAGATCATCGCGCCTTTGACGCCAAGCAGCGCGGGTTTGTGCTGTTTCTCTTGTTTGTCGATATTTGTGTCGGGTGCAGACATGATGCCCTCCGATGGGTTCGGTGAAAGTTGATCTTCTCGGGTGGCGACCTTGCAGGTGCCGTGTTGCAAGACTAACTTGAGCGCTGGACATCTGGTTCCAAACAGAAGGAAAAAACATGCGCGACGCTGCCCCCCAGACGATATATCTGGCCGACTACACGCCTTATGGCTTTATCATCGACGATGTCGCGCTGCATTTCGATCTGGACCCGCGCAAGACCCGCGTCAAAAGCCGTATCTCCTTTCGCCCCAACCCCGATGCAAGCAACCACACGTTCTTTCTGCACGGGGAGAACCTATCGCTCGTCTCGGCCACGATTGATGGCACGCCCGTCTCGCCCGAGGTGACGCCCCACGGGCTGACCTGCGATGTGCCAAACGCACCCTTCGTCTGGGAAGCGGAGGTAGAGATCGACCCGATGGGCAATACCGCGCTTGAGGGGCTTTATATGTCGAACGGCATGTATTGCACCCAATGCGAGGCGGAAGGCTTTCGCAAGATCACCTATTACCCCGACCGCCCCGATGTGATGGCAGTGTTTACCGTGACCATCAACGGACCACATCCGGTATTGCTGTCCAACGGCAACCCCGTCAGCAGCGGCAAGGATACCGCCGAATGGCATGATCCCTGGCCCAAGCCTGCCTACCTGTTTGCTCTGGTCGCGGGCGATCTGGTCGCACATCCCGGCAGCTTTACCACGAAATCAGGCCGCAAGGTTGACCTGAACCTCTATGTGCGCCCCGGTGACGAAGGCAAATGCGCCTTTGGGATGCAGGCGCTGAAAGACAGTATGAAATGGGACGAGGACGTTTATGGTCGTGAATACGATCTTGATCTGTTCAACATCGTTGCCGTGGATGACTTCAACATGGGCGCGATGGAGAATAAGGGGTTGAACATCTTCAACTCCTCCGCCGTTCTCGCGTCGCCCGAAACCTCGACCGATATGAACTTTGAACGGATCGAGGCGATTATCGCGCATGAGTATTTCCACAACTGGACCGGCAACCGCATCACCTGCCGTGACTGGTTTCAGCTGTGCCTGAAGGAAGGGCTGACGGTCTATCGCGACAGCCAGTTCACCTCTGACATGCGCTCTGCCGCGGTGAAGCGGATCGGTGATGTGATCGACCTGCGCGCCCGCCAATTCCCCGAGGACCAAGGCCCGCTGGCCCACCCCGTGCGCCCCGAGAGCTTTCAGGAAATCAACAACTTCTACACCGCCACGGTCTATGAAAAAGGGGCCGAGGTGATTGGCATGCTCAAGCTGCTGGTCGGGGACGCGGCGTATTCAAAAGCGCTTGACCTCTATTTCGATCGCCACGACGGGCAGGCGTGCACCATCGAAGACTGGCTACAGGTGTTCGAGGATACAACAGGCCGCGATCTGGGGCAGTTCAAGCGCTGGTATTCCCAAGCGGGCACGCCGCAGCTGTCGGTCACGGAAAGCTGGGACCACGGCACATTGACGTTGCATTTCAAGCAACACACCCCCGCCAGCGCGGCCACCGCCGACCCGCAGCCCTATGTGCTGCCGATCGCTGTCGGGCTGATCGGTCAGGACGGGGACGAGGTGCACGAGACCACGGTGCTGGAAATGACGCAGGCCGAACAAAGCTTTGTCTTTGACGATCTGGGAACGCGCCCTGTGGCATCCGTGCTGCGCGGCTTTTCCGCGCCGGTGGTGCTGACCCAAGACCTGTCGAACGCAGATCGCGCGCATCTGCTGGCCCATGACAGCGATCCGTTCAACCGTTGGGAACAGGGGCGCATGCTGGCCTATGGGTCGCTGCTTGGGATGATCCGCGAGGGCAAGGCCCCGAACAAGGATTGGCTGGCCGGTATCCGCGCGGTAATCGGGGATGAAACCCTTGATCCGGCGTATCGCGCGCTGATGCTGGGGCTACCGTCGCAATCCGATCTGGCGCGCGCGCTGTCAGAGGCAGGCGACACCCCAGACCCCGACATCATCTATGCCGCGACCGAGGCGACCCGCGCTGCGATGGCCGACGCCTTTGCCGATCTGTTGCCGACGCTTTATCGCCGTCACACCGTCGACGCCCCGTTCGAGCCAAACGCGAGACAGGCGGGCAAGCGCGCCTTGTCCAATGCCGCCCTGTCACTGCTGACGCGCAATGACGACGGCGTGCTTGCGCAAGAGCAATATGACGCGGCCGACAATATGACCCAGCAGCTTTCCGCGCTGGCCAATCTGGTCCGCGCCGGTCGCGGCAACAAAGCTGTCGAGGCCTTCGAGGCACAGTGGAAAGCGGACCGTCTGGTCATGGACAAATGGTTCGGCCTGCAGGTGATCGAAGCCGACCCCGAAGACGCCCACGAGGTGGTCGAGACGCTGACCAAACACCCTGACTTCAACTGGAAGAACCCCAACCGCTTCCGCGCCGTGCTGGGGGCCTTTGCTGCGCATCACGCGGGCTTCCACCATGCTTCGGGGGCGGGCTATCGTCTGCTTGCCGATTGGCTGATCCAGCTTGATCCGGTGAACCCGCAGACCACTGCGCGGATGTGTTCGGCCTTCCAGACATGGAAACGCTATGACACTGACCGTCAGGACATGATCAAGGCAGAGCTGGACCGCATCCTGTCGCAGCCCGGCCTGTCGCGTGACACGACCGAAATGCTGACACGTATCCGCGGTGCATGATGCCGCCGAAGGTGTCCCGCCGCGGGGCACCTTCCACCACCGGCGTGCGGGTCGCAGCCTTTGGACCGCTTTGGTGGTCGCGGCTGTCTGGCTGGCGCTGGTCACGGCCTATGTCGTGATTGACGCGTCCCCTGTGATACTGGCGATCGTCGCCCTCTTCACCCTGCCCGCGCTATGGGATCTTGCGACGAACCCCATCGCCAGCCTGAGCCTCTCCCCGCAGGCGCTGGTCTGGCAGCGGGGCAAGGATAAGGTCACGATCCCGCTCGACACAATCGACCACATCCGCCTTGATACGCGGCTGGACCTCTCTGTACGCGCGACGGTGGTGCTGCGCTCGGGGCAGCGGTTGCGTATTCCCCCCGATACCATGCCCCCGCACCGCCCGTTCGATCACGCGCTTCACGCCGCTGGCGTCCCCACGCAGCGGCACCACTTTAGCCTGCGCGGCTAGGCCGGCCACGGGCGGCGCGTTCAGGGGCGCGGCTTGGGGCGCGTCGCATCCAGTGGTTTGCAATAGGCTTGCTGCTTCAGCCAGCGCGACATGTCCCGACGTTTCGCAGGGCTGCGCAACGGGCCCCAATCCGCCGCGACACCACGCCCGCCGCGGCCATAGATCACCCCGTCACGGGGCACGGTGACCGCCATGATCCGCACCGCACAGCTCAGGTTCGCGGCCCCGTTCTGCAACCCCGCGCCCGTGCCGACGTTGCAGCCATAGCCGCGCGCGGTGGCAGGCAGGATCTGCAGCAGCCCGTACCACAGACCGCCGCCCCCGACCGCGCGGGCCTTATACGTACTCTCATGTTTCGCCAGCGCCGACATGAACCCGACCCAGAACGCCCTGCGGTCCGCGTCCGAGGCGGTGGGATAGGCCGGGCACCAGTCGTCGATGTCGGCGGGCACCATATCAACCAGAGGCTTGCCGTGGGACTTGAGCGCGGACAGCGCCGTGCGCGTCCAGACCGCATGCCCGCGACGGTGCTGCCACCTTGTGCGCGGGATCACCCCGTTGCGCGCAGGCGGCGAGACCTCGTAAAGATTGATCGGCGCGGCGGTCGCAAGGTCGGGGCCCGCTGTGCCACCCTCTCCGGGCACTGCAGGCGCGGGTTCAATCGGCGCGGCGGCGGTCGGCGGCGTAGTGTCAGGATC
Organism: Sulfitobacter sp. UBA1132; assembly: GCF_002311545.1. Classification (NCBI taxonomy): domain Bacteria; kingdom Pseudomonadati; phylum Pseudomonadota; class Alphaproteobacteria; order Rhodobacterales; family Roseobacteraceae; genus Sulfitobacter; species Sulfitobacter sp. UBA1132. The sequence continues at coordinate 315,935 of NZ_DCAN01000019.1, read as the reverse complement.
AGGGACCGCGCTGCGGGCCACCGGGCGCAGGACATTCACCGTCTCGGCGACCAGCGGCAGTGCCACGCCACCGGACAGAAGCGCGACCACCACCGGCGCGAGAATCACCCACCCCAGACCACCGCGCCGCATCCCGCTGCGGCGTGCTGTTATCTTTGCTGACATTCCTACTCCCCCAGTCGTATTCGCGCACAACATAGCGTGTTCCGCGCCATCGTCGCCGGTCTTTGAACAATCAGGCATTATTCAGCCTTAAAGCCGCGTTCAGACGCTTGGCAAATCCCAGACTAACCATCGCGATGCCATCTTGGTGCCTAATTATCCCGCCATTTCAGTGGCAGAAGACGGGTTCATATAGGACTGGACAAACGATGCGGCACCTCAAGAATTTATTCAAACGCAAAAGCGTTCCGACGCTGCTGTTGGATTCTGACGATCTTGGCCAAACGCCGCGCAAGCAAGAGCCCCGCCCGCACCCTCAGAAAGCCGCGCAAACTGCCGTGCCGCGCCCTGATGCTGTGCCGCCTTCGCCTCATGAAATGCTCAGCATCGACTGCCCTGATCCCACCGCCGAGGACCGTCTTTGCGATGAAAACCACCAGCTGGGCCAAGGCTTGGTGCGGCAAGAGAACTGGGCGGCCCTGTCAAAGGTGATCCGCGCGGCAGACGCTGATAGCACGCTCACCCCCGGGTCCATGCCTGTGGCCGAGCTGATCGCCTATGGTGCCCGTGCCGATGTGGTCATGGCGACAGAGCACGCGATCGAGGACGTGGACAGCGGCTTTGCCAAAGCCTTGCTGAGCGGGATCGAGGATTTCGAACATGTGCTGGACGAGCACCAAGACGATTACGTCGTCGCCTGCGTCGTGGCACAGGCGCATATCGACATCGGCTGGGCGTGGCGCGGCAAAGGCGAAAGCAACGTGCTGCCGCAACGCAACCGCGACGCCTGCATTGCCCACTTCGAGCGCGCCGGAGAGATCATCGCCCCCTTCATTGCCCAGCATCCCACCAGCGCGCTTGTCGCGGCCACCTGCTGCGCCCATGCGAGCGGGCCGTTCAACCACCAAGGCGGGCTGCGCGAAAGCTACGAAAAGCTGATCATGCTCAACCCGCTGAACCCGCGCCCCATGCGCGCCTTGGGCAACCACCTGCTGCCGCGCCATCACGGCGGCTATTCAGAGCTTGAGCTTGAAGCCCGACGCACCGCCGCGCGGGTACAGAATGTCTGGGGGGCCGGTGGCTATACCTGGGTGATGTTTGACGCGATCTGCTCTGATGATACGGCCTGCGCCAATCTGGACGTTGACTATTTCATCGACGGCTTGCGCGACATCCTTGCCCATCACTCCACCGCCTATTTCGCGAACCTGCTGGCGGCCTATTGCGCCAATATGACCAGCTTTGGCGGCGGCGGAAACGAACGCGCCGACAGCATTCGCGCCCGTATCGGTGCCTGCACCGAATGGATCATCCGTGCACATCTGACAGAATTGCATCCGATGATCTGGGCCCATGCCGCCCATGGCTTTGACAACAACCTGCGCATCCGGTCGCCGCATAAATTCGCCGCGTCCGGCCGCGAGGATGCGATGCAGGTGATGACCAGCCTGTTCCGTTCCGAGCTCGCCTCGGGGCAGCGGATCGTGTTCACCAGCAAGGGGCCACAGGCCACGCCTGCCTAAGATCGCCTTTGGGCAGCACCTCTTGGCCGGTCCGTGCACGCATTGGCGCGGCCTGCCTCTTGCAGCACCCCGCCCCCTGTCTTATGACCAAGGCGTTCTGTTTCTGACGCCAAAGGTGCCCCCATGCTTGACCTGACCTATGACACCCCCAAAGTGCGCACCATTGCGGGTGCCAAACATGACTGGGAACTGGTCATCGGGATGGAGGTGCACGCGCAGGTTCTGTCGAACGCAAAGCTCTTTTCCGCCGCCTCGACCAAATTCGGGGCCGAGCCGAACAATAACGTCGCTTTCGTTGACGCGGCCATGCCCGGCATGCTGCCCACCATCAACGAATACTGTGTCGAACAGGCCGTGCGCACGGGTCTGGGCCTGAAGGCCGAGATCAACCTGCACAGCGCCTTTGACCGCAAGAACTATTTCTACCCCGACCTGCCACAGGGCTATCAGATCTCGCAGCTTTACCATCCCATTGTGGGCGAAGGTGAAGTGCTGGTGGAACTGGGCGACGGCACGGCGCGGCTGGTGCGCGTTGAACGCATCCACCTTGAACAGGATGCGGGCAAATCGATCCACGACATGGACCCGAACATGTCCTTCGTCGACCTGAACCGCACCGGTGTTGCGCTGATGGAAATCGTGAGCCGCCCCGACATCCGCGGCCCCGAAGAGGCAGCCGCCTATCTGACCAAACTGCGCCAGATCCTGCGCTATCTGGGGACCTGCAACGGCGACATGCAATCCGGTGCCATGCGCGCGGATGTGAACGTGTCGATCTGCCTGCCCGGTCAGTACGAAAAATATCAGGAAACGCAGGATTTCAGCCATCTGGGCACGCGCTGCGAGATCAAGAATATGAACTCCATGCGGTTCATCCAGCAAGCGATCGAGGTTGAGGCGAAACGCCAGATTGCCATTGTCGAGGCCGGTGGCGAAGTGGTGCAGGAAACCCGCCTGTTCGATCCGGACAAGCAGGAAACCCGCTCCATGCGCTCAAAGGAAGAGGCGCATGACTATCGCTATTTCCCCGACCCCGATCTGTTGCCTTTGGTGATCGAACAGGCTTGGGTGGACGACATCGGTGCCAACCTGCCCGAATTGCCTGACGCCAAGAAAGCACGTTTCATCAACGACTTCGGCCTAAGCGATTATGACGCCTCGGTGCTGACCTCGGATCTGGACAGCGCAGGCTATTTCGAGGCAACCGCACAGGGTCGCGACGGCAAGATGGCGGCGAACTGGGTGATTAACGAACTGTTTGGCCGCCTCAAGAAAGACGAGAAAGCCATCACCGACAGCCCCGTCAGCCCTGCTCAGCTGGGCGGTGTGATTGATCTGATCGCCTCTGACGCGATTTCGGGCAAGATCGCCAAGGATCTGTTTGAAATCGTCTATACCGAAGGCGGTGATCCTGCGGTGATCGTTGAAGAGCGCGGGATGAAGCAGGTCACAGACACCAGCGCGATCGAGGCCGCCGTGGACGAGATCATCGCCGCGAACCCCGATCAGGTCGCCAAGGCGCGCGAGAATCCAAAGCTCGCTGGTTGGTTCGTCGGTCAGACGATGAAGGCCACGGGCGGCAAGGCGAACCCCAAAGCGGTCAACCAGATCGTCGCGCAAAAACTGAACGGCTAGGGCATCGGGCCGGGGTTCACCAAAAACCCCGGCCCTTTTCTTGCCACGCTCTCCCCTGACATCCTCTGAAAGGTCATTTATGGACACGCCCTTCCGGTCATCGCCGCGCATCGTGCAGCCCGAATGGATCGACTTTAACGGTCACCTGAACATGGCCTATTATTCGGTGCTGATGGATAACGCCGTCGATGATGCCTATCACCAGATCGGGTTCGGGCCAGAGTATCAGAAAACCGGCCACACCACCTATGTCGCCGAATTCCACGTCTGTTATCTGCGCGAGCTGCATGAAGGGGCGTCGACCTATTGCACCTTCCAACTGCTCGACTTTGATGAAAAACGTTTCCATTCCTTCACGCAGCTTTGGCACGCGGACGGATGGCTTGCCGCCACGGGCGAGGCGCTGACGCTGCACATTGACCAGTCCGGCCCCCGCGTGGCCCCCATGCCCGCCGACCTCATGGCGCGGCTTGAGGCGATGAAGACAGCCCATGCCAGCTTGCCTTATCCTGAACAGGCGGGCCGCAAGATTGGTCTGAAACGCTGAGTGTATCCCGTTGCCCACCCCCGTAATGATTTGAAAGCCAGCCGTCATGCCACGCTATGAATACAAAGTTGTGCCCGCCCCGACTAAAGGGTTGAAAGCCAAGAACGTCAAAGGGGCAGAAGCGCGTTTTTCCCATGCGTTGCAAGAGCTTATGAACGGTCTTTCAGGGTATGGATGGGAATATCAACGCGCCGAGACCCTGCCGTCGATCGAACGCGCGGGCCTGACCGGCAGCACGACAGAGTGGCGCAATGTGCTGGTGTTTCGCCGCCTCCGCGAGGCCGAGCCCGAGGACGAAGCCGTCACTACAGAGCTGCTTCCCCCGCCGCAGCCCGACCCGCACGACACGCCCAAGCCCGAAGCTGAAACCGCCCAAGCAGAGGACGCAGGCGACGCGCCCTATTTCGAGGATGAGCATGGCGAAACGAAAGACGACGGCAAGACCGCCGTGGTGGCCCCGTCCCTGCTGAACGCGCTGGCGTCGCGGCGCAAATCAACCACCGTGAAAACGCCCGCCAAGCCAAGCGCCACAGCCGCAGAGACCGCCCCGAAGACCGAGGCAGACACCACGGCCCCCGAAACGGAAACGACAAAGACGGATAAGACGGCAGACTAGCCGCAAACCGTGACGCAGGGCTTAAACGTCGAGATCCAGCGCAAGCGCGTGAATACGCCCAATCAGATCGGGGCCAAGCGCGCCATGCACGGCACGATGCCGCGCAACACGGTTCAGCCCCTTGAAATGGGCCGACCGGATTTTCACATTAAAATGACTTTCGCCGCCCTCGCGATAGCCCCCGTGGCCGCGATGGCTTTCACTATCGTCAACGACGCTTAATTCCGATGGGGCAAACGCCTCTTCCAGCCGGTCGGCAATTTCTTGTGTCACTGACATTTTTTAGCTCAGCCCCCCTTCAATCTCACAGCCCAAGGTCTAAACTGACCGGCCTGAGTCGGAAAGGTCCATATCATGCCCAAAAGTGATCCCTTTGGATTCGACATGTCCGTGTCGTCTTCGAAAAAGAAAAATCCCCGTGGCCGTCGCGGGATGTCCGGTGCGTCCGAGACATCGCAACGCGTCTGTTCGCACGAAGGCTGCGAAGAACCGGGCAAGTACCGCGCGCCCAAAGCACCGGACGTGCTGGATGATTATTTCTGGTTCTGCCAGAAACACGTGCGCGAATATAACCTCAAGTGGAACTTCTTTGACGGCACCACAGAAGCCGAATTGAACGCCCAGCAATCCAAGGACAAAGTGTGGGAGCGTACGACCAAGCCCCTTGGCGACCCCGAAGCACGGGCCTGGGCGCGTTTGGGCATCGAGGATCCGCATCAGGTTTTGGGCAAGAACGCGACGCAGAACCCCGGCAAAGGGCCTGCCGCAGGTCGCCGCCTGCCCCCCACGGAACGCCGCGCGCTCGAAATTCTGGAAGCCAAGGACACCTGGACCAAACCCGAGGTGCGCAAGGCCTATAAGGCGCTCATCAAGGTGCTCCACCCCGATATGAACGGCGGGGACCGCAGCCAGGAAGAGCAGCTGCAGCTCGTCGTCTGGGCCTGGGACCAGCTGAAGGGCAGCCGCAACTTCAAGGACTGATGCCGCGGCATTCCGGCGGGCCGAGGGCATCGGCAACCGCCTGTGACGGGCTTAAGGGCCATATAGATGGGGCGGTGCAGACAAATGCGCCGCCCCTTTTCCATATGACACAAGGATTCGCGGTTTTGCCGCAGGTGCGAATTGCCCCTTTCCCTCGCGCTCAGGAAAGATATGTTGCCGTGGACGCCACCCTTGATCCGCAAGCGGTGCGCAAGACAGAAGCATGAAGGACGTACAAAATATGGCCGAGACCTCATTGGACCTCACAACCAAACCCACCAAAGAGATCTCCGTTCGCGAAGTCTTTGGCATCGACACCGACATGGTGGTGCATGGCTTTGAAGAACGTACAAGCCGCGTTCCCGATCTGGACAGCACCTATAAATTCGATCCCGACACCACAATGGCGATCCTTGCGGGGTTCAACCATAACCGCCGCGTGATGGTTCAGGGCTACCACGGGACGGGTAAGTCCACTCACATCGAACAGGTGGCAAGCCTGCTGAACTGGCCCTGTGTCCGCGTCAACCTTGATAGCCACATCAGCCGGATTGACCTGATCGGGAAAGACGCGATCAAGCTGAAAGACGGCAAGCAGGTCACAGATTTTCAGGAAGGCATCCTGCCTTGGGCCCTGCGCAACCCCACAGCAATCGTGTTTGATGAATATGACGCAGGCCGCGCCGATGTGATGTTCGTGATCCAGCGCGTGCTGGAGGTAGACGGCAAGCTGACGCTTCTGGACCAGAACCAAGTGATCGAACCCCACCCCTATTTCCGCATTTTCGCGACCGCGAACACGGTGGGTCTGGGCGACACCACGGGTCTTTACCACGGCACGCAGCAGATCAACCAGGGCCAGATGGACCGTTGGTCGCTTGTGGCGACGTTGAACTACCTAAGCATCGACGCCGAAACCCAGATCGTTCTGTCGAAGAACCCGCACTACAACACCGAAAAAGGCCGCAAGACGATCAAACAGATGGTTACCGTCGCCGACCTGACGCGCACCGCCTTCATGAATGGCGAGCTCTCGACCGTTATGTCGCCGCGGACCGTGATTGCCTGGGCCCAGAACGCCGAGATTTTCCGCGACGTGGGCTATGCCTTCCGCCTGTCGTTCCTCAACAAATGTGATGAACTTGAACGCCAGACCGTGGCCGAATTCTATCAGCGTCTGTTCGACGAAGAGCTACCGGAATCCGCCGCCAGCCTGAGCCTTGGCTAAGCTACGATCCACCCCGTGCCCGCGTTGGCAGGGATGAAGAACAAGACGTCCACCGGCAGCTTGGTCGGTGGACGACAGTCTGACCGCAGCGCCCCGTTTCGTGTGGCCGCGGTGACCAAAGCCGCAGGTCGGCCGCACTCGGATGGGAGAATGACATGAGCAAACAATCAGATAACCCCGCCGACGCGTTCAAAAAGGCTTTGGCCGAAGCGACCAAGGTCATGTCGAACGATCCTGACCTCACAGTCAGCTATTCTGTTGATCCGTCGGGGCTGAGCGGGGATTCCATGCGCCTGCCACAGGTCAGCCGTCGCATGACCCGCGAGGAAGTCCTGCTGGCCCGCGGCACCGCTGACGCGCTCGCGCTGAACCGGCGCTATCACAACGGCCAGACCCACGCGAAATACATGCCCGCCGGTGACATGGCCCGCGATCTTTATGAAGCGATGGAAACCGCCCGCTGCGAAGCCGTAGGTGCGCGCGACATGCCCGGCACCGCGGGCAATATCGACGCGAAGATCAAATACGACTCCCTGCGCAAGGGCTATGATCAGGCCAAGCAGCCCTCGGACGTGCCTTTGGCCACGGCGGCAGGCTATCTGGTGCGCCATCTGGCGACGGGGCGTGACATGCCCGCCGGTGCCGCCAACGCAATGGAGCTGTGGCGCGGCTATATCGAGGACCAGGCCGGTGGCACGCTCGAGACGTTGAACGACACGCTGGATGATCAGGCCGCCTTTGCCCGCTTTGCGCGCAAGATGATCGTTGACCTTGGCTATGGCGATCAGTTGGGCGATGACCCCGACCAAGGCGACGACGACCAAGACAGCGCCGAGGAAGAAGGCACCGAAGAAGAGCAAGAGCCCGATAGCACCGGTCAGGACGATCAGGACGACGACGAGGCAGAAGCCTCGCCCGAGCAGTCGCAAGAGCAGCAGCAGGATGAATCCCAGGCGCAGGTGTCGATGGATGACACCGCCGATCAGGAGCTTGGCGAAGAGGCCGAGATGCCCGATGGCGACGCCCCGATGGAACCACCCGCCCCGCCGCAAGCCTCGGACGCGGACCCGAATTATCTGGTGTACCAGACCGAGCATGACGAGGTGATCGGGGCCGAAGACCTTGCCGAACCGGCAGAGCTTGAACGCCTGCGCGCCTATCTGGACCAGCAGCTAGAACCGCTGAAAGGCGCGGTCAGCCGTCTGGCGAACAAGCTGCAACGTCGCTTGCAGGCGCAGCAGAACCGGTCGTGGGAATTCGACCTTGAGGAAGGTACACTGGATGCCGGTCGTCTGGCCCGTGTCGTGGCCAACCCCACAACCCCGCTGTCGTTCAAGGTCGAACAGGACACCGAATTCCGCGACACCTGTGTGACCTTGCTGCTGGATAACTCCGGCTCGATGCGCGGGCGGCCGATTTCCATCGCCGCAATCTGCGCCGATGTTCTGGCTCGCACGCTGGAGCGTTGCAACGTCAAGGTCGAGATCCTGGGCTTTACCACCCGCGCCTGGAAAGGCGGCCAAGCCCGCGAGGCCTGGTTGAACGACGGCCGTCCGGTCCAGCCGGGCCGTCTGAATGACCTGCGCCACATCATCTATAAATCCGCCGACGCCCCCTGGCGGCGCACGCGGCCCAATCTGGGTCTGATGATGAAGGAAGGCTTGCTGAAAGAGAATATCGACGGGGAGGCGCTGGAATGGGCGCACCGCCGGATGATCGCCCGCCACGAGGCGCGCAAGATCCTGATGGTGATCAGCGATGGCGCGCCTGTGGATGACAGCACCCTGTCGGTGAACCCCGCGAATTATCTGGAAAAACACCTGCGCGACGTGATCGCCATGGTCGAGAAACGCAAGGCGGTGGAACTGCTGGCCATCGGCATCGGGCACGACGTCACCCGCTATTATGATCGCGCCGTTACGATCACCGATGTGGACCAGCTGGCCGGTGCGATGACCGAACAGCTGGCGGCGCTGTTTGATACCGATCCCCGCGCGCGGGCCCGTGTCATGGGCATGCGCCGCGCAAGCTGAGGGTCAGGGACGCTCCGCGGGGAGTTTTAAGAGCAAAATGAAGAATGGGGTGGGGATATGTTTCAATCGTTCGAGGTAACCTCGCGGCCGGAACAGGGGCCGCCACGGCTGGCGGCGCTGCGCAAAGAGCTGCAGGCAGAGGCGCTTGACGGGTTTCTAGTGCCCCGCGCTGACGCGCATCAGGGTGAATATGTTGCCCCCCGTGACGACCGGTTGAAATGGCTCACGGGGTTCACCGGATCGGCTGGCTTCTGTGCCGCTTTGCGCGATGTGGCGGGCGTGTTTATCGACGGGCGCTATCGCACGCAGGTCAAGGCGCAGGTGGCGGATGTCTATACGCCCGTGGCCTGGCCCGAAGTCTCGCTGGCCGAATGGCTGCGCGCACAGCTGCCTCAGGGTGGCGTGATCGGCTTTGATCCCTGGCTGCATGCCGCCGGGCAGATCGTCCAGCTTGAGGACGCCTTGGACGGCAGCGGCATCACGCTGCGCCGCACCGATAATCTGGTCGACCGCATCTGGGAGGACCAGCCCGCCCCGCCCATGAACCCCGCCAAGGTCCACCCGATCGGCTATGCGGGCGAGGCCCATGGCGATAAGATCGCGCGGCTGGCCGAAGGGCTGCGCGACAAGGGCCTAGGGGCCGCGGTGATCACCCTGCCCGACAGCCTGTGTTGGCTGCTGAACATCCGCGGGTCCGATATTGCGCGCAATCCGGTCGTGCATGGCTTTGCCGTGCTGCACAGCGCGGGTCACGTGGACGCGTTCGTTGCCCCATTCAAGCTGGAGGGGCTTGAGGCGCATTTGGGCGCGCACGTGACCCTGCATGCGCCAGAGGCGTTTTTGGATGCGCTTGGCGACCTGTCGGGCCCCGTGCTGGTCGAGAAGGCCACCGTGCCTGTGGCTGTTTGGGACGCTTTGGGCGACAGGGTCGTCTGGGGCGACGACCCCTGCGCCCTGCCCAAAGCCTGCAAGAACGCGGCGGAGATCGAAGGCTCTGTCGCGGCGCATTTGCGCGACGGGGCGGCCTTGGTCGAGGTGCTGGCCTGGCTGGATGCGCAGCCTGCGGGCAGCGTGACGGAGACGCAAGTGGTGACCCAGCTGGAGACCGCACGCCGCCGTGATCCGGCCTTGCAAGAGATCAGCTTTGAAACCATTGCCGGCACCGGCCCCAATGGTGCGATCATGCACTACCGCGTGACCGAGGACACCGATAGCCTTTTGCAAGACGGGCATCTGCTGGTGCTGGATTCGGGCGGGCAATATCTGGATGGCACCACCGACATCACCCGCACCATCGCCATCGGCACGCCGCCGGTCGAGGCGAAAGAGGCGTTTACCCGTGTGCTGAACGGTTTGATCGCCATGAGCCGTCTACGCTGGCCCCAAGGGCTGGCCGGGCGCGATATCGAGGCTGTGGGGCGTTTGCCGCTCTGGATGGCGGGGCAGGATTTCGATCACGGGCTGGGCCATGGCGTCGGGGCCTATCTGAGCGTGCACGAAGGACCGCAACGTCTGAGCAAGCTCAGCACGGTGCCCCTGTCCGAAGGCATGATCCTGAGCATCGAGCCCGGCTATTACCGCGAGGGGGCCTTTGGCATCCGGCTGGAAAACCTTGCCGTGGTGCGGTCTGCGCCTGATCTGCCAGGCGGGGACGCGCATCGCGCCATGCTGTCGTGGGAGACGCTGAGCTTTGCGCCCATCGACACGCGGCTGATCGTGCCGGAGATGCTGAGCCAAGATGCGCGAGACTGGCTGAACGCCTATCATCGCGACGTTGCGGAAAAGATCGGGCCGCGGCTATCACCGGTTGCAAAACTGTGGTTGGATGCGGCAACAGCGCCGGTTTGAGCGCGATATATTTCAGTTCATTCAGGGAGGACGGTCAGCAATGGCAGACCATATCAAGATATTGAAGTCGAACGGAACATGGACAGTGCGCGCAGGGGGCGCGGTACTGGCCGAAACACGTAATGCGCTTGAGCTGCGCGAAGGCGACCACGACGCGGTGATCTATATCCCCCGTTCGGATATCGCCATGGCGTTTCTGGACAAGACCGACAAGACCACCCACTGCCCGCACAAGGGCGATGCGCATTACTTCTCGGTCGTGACCAAAAGCCGGACGTTGGAAAACGTGGCATGGTCCTACGAGGACCCCAGCGAGGATGTCGCAGAGATCAAGGGCCATCTGGCCTTCTACCAATTGCCCGAGGTTGCGGTAGAACAAATCTAGGGCCCCCGAAAGGGCCCTGGAAATTCACGATTGAAGCAAAGGGGGGCTGCGGCCCCTCTTATGCGTTCAGCAGCCAGCTTGTGTCCGCGCTGAGATCGGCGGCGCTGGTGTTTTGCACGATCACCACGACATTGCCGTTGACCACAAGTTCACTGTCGGTGCCATTGGCAGCGGCGCGGATTTCGAACATCCCGTCACCGGGGGCAAATTGCGCAGGCGAGCCTTGGGTTTCCTGCAGGTACAGCCCGTCTTCGGCGAGATTAAAGTCGGTCACGATGACCGGGGCCTTGCCCACTTGATCATAGCCGATGGCATTGATCACGTCGGCCCCTTCGCCCCCTGTCACGGTATCTCCGTCGTTGGCGCTGATGGTGTCACTGCCATCGCCCCCCAGCACGACATCTGCCATCGTATCCGTATCACCCGACACATTGCCGTTGAGGTTGAAGTCGAACGCGCGGATCACATCGTCACCGGCACCGCCGTCAATACTGTCGGTCCCCAGCCCCGAGATCAAAAAGTCATTCCCCGCCCCGCCGTTCAACGTGTCGTCACCCATGCCGCCGAACAGCGCGTCATTGCCAGCGTCGCCATCAATCAGGTCGTCGCCTCTGTTGCCCGCCAGCTTGTCCGGCCCCTCGCCGCCGGAAAGCGTGTCATTGCCGGGGCCCGCGTTGATCGTATCGGCACCTGCGTCGCCAGACAGCGCATCATTGCCACTGCCGCCGTTGATCAGATCGCTTTGGGTGCCGCCGCTGATCACATCGTCGCCGCCATTGCCATTCAGCGTGTCGTTCAACCCGCCCCCCATCAACGTGTCGTTCCCGATGTTGCCGTTGAGCAGGTCGTTGCCGCCCTGCCCGTCGAGCATATCATCGCCCGCCAAGCCGCTCAGCGTATCGCTGCCAACCCCGCCCATCAGCGTGTCATTGCCCTGCCCGCCGCTGAGCCCGTCGTTGCCTTCGTTGCCCATCAGGATGTCGTCGCCGTCGTTCCCTTCGATGTAGTCAAAGCCTTCGCCACCGCTTAGCGTGTCATTGCCGCGCCCCCCCAGCACGGTATCCGCGCCAAAGTTACCTTGGGCGTCGTCATCGCCCGACCCGCCGTTGACCAGATCGTTGTTGGTGCCACCGCGCAGCACGTCATCGCCGGAATTGCCAAAGAGCGTGTCCATCAGCCCGCCGCCCAAAAGCGTATCATTATCGGCCCCGCCATCCAGATTGTCGGACCCGAGCCCGCCCACGAGGGAATCCGCACCGCCAAAGCCGCCAAGGCTGTCGTCGCCGCTACCGCCGATCAGGGTGTCGTTATCGGCCCCGCCATCAAGCGTATCGCTGCCGTTGTTCCCGTTGAGCAGATCGTCACCCAGACCACCGCGCAGCATATCGCTGCCCTGCCCGCCGGACAGGTCATCGGTGCCCCCGAAGCCTGAAAGACTGTCCGCGCCGTTCCCGCCCAGCAATGTGTCGGCACCCGGCCCGCCGTTGACGGTATCGCGCCCCTCTTCGCCATTGCCAAGATTGTCGCCACCGCCAAGGTTCAGTAGGTCATTGCCCGCGCCGCCCTGCACCGTGTCATCGCCGCCAAAGCCGTTTACCGTGTCGTCACCGCCAAACGCGTCGATGTCATCATCCGCGCCCGCGCCCGTGCCCGTGACCAGATCAGGGCCGTTGGTGCCCTGCTGCGTGGCGATCTGCGGGTCTGTCACCTCGGGCTCTGCCACGTCTTGCATGTCGTCGTTGGTATCGTCGTCATCGCTGTCGCTGCCAATCAATCCCGCAAATCCCAAAAGCGCGAGCGCTGGTAGTAAAGTCAATCCAAGCATGTTCAAATCCCCCTAAGCTATACCCAGAGTGTAGCTTACGCTGAGGAACGCAAGAAAGACAAATTACCGCCGCATTTCAGACACATTTCAATATTTAGGACAGTTCAGCCCTGCCGCACCTACTGTCGCGTATGAAGCGACAATCAGGAGTGTTCCTCGGCCGCTGTCTCGGCCAGGGCGCGGTTATAGGCCTTAAGCGCATCCACATGGAACAGCGCACCCAAAAGTTCGGGCGGCGATTCGGGCTTGAGCGTGACCACGGGAATAAACGCCGCGCCGGTCTGCTCGAAAATCGGCATCGCGGCCTCTAGCGTGGCGGTGCCGTCGATATAGGTACCCTCGCCGATCAGATCCCAGCAGGTTTCTTCGTTCGCAGCGCGCAGGTCGTCGGGGCGGCGCATGATGCGGCCGACCATGAACATGCCCAGCAGATAGGCCTGAGGACCGGCGGCAAGGTGGATACCGCGGCGTTCCATCTGCGTCAGGAAAAAGCTGCGGTGCACCAGACGCGAGGCCAGCGCTGTTGACATGCTCACAGCGACCATCACCGCCAGACCTGTCTGCCAGTCTCCGGTCAGTTCGAATACAATCAAGGTGGTAGAGATCGGCGCCCCCAGAACGGCAGCTGCCACCGCGCCCATGCCCGCCAGCGCATAAAGCGACGTGGCCCCCGACATCGTGGGAAAGACGCCCGTGGCGATCAACCCGAAGGCCAGCCCGGTCAGCGCCCCCAACATCAGCGAGGGCGAAAACACCCCGCCGCCCATCCGCCCGCCAAGGGTGATCGACACCGCGATGATCTTGAGCACGGCAAAGACAACGGCTTCGTGCAGGATCATATCACCGCTTAACGCGCGGGTCGTCGTCTCGTATCCGACGCCGATGATATGCGGGAACCACAGCGCGATCACGCCAAGGATTGCCCCTGCCACGGCAGGGCGCAGGTAGCGCGGCAGCTTGCTGCGGGCCTGTATGAAGTTGCCGAAATCCTCGGCCCAGAAGATACCGCGCATGAGAAACACTGCCACCACGCCGCAGGTCAGCCCCAGCAGCAGGAAGGCGGGCAGCTCGGCATAGAAGGACATATCGCCCACGGTGGGCAGGGCGAATTCGGTAAGGCCGCCGAATTCCAACCGGTTGATCACAGTGCCCGCGGCCGACGCGATCACGATGGGGGCAAAGGCGTGCACCGCAAAGTGGCGCAAAACGATCTCGAGCGCGAAAAGCGCGCCTGCGATCGGGGCATTAAAGCTGGCAGAGACGGCCGCCGCAACGGCGCAGCCCAACAGGTCACGACCGGTAATACCGCTGGCATTGATCCGGCGGCTCACCAGGGTCGAGATCACGCCCGCAAGGTGGACCACCGGCCCTTCTCGCCCTGACGATCCGCCGGTGCTCAGCGTGATCAGCGAGGCCAGCGCCGACGCAATACCGGCTCGTGTTTCCACCCGACCTTCATGCAATGCCGCGCCAAGGATCACATCGCCGACGCTGCGCACACGGGCATCTCGGGTGAAATTATGCAAGATCAGCCCCACGGTCAGCCCGCCGATGGTGGGGATCAGAACGACCCAATACCAATCAAGGCTGCCGATAAAACTATGCAGGTGCTGCACGTCTTCAGTGCCATAAAGAAACGCCTGTAGTGCGTTGATCCCTTTACGAAAAAACAACGCGGCAAAGCCTGCCGAGATGCCGATTGCAAGCGCGATGAACCAGAAGGTGACCTTGCCCGGCCCTTTTTCACGCAACACATCCCACCCCAAACGCGCATGGCTGCACAACGTGTCATACTGCTGGTTCAGAAAGGGGCGCGGTTTCAAAGGCATGGCGGCTTTGCTGTCAGGGTTTACCCATGTCTAGGACAGAGCCGCCTGCGTTAAAACCCCTGCAATCAAGACTGTGCCGTTAGCTGGCGAATTCTTCGCCCAAAAGCTCGCGCGCGGCGGCGCGTGCGGCCTCGGTAATCGTATCCCCTGCCAGCATCCGCGCAACCTCGTCCACGCGTTCTGGCGCTGACAGCGGCGTAACGGTCGACAGGGTCATGCCCTTGGACACGGCCTTAGACACGCGCCAGTGATGCGCGCCCAAAGCGGCAACCTGGGGGGAGTGGGTGACAACAAGCACCTGCCCGCCCTGCGACAGCGCCGCCAGACGACGCCCCACCGCATCGGCGGTCGCACCGCCGACACCCCGGTCGATTTCGTCGAAGATCATCGTCAGGCCGGTTTGCCCCTTGGCCAGACAGACCTTAAGCGCGAGCAGAAAGCGGCTGAGCTCCCCGCCTGATGCGATCTTGCCAAGTGGGCCCGCAGGCGCGCCGGGGTTGGTGGCCACGGTAAAGGACACCGCATCGCGGCCTTCCGGTCCGGGTGTTTCCTCGGTGATCTGCGTGGCAAAAACCGCGCGCTCCATCTTGAGCGGGGCAAGCTCTGCCGCGACGGCCTTGTCCAGCTTGCCCGCTTTCTTGCGGCGCGCGTCGGTCAGGGCGTCGGCTGCGGCATCATAGGCGGCTTGGGCGTCGCGCACGGCTTTCTCCAGGCCCGCCTGTGCGGCCTCGCCTGCGTCCAGCGCGTCCAGCTTGCCGCGCAGCGTCTCGGCAAAGCCCGCCAGATCGTCGGCCAGCACCTCGTGCTTGCGGGCCATGGCGCGGATCGCAAAGAGGCGCTCTTCGGTTTCTTCCAGCTCGATCGGGTTGAACGACATGGTGTCGATGGCGGCGACCACGCCTTCCATCGCCTCGTCCAATTCGACCATCGCACGCGAAAGCGCCGCCATCGGGGCCTCTAGCGCGCCGTCGGCTTTATGGGCCACCCCGTCGAGCCAGCGCAGGGCGTCGCCCAGCTGTGTCTCTGCCCCGCCCTGTCCCATCATCTCGTAGGCGTTGACCACATCGCTGCGGATCTTTTCGGCGCTTTGCATTAGGCGACGGCGCGCGTCGAGCTGTTCTTCCTCGCCCGCTTGCGGGTCCAGCTTGTCCAGCTCTGCCACGGCGTGGCGCAGGTATTCTTCTTCGGCGGCAATCGCCTCGCGCTCGGCGGCGGCCTGTTTGGCAGCCTTGCGCGCCGCAGCCAAGGCAGACCACGCCTGACGCACCTTGTCGCGCAGCGGGGCGGTGCCCGCGAATTCATCCAGAATGGCGCGGTGGCCCTTGGGGTCAAGCAACCCGCGGTCATCATGCTGGCCGTGCAATTCGACCAACGTTTCCGACAGCGCGCGCAGCACCTCGCCCGAGCAGCGGCGGTCATTGACCCAAGCCGTTTTGCGCCCGTCAGACCCGTTGATGCGGCGCAAGATCAGCTCTCCCCCGCCGGGCAGGCCAGCCTCTTTCAGCACCGCATGAGCGGCGTGGCCTTCGGGCAGATCGAACCATGCCGTGACCTCGCCCTGAGACGCGCCCTGACGCACCAGATCGGCGCGCCCGCGCCAGCCCAGCACGAACCCGAGACTATCGAGCAAGATCGATTTACCCGCCCCGGTTTCGCCGGTCAGAACGTTCAAACCCGGCTGAAACGCAAGTTCCAGCCGGTCGATGATCAGCATATCCGAAATATCTAGGCCGCGTAGCATGGGTCACTATCCGTGTGGGCCGTCAAAAGGCGGGTGGTCAGATCCATTCGCCCTTGATCGTTTGGCGGTAGATCGCGGTCAACCAGTTATCGCCGAAGGACTTCATTTCAAGACCCTGACCGGTCAGCAGCTTATAGCTTGCCTCGTACCATTCGGTGGACTGGTAATTGTGCCCCAGAATGGCACCTGCGGTCTGCGCCTCGTCCGTGAGACCCAGCGACAGATAGGCCTCTACCAGACGGTGCAGCGCCTCGGCGGTGTGGGTGGTTGTCTGGAAATCCTCGACCACGACGCGGAAGCGGTTGATCGACGCGGTATAGTGTTTGCGGCGCAGATAATAGCGCCCCACTTCCATTTCCTTGCCCGCCAGATGGTCAAACGCCAGATCGAATTTCAGCACGGAAGACCGCGCATATTCGCTGTCTGGATAATCCTCGATCACGCGACGCAGCGCTTGCAGCGCCTGAAAGGTCAGCCCTTGGTCGCGGCCAACTTCGTCGATCTGGTCATAATAGCTTAGGGCCAGAAGGTAGCTTGCATAGGACGCATCATCGTCATCGGGGAAGAAATCGATATAGCGCTGCGCGGCAGAGCGGCTGTTGGGGTAATCCTGATCCTGATGATAGGCGAAAGCCTGCATGATCAGCGCCCGCTTGGCCCATTCGGAATAGGGGTACAGGCGTTCGATCTCGGAGAAATATTCAGCCGCTTCGGCAGGGCGTTTGCGGTTCAGTTCAAATTCGCCACGCTCGTAAATCTGCTCGGCCGAGTATGTTTCAAGCGGAATTTCCTGAGGGTTGAAGAAGCTGTTGGTCGTCCGACCCGTGTCCTGAGCACCACCGCACGCGCCAAGAACGCCCGCCAAAAGCACCGCACCGACCACCCGCTTGCGCGACATCGTACCCGTCATGCGTTTCACCCTCGCTTTAAACTCTGCGTCACGTTTCACGATACGCCTTTGCCCGTGACTAGCACAAGGTTTCGCGCAACAAAACGACCATTCGCCAGTCCCCTGCAAGGGCGGCTGTCGACGGGCCAAATCGTAAACAAAGGATTACCCAAGCCCCACCGGAGTTTCAACCGTCGTTAACGCCCTGCCCTGCGACATCGCGTTACCGCTTTCAGGCAACGGCGGGGATTTCGTCCCACTCAAGACCAAAGCCAGGCAGACGCGACGCCATTTGCGCGTCACATTCAACCATGCGCACAGCACCGGGGGTCGCGAACAGCGCCCGCAGCAGCGTGTTGGTCAGGCTGTGGCCGGCGCGCACGCCGGTGTAATGGCCGATCAGCGGAGCGCCGGCCAGCGCCAGATCCCCCAAGGCATCCAGCATCTTGTGGCGTACGGGTTCGTCCGCGTGGCGCAGACCACCGGGGCTCAGCACTTGGTCGCCGTCGAAGACGACGGCATTTTCACCCGCGTGACCGCCCAATGCCAGACCGTTCGCCTGCATCGCGTCGACATCCGCCTGACGGCAGAAGGTTCGGCTGTCGCAAAGTTCGCGGGCGAAGCTGCCGTTGTTCATGACCAGCGACTTTTCCTGATGGCCAATGGCGGCATCGGCGAAATCGATGACAAAATCGATCTTCAGGGTGTCTGCCGGTGCGATGGTGGCCGAGGCTTCGCCATCCGTCACGGTGACCGTTTTCAGCACTTCGAAAGCACGCACAGGGGCCGCCAGTACGCGAACGCCGCGCTGCATGATACCCCGCACGAAGGGCGCGGCAGAGCCGTCGAGGATCGGCACTTCGGGGCCGTCAATCTCGACCAGCGCGTTGTGGATACCACAACCGGCCAGTGCGGCCATCAGGTGTTCAACAGTAGAGATTTGCAGACCCGCCGCATTTTCCAGCTTGGTGCAGAGAGGCGAGCGATTCACTGCGTCCCAGCGGGCGGGGATCAGGCGATCGCCCACATCCACGTCACTGCGCGAGAACCAGATACCGTGATGCGCGCCAGCCGGACGGATCGTCACAGTTGCAGGACGGCCAGAATGAAGGCCGGTGCCGCTAAAGCTGATCGCTGTCTTAATGGTTGTCTGCACGGTCAATACTCACTGTCCAAAGATCATCTGTCTAAGTTGAACTCTGTCCTAACGGGGCCGTTCCTAATGCTCAATTCAATCATTGCTACCGTCTGAAACATCACTGTCACAATTGGGCGTTAACGTGCGCATACTCCCAATAAGCCATTGTTATATATATATTTCAGGCTCCCGATCATCCCTGAAATGACGGCGAAGCGTGAACATATAACAGCAATATTTCAACGAATGTTATCGACCCGCACACCCCAATTGCTGCACCGCAGCACGCTTAAAGTTGTGGCGCTAACGGAAAAGACCACCCCTAAGGGTGGCCTTTCGGACGTTTACGAGGACGTCTTAGGTAAGCTTAGTTCGCCTGACGACGCAGGAAGGCGGGGATTTCGATCCGCTCTTGATCTTCGTCCTGGACGTCGCGCGGCTGTGGCGCGGCAGAGGTCGCGCGGGTCTGAACCGGCGGCTGCTGACGTGCGGGACGCTGCTGCTGTGTTTCCGCCTCACCGTGACCGGTCATGCGGTTGATCAACGAGTTGATGCCAAAGCGCTTCTCGCCCTGCTCGGCGGCGGGCTGTTGACGCTGCTGCTGCGGCTGCGCTTGTGGCTGACGCTGTTGCTGCTGGCTTGGCGACGCTTTTTGCGCGGCGGCGCGCAGACGGGCCAGTGCTTCGGGCGATGGGGTGCCAGGGGCGCGTGGCGCGACAAACGCCTCTTGCTCTTGCGCGTCGACATTCACCTCTTCGCGGCGCGGCTGGAAGGACGCAACCTCGGGACGGTAGGCGGGGGGCGGCAGATCATCTGCGTCCGACGCTTCGTCTTCGTAGGATGTGTCAGAGAAACCGCTGTGGTTGACCGCGGCTTCTTCCTTGAACAGCTGCTGCTGTGGCTCTTCTTCGTACTCGGCCTGTGCGGCAACGGGTGCAGGTGCTTCGGCGGCGGGGGCTTGTTCAACCTCTGGCGCTTTGGCTGGCAATGGCTGCGACATGGAACGGCGCGGCACGGGCATCTCTGTGTTGACGTCAACCGCATCGATCCCAGTGGCAACAACGCTCACGCGCATGACGCCACCCAGTTCGGTGTCGAGCGTGGACCCCACGATGATGTTCGCGTCCGGGTCGACTTCTTCGCGAATACGGTTCGCCGCTTCGTCCAGTTCGAACAGGGTCAGGTCGTGACCGCCGGTGATGTTGATCAGAACGCCCTTGGCACCGCGCAGGCTGATTTCGTCCAGCAGCGGGTTCGCAATGGCTTTCTCGGCGGCCTGGATGGCGCGATCTTCGCCCTCTGCCTCGCCGGTGCCCATCATCGCTTTGCCCATCTCGTCCATCACGGCGCGCACGTCCGCAAAGTCGAGGTTGATCAGGCCGGGGCGGACCATCAGATCCGTGACGCCTTTGACACCTTGGTACAGCACGTCATCCGCCATGGAGAATGCTTCGGTAAAGGTGGTTTTTTCATTCGCCAGACGGAACAGGTTCTGGTTGGGAATGATGATCAGTGTATCGACGACCTTTTGCAGCGCCTCGATACCGTCTTCAGCCTGACGCATCCGCTTGATGCCTTCAAACTGGAACGGCTTGGTCACGACACCAACGGTCAGAACACCCAGTTCACGCGCAGCCTGCGCGATGATCGGCGCGGCCCCTGTCCCGGTGCCCCCGCCCATACCGGCGGTGATAAAACACATATGCGCGCCGGCAAGATGGTCAACAATCTGCTCAATGCTTTCTTCGGCAGCAGCAGCACCGACAGAGGCCCGCGCGCCCGCACCCAGACCTTCGGTCACTTTGATGCCCAGCTGAACGCGGCTTTCCGCTTTGGCTTGCTGCAACGCTTGCGCGTCTGTGTTGGCAACCACGAAATCAACACCGTCGAGCTCTTTCTCGATCATGTTGTTCACGGCGTTGCCGCCTGCCCCGCCAACACCAAACACTGTGATGCGGGGTTTCAGGTCGCCCTGTCCGGGCATTGAAAGATTAAGGGTCATGAGCCATCCGCCTGTATTGTTTAGCTCGCTTACGGAGCATTTTTTGTGCAATCCCCCTTATTGTATAGGGAGAACGCCCATGCGTCACCTAGAAAACACGGTTTTGACACATTATATGGGCGTTTTTTTGCCGGTTTTCTCATGATTTCGACGCGCGCACCGCATCTGGGGGTTACCAGTTGTCGCGGAACCACTTGACAGCGCGCTTCAACGACCGGGATGGGTAGCGGTCGGCGGGAATGTCGAAGTCCCACCACTCGTCTTGCGGGTGCGCGGCAAACAGCGCCAACCCTACAGCAGAGGCGAAACCCGGACCGGTTGCGGCTTGTGGCAGGCCATGCACGCGCAGCGGGCGGCCCAAACGGACCTGTTGGCCCAAAATCTTGCTTGCCAGACCATCAAGGCCCGGAATCTGACTGCCGCCGCCGGTCAGCACGATCTGCTGGCTTGGCAGGTGGTCAAAGCCCGCGGCATCCAGACGGGCGCGGACTTCTTCCAGAATTTCTTCGACACGGGGGCGCATGATGCCGATCAGCTCGGCGCGGCTCACGGTGCGACGGTCGTGCTCGTAATCACCGGTGTCGCCACCGATATCAATCATCTCGCGGTCGTCCATGCCTGTCGCATGCACCCCGCCATAGAAGGTCTTGATCCGTTCAGCATTGGCCGTCGGCACCTGCAACCCCATAGAGATGTCAGAGGTGATGTGATCCCCGCCCATGCGCACGCTGTCGGCGTAGATCATGTGTTTGCGAATGAAGATCGAAACAGAGGTCGACCCGCCGCCAAGATCGATACAGGCGGCACCAAGTTCCTGTTCGTCCTCGACCAGCGATGAAATCCCCGAGACATAGGCCGAAGACGCAACGCCCGCCAGTTCGAGGTCACAGCGTTTGATGCAATGGGCAAGGTGTTGAACCGCCGCCGCGTCCACGGTCAGCATATGCATATCGACCGACAGGGTATTGCCCAACTGGCCGCGCGGATCGGACAGGCCCGACCGGTTATCCAGCGCAAAGTTCACCGGCTGGGCATGCAGCACTTCACGGCCCTCGCCGTATTCGGGCACGTCGCAATTGGCCAGAACCTGCGCGACATCCTGCTCGGACACGACCTGCCCTTCCAGATCCAGCGCCGCATCCAGACCGTAGCTGCGCGGTTCAGCCCCCGAGAAACAGGCGATCACGTGATCCACACGGATGTTGGCCATTTTCTGCGCCGCCTGCAGCGCGGTACGCACAGCGCGTTCGGTTTCCTGCATGGCGCAGATCTCGCCAAAGCGGACCCCGCGCGACCGGGTGGTCGCAGCCCCGATCACACGAAAACCGGATTGCCCCGCGAGCGACCCGATTTCGCCCTCTTCAGAGACGCGGCCCGTGCCGTCAAACCGCAGCACCAGGCAGGCGATCTTTGACGTGCCCACATCCAGAATAGCCACCACGCCGCGTTGCATCGCAAGCTTACGCATGTGGCGCATGGATCGCTGACTATCGTATAGGTCCATCATCTTTTCACTGTCCCGAAATCTGCCTGATGCGCCACAATTCTTGTGTGGCGTCCTTGTTCATTTGCACGGTGGGCCGTTGGGCCAACCGCATGTCTACCCGCGCGACGTCGCGGGCCAGCACATCCTGTGCGCCTTCCAGCGCGATCACCCGCTCCAGCGCCTGAACGGCCTGGGTTTCGGGCAGCAAGATACGCTGTTCACGGTCAAGAACGACATCCCATCGCCGCTCTCCCATGCGTACCAAACCGCGCAGCCGCTCCCCCAACGGAGCCGCCGTGCGGATCAATTCAAGCGCTTCGCTCACACGCTGGTTCGCCGCCTCGCCTACCACCAAGGGCAGGTCCGTGCGATCGCCGCGCGATGCAAGCTGGCCGATGGGGCTTCCCTCGGCGTCGATCAGCAGCAGCCCGTCCTGGCTACGCCAAACGGCGACCGGCACCCGTGGCTGTACCGACACCTGCAACACGCCGCCCGGCTTCACCCGCAGCGACGCCTGCTTGACGCCGGGAAGATCGGTGATCGCCTGCCGCAATGCAGGCAGATCAAGATCAAAGGAACTGGTTGGAAATTCGACAGGTACAGCGGCACGCACGTCGGCGGCCAAAACGCCTTCGACACCATCAATCGCCATCAGCTTGACCATGAATTCGGGGCGCTGCTGGATGCTAGTGCGGGCATTGGCATAGACATCGGCCAACTGGCCGCGCCGTGCTTCGTCCGACAGATAGATTGTCCCCGCTGCCAAGGCCAAACAGAACGGCACCCCGACGCGCAGCCCGAAACGGAACGTCGGCGTCAGCATCAAGCGCTGCATGCGCCATGCCCAACGTGACGGTGCGGGATCTGCCTTGGCCGGCTTGGCGGGTTTGACGCGTTTGATCAACGATTGCATGACGCGTCCTCGACCATCCAGGCGCAGAGCTCGCCAAAGGAAATGCCAACCGCCTGCGCCTGTTCGGGCGACAGCGACGTGGGGGTCATGCCGGGCTGGGTATTGGTTTCCAGCAGGAACAGCCCCGCTGCCCCCTTGCTTTCATCCCAACGGAAATCCGTGCGACTGACACCGCGACAGCCAAGCGCGTTATGCGCCCGCAGGGCGTAATCCATGCAGAGTTCAAAAATCTCGTGCGGGATATCGGCAGGGACCACATGGGTCGACCCGCCCGCCTTGTATTTGGCGTCGTAATCATACCAACCCGTCGTTTGGATGTCGGTCACGGTCAGCGCACGTTCGCCCATCACGGTGGTGGTCAGCTCGCGACCGGGGATGAATTTCTCGACCATGACCTCGGCAGGCATGGCATCATCCAACTGTGGCGGGCCGTTGTTTTCAATCTCGACAAGGTAAACACCGACGGATGACCCTTCGTTGTTCGGCTTGACCACATAGGGCGGGTCCATCACATGCGATCCCCGCACGGTCGCCGCCGATACGATCAAGCTTTCCACGACAGGCAAACCCGCGGCACGAAAAACTTCTTTGCTGCGCTGTTTGTCCATCGCAAGGGCGGAGGCCAGCACGCCGGAGTGTGTGTAGGGCAGGCCCATCCATTCCAGCAAACCCTGAACGCAGCCGTCTTCGCCCCAGCGGCCATGCAGACAATTCAGAACGACATCGGGTTGAGCAGCGCCCAGATCGGCACAAAGGTCGGGGCCGCAATCGACCTCGATGACTTCGAAACTCCGGTCCCGCAAAGCCGCTGCGCAGGCGCGCCCTGTTGACAGAGACACCTCGCGTTCCGCCGAGGGGCCACCCAACAATACTGCAACTCTCGGGGGTGTCCTGCTCGACAATCCCACTCAATCTGCCTTTTTAAACGGGCCTGTTGCGACCCTTATTCATTCTGTTCCGGGCCTTTTAGCGGCCCAAAATCATGACGCTCGAACGTTTATTTTTCGCCGATCCGCATAATTTCCCACTCTAGCGTAATCCCGCTGGAATCGTAAACCTTTTTTCGCACCATTTCACCCAATGCTTCAAGGTCTGCTGCCGTCGCGGAACCCGTATTGATCAGGAAGTTGGGGTGTTTCGGGCTCATCTGCGCGCCACCCAAGGTGGCACCGCGCAAGCCGGCGTCGTCAATGACCTTCCACGCCTTCAGATCATGGCGGTCATCCGCCTGCCCCGTGCTGGAAAACCCCGCCGGATTGCGGAACGTCGACCCCGCGCTGCGGTCCTTGGTGGGTTGGGTTTCGTCCCGTTTGCGCAGCTGGTCCTCCATCCGCGCGTGCAACGCCTCGGCGTCGCCCTTGGGGGGCGCGAAACGGGCAGCGGTGATGACATACCCGTCTGGCAAAGCGGTCTGGCGATAGGCAAATTGCAGATCGTCCGGCCCAAGCGTGACCTTTTCGCCTGTGCGGGTGATCGCGTCTGCGCTGATGAAATAATCAGCAGTATAGGCACCATAGCAGCCCGCGTTCATCCGTACCGCGCCGCCAATGCTACCCGGGATTGTGCGCAGGAAGGTCAGGTCCAGCCCCGCATCCGCTGCCTTGCGCGCGACATGGGCGTCCAGCGCCGCGGCACCTGCGGTGACGATTCCATCCTCGCAACTGATGGTGTTGAACCCGCGCCCCAGCCGGATCACCACAGCCCGCAAGCCGCCGTCGCGCACGATCACATTCGACCCGACCCCCATCGGCATGACCACGACATCGGCGGGCAGCGCCTTCATGAAAGCCGCCAGATCATCGGCATCGGCAGGCTGGTAAAAATAGTCAGCAGGGCCGCCCACGCGCAGCCAGGTCAGATCAGCCAAGGGGCGGTTTTGCGTCAGCTTACCGCGCATATCGGGAAAGGAAATATCTGTCATGTCCATCGCCTAGCCCGCTTTGGGAGGGAGGTCAATTTTCCACATGCGCCCGAAGCGCGCCAAAAACCGCCCAATCAATCAGGCCGGTTCGCCCGCAGCTCGCGCGTGATACGGCCGGCCAGCCATCCGGCAAGAAACGCGCAGACCGCATAGCCCGCGGCAGCGATTTGCGCCATGAATACCGGACGCTCCAGCGGTTTCGCGCCAAGGCCCCAGATCATCCACGCCCAGTTCAGCGCGAGCCCCGCCAGCAGGACCAGCACAAAGCCGCCATACCGGCGCATCAGACCGCACCAGCCCGCGGCAAGCATCCACACCACGAGGATGCTGATCAGGATCACCAGCGTCAGGTTCACTTTGCAGCATTCCGCACAGCGGCACCGCGCAGCCAGCGCATCAGATAGATCACCGGCCAGCGCAACACCGAACAGCCTCCCGCAAGTACCAGCATCCCGACCCAAGGGCCATGCTGCATGGTGACAAACCCCAGGACGGGGATGCCGACGGCAATCAACATATAAGCGCTGCGCCAATGCTGGTCAGAACTGGGCGTCATGGCCAACACATTGGCAACGACCGCCCAAAAACAGGCAAGAACCAGTGATATACTCATTTTGGAACCTCCGGGTTTTGTCCGCGCAGCTTGGCCAGCAAAAAGCGCAAGGGATTGCGGAACATGGACACAAAGGCAGCAAGAGCAAGCAGGCTATAGAGCCAGCCCACCTGAAGACCGATCAGGATGATCAGCACCGGTGCGGCGATCAGCAGGATCACACCGGGAATATATTGCAGGCGCATGGGCAGCGTCGCCACCGTGGCCGAGCAAAAGACCCACAGGATGCAAGCCCAAAGCAAGGTCATGACCGGCCCCCGTATGATGGGGTCCGCGCCATTCAAACGGCTTCCTTCTTCAAGGATTCAAGCGCGGCAGGCAAGGCGTTGGCCCAGGTGCTGATTGTCCCTGCCCCAAGGCAGACAACCATATCCCCCGGCCCTGCCTGTTCGCGGACCAGCCGCGCCAGATCATCCTCGCTTTGGACGGCGCGGGCGTGGCGGTGACCATGACGGATCAACCCTGCGACCAGATCATCGCGCCCTGCCCCCTCGATCGGGGCCTCGCCTGCGGCATAGACCTCGGCGATGCCAACAACATCGGCATCGTTGAAACAGGCGCAGAATTCCTCGAAATGGTGGTGCAAACGGCTGTAGCGGTGGGGCTGGTGGACCGCGATCACGCGCCCTTCGGTGGCCTGACGTGCGGCTTTCAGCACGGCGGTAATCTCGACCGGGTGATGACCGTAGTCGTCGATGATCGTCACGCCATCCACTTCGCCCACTTTGGTAAAGCGACGGTTCACGCCGCCGAACCCGGCAAGCGCGGCACGGATTTCTTCGGTTTTCATGCCAAGGTGGCGCGACACGGCAACCGCCGCCATCGCGTTTGACACGTTGTGATCTCCGGGCATCGGCAGGCTGCAATCCTTGATCGTGATGCCTTCGGTCTGGAACATGATATCGAAATGCGCCACGCCCGCCTTGTAGTGCAGGTTGATCGCGCGCACATCGGCTTGGGTGTTAAAGCCATAGGTCATCACGCGGCGGTCGGTGATCTTGCCGACCAAAGCCTGCACCTCGGGGTGGTCAATGCAGCAGACCGCCAGCCCGTAGAAAGGAATGTTCGAGACGAAATCCAGAAACCCTTTGCGCAGGGTATCGAAGTCGCCCCAATGCTCCATATGCTCGGGGTCGATATTGGTCACGATGGCAATGGTCGCGGGCAGACGGTTGAAGGTGCCGTCGGATTCATCCGCCTCGACCACCATCCATTCGCCCTGCCCCATGCGTGCATTCGACCCGTAAGCATGGATGATCCCGCCGTTCACAACCGTCGGGTCGATCCCGCCGTTGACCAGCAGTTCGGCCACCATCGTCGTTGTGGTGGTCTTGCCGTGGGTTCCGGCCACCGCAATGTTGGATTTCAGGCGCATCAGCTCTGCCAGCATCTCGGCGCGGCGCACGATGGGAAGGCCCGCCACCCGTGCGGCATCCAGTTCAGGGTTGCCCGGCTTGATCGCCGAAGAGATCACGACAACCGCGGCCCCTTCGATATTCGCGGCCTCCTGCCCTTCGAACACCGTCGCGCCAAGGTCCACCAGACGGTCGGTGATCTTGGTCGATTTCAGGTCCGACCCCTGCACGCGGTAGCCGTGATTCAACAACACCTCGGCAATGCCGGACATGCCGATACCGCCAATACCCACGAAATGGATCGGGCCCACATCGGTGGGAAGTTTCGTGGCTGCGTTCATCGTTTCTTTCCTTCGGTTGCCAGGGTTTCCACCATCTGGGCGAGTTCTTCTGCGGCGTCCGGCTTGGCGACAGACAGGGCGGCCCGCGCCATCTGCTGCGCGCCCTCTGCATGGGTCAGCACCATTTCGATCTGGGCCCGCAGACTGTCGGGGTTGGCCATGTTTTCGGGCACCATGATCGCGGCACCGGCGTCCACCAATCCACGGGCATTGGCCGTCTGATGATCGCCTGTCGCCGCGGCAAAGGGGATCAGGATCGACGGCCGCCCGATGATAGAGATATCGGCAACGCTGGACGCGCCAGCGCGGCTGATCACCAGTTGAGCTTCGGACATGCGCCGCGGCACGTCATGGAAAAACGGTTGCACATCGGCATTGATCCCGTTCTCGGCGTAAAAGGTTGCGACCCGCTGGCCATCCTCGTCCCGCGCCTGATGGCTGACGCGGATGTTGCGCAGCAGTTCCATCGGCAGATCGGCGATGGCGGGGGGGATCACCTCGCTCAAGATGCGCGCGCCCTGGCTGCCGCCCATCACCAAGAGCTCCATCGGGTAGTCACCCGGCGCGATATAGCCCGCGCCCGCACGCTCCAGCACCGCGGCACGCACCGGATTGCCGGTGTGCTCGGCGCTGACACCATCGGGCAATGTGGTCGGCCATGTGCCGCAGGCCACGGCATCGACATGTTTGGAAAACAGATCATTGACCCGACCGAGCACGCCATTCTGTTCATGGATCATCCGGGGCTTGCGCAGCACCCAGGCCGCTGTCAGCGCGGGGATCGACGGATACCCGCCAAAGCCGACAACCACATCGGGCTTGTCGCGCAGCATACCAAAGACACCGCCAAGCACACCGCCCAGAATACGAAACGGCGCGATGGCCTTGGCCACCAGACCGCCGCGCGCGAAAGTGGCGCTGCTGACCTGCTGAATCTCGACCGCCTCGGGGAAACCGCCGGTATAGCGCGCACCCCGCGCGTCGGTGGACAGCTTTACCCGCCAACCCCGTGCCAGCATGACTTCGGCAAGCGCTTGGGCGGGAAACATATGCCCGCCTGTCCCCCCTGCGGCGATGACCAGCAGCGGCGCCGTCATCGGGCACGGCTCCGGCCCAATAGATCAGAGATCTGGCCCTGTGGTCGTGTACGGGTAAACGCCAGCAACATGCCCACGGCGATGCCAGAGGCAATCACCGACGACCCGCCGTAGCTGACGAAAGGCAGCGTCATACCCTTGGCGGGCAGCAGCCGCACGGCCACGCCCATGTTGATCATCGCCTGCACGCCGAACATGCAGGCCAGACCGGTGCCGGCCAGACGAATAAAGGGATCCCGCTCGCGCACCAGACGCAGCAGCGACCGCACAACGATTACGGCATAAAGCGCAATCACACACATCACGAGGATCAGGCCGTATTCTTCGGCAGCAACGGCGATGATGAAATCGGTATGCGCATCGGGCAGCGACCATTTCACCTGCCCCTCGCCCACGCCGACCCCGAACAGACCGCCTTCGCGGATCGCATCGGTGGCATAGCCAAGCTGCGTGCGCGGATCGATGTCGGGCGACAGGAACCCATCAATCCGGCGGGCAAAGTGTTCAGAGTTGGAATAGGCAAAAGTCCCCGCCAAGACGACCAGCCCGGCCATGCCCACCAGCAGCACCAGCGGCGCACCGGCTACGAAATACATGACCCCCCAGCCGAACAGGACCAGACAGGCCTGACCAAAGTCGGGCTGCAATGCCAGCATCAGGACGATGGAAATACACAGCGCAAAGGACCACGTTTTGCCCGGAGGGCCGTTGATCTCGAGCGCGGCCGCCATCATCCACGCCGCCACAACGACAAAACCGGGCTTGAGGAACTCTGACGGCTGGAAGGACGCAAAGCCCATGGAATACCAGCGCACAGCGCCTTTGCCAAAGTCGGTGCCAAAGAACGGCAGCAAGGCCAGCGCCACAAAGGACACCAGAAAGCCGACGATCGCCAGACGCCGCACCATCACGGGCGTCATCATCGACGTCAGCACCATGGCAATCACGGCAAGCACACCGAAAACAGCCTGTCGCTGCACATAGTGAAAAGAGTCAAAGCCGTTTTTCGCGGCCAACGGCGGAGAGGCCGCCAGCCCCAGCAACATGCCCACGGCAAACAGCAGGAGGATGCAGGACATCGCCCATTTGTCGATCGTACGCCACCATTTGGGAAGAATCGGTTCGCCATCCCGAACGGGAACCGCGCCATAGACCATTTCTGTCATGGGACCTGCCTTACACTGCCTCGTTCCGCCCCTTTTCGGGGTCTAGCTTGCAGTGTAGCGCGAAAGGTCACGCGGGGCTAGTCTGTTTTAACCAGCCCCGCGCAAAGCTGCCTATGCCCCGGCGTGCGTGCCGCGGATCGGATAGTCGTTGTCACGCACAAACTTGATCCCGTTCAGCAGCCCCTCCAGATCAGGCCGCGCGAAGGGCGCGTTCGAGATGTCGAGGATCTGGATATTGCCGTCGCCGTTCACCACGAAGACGCCGGGCTCTGCGAAGGGCTGATCGGTTTCTTGCGGGCTGCGCGGGTCAGAGACATAGAGCCCCAGTTCGCGCATCTGTGCGATGCTCATGTCATAGCCGATGGTCAGGGATAGATCCTGCTCTTGCGCCATCTCGCGCGCCTTGTCTTTCGGATCACCCGATACGGCAACAACGTCCACACCTGCCTTGTTGAAATCCGCGACCAGCCCGTCCAGCGTCGACAGGTACTTTTTGCAGATCGGGCAATGCAGACCGCGATAGACGACCACCAGCTGCCAGTCATTGGCGCCCCGCGGGGTGCCAAGGGTCAACATGCCGCCTTGCAGCTCTGCCACTGTCAGTTTCGGAAATGCGTTGCCTGCGTCCAATACGTTCATCGGGTCTCTCCTTTAATTGCTTCGTCTCTCACGGAATTAGTGTTCATGCGCCGGGTTACCACCCCGCTCACGGCCACTTGACCGGCTTGCGTGGCGGGGGCTATGGCGGGGCCATGCAATATGACACGGTAATTTTAGGTGCAGGGGCCGCAGGCATGATGTGCGCGGCCCACGCGGGCGGATCGGTACTGGTCGTGGATCACGCCAAAGCACCGGGCGAGAAAATCCGCATTTCGGGCGGCGGGCGCTGCAATTTCACCAATATGCACTGCACGCCGGATGCCTTCATCTGCGCCAACCCCCATTTCGCCAAATCGGCGCTGGCGCGTTATACTCAGTGGGATTTCATCGAACTGGTAGACGCACATGGGATCACGTGGCACGAAAAGACCCTCGGCCAGCTCTTCTGCGACACTTCCGCCAAAGAGATCGTCGCCATGCTGCGCGGCCTGATGCAAAAAGCCGGTGTTGACCTGCGGCTGCACAGCACGCTGACCGATATCGCCGCGCGTGATGCCGGATATAGCATGACCTTGCACACGCCCGACGGCACCACGCCGATCACCACGCGCAACTTTGTCGTTGCCTCTGGCGGGAAATCCATCCCCAAGATGGGGGCGACGGGGCGCGCCTACGAGATCGCCGCGCAGATGGGCATCCCCGTCACCGACACGCGGGCGGGGCTGGTGCCCTTCACCTTTACCGACGCCCGTTTCGCGCCCATATCCGGCACCGCAACGCCCGCGCGGGTGGCTGCCCAAGGCCCCGCCTTTGACGAAGCCTTGCTGTTCACCCACCGTGGCCTCTCCGGCCCTGCCGTACTGCAAGCTTCAAGCTACTGGACCGAAGGCGCGCCGATCACGGTGAACCTGTTGCCCGACAGTGATCTGCTGACCAGGCTGCGCAGCCAACGCCAGACCTATGGCCGCCGCAACCTGACGACAGAGCTTTCCCACCACCTGCCCGCGCGGCTGGTGGATCATCTTGCGGGGATCATGGACCTTGGCGGCAACCTCGCCGATTGGTCGGATGCAAAACTCGGCAACCTGATCGACAGGCTGTCGCATTGGGTCATGACCCCTTCTGGCACCGAAGGCTACCGCACCGCCGAAGTCACC